>JBJXFO010000074.1:0-16812 GCA_046154725.1 Parvularculaceae bacterium | reverse complement strand
TGGACCGCACGCCGGCCTGGCGGAATGTTCCGTGTCCGGACTGCGGGGGCCCTGCGCACCGCGAGACCGACACGATGGATACGTTCGTCGACTCGTCGTGGTATTTCGCGCGCTTTGCGGCAGGGCGTAACGACCGTCCCCTCGACAAGGCGGACGCCGATTACTGGCTGCCCGTCGATCAATATATCGGTGGCGTCGAGCACGCGATCTTGCACCTCCTCTACGCCCGCTGGTTCACGCGCGCGATGCAGGCGACGGGGCATGTCTCGGCGACTGAGCCCTTTGCGCGGCTGTTCACGCAAGGCATGGTGACGCATGCGACGTATAGGGATCAATCGGGGGCCTTTCTCCTGCCCGACGACGTAATTGTCGAGGCAGGCAAGGCGCGGCGCGCCGATACCGGCGCTGACGTCGCGATCGGCCCCATCGAAAAAATGTCGAAGTCGAAGAAGAACGTCGTCGCCCCAGAAGGGATCGCCGACCAATACGGCGCTGACGCGGCGCGGTTCTTTCTGCTCTCAGATTCGCCGCCCGAGCGCGACGTTGAGTGGACCGAGAGCGGCGTCACCGGCGCGTGGAAATTTGTCGGCCGCGTTTATGAAACGGTCGAGACCGCGGCAGGGTTGCTGAAAGCGCACGACCCGGCGCGCCCGCCCGCATCCTTTTCCGCGGAGGCGACAGCGCTGCGCCGCGCGACGCACGCGGCCATCAACGGCGTCACCGACGACATCGAGAATTTCCGCTTCAACAAGGCGATCGCCCGGCTCTATGAGTTTCTGACAAGCGTGCGCAAAAGCGCCGCAAGCGGGGGAGCGGAAGAGTGGGCGCTTGCCGAGGCGCTCTCAGCCCTCGTCCGGCTGATCGCGCCGTTCACGCCGCACCTTGCCGAGGAGTGCTGGGAAATCCTCGGCGGGACGGGCCTCGTCTGCAACGCGCCGTGGCCGGCGGCCGACCCTTCCTTGCTCGTGCGGGACGAAGTCGTGCTTCCCGTCCAGGTCAACGGCAAACGCCGCGCGGAGATTACGGTCGCCGTTTCGCTCGACGCGCCTTCGATTGAAGCACTCGCCCTCGCCGAACCGGAAGTGACACGCTACACACAAGGCCTGACGATCCGCAAAATCGTCGTCGTGCCGGGCCGGATCGTGAACATTGTCGCGAGCTGACACTATGGCAAGGAGCGCAGGATGATCAGCAGACTGACGACAAGCATTGCCATCGCTCTTGCTCTGGCCGCCTGCGGCTTCCGCCCGCTTTATGCGACGGCCGATGGAGACGCCTCGGGCCTGGCTTCAATGGCGCTTGCCAGCGTCGAGGCGCCCGAAGCCATCGCGCCCATCGTTGAGAGCGCGTTCCGGCGGCGCACCAGGGGCGAGGCGTCGGCGGCGCAGTATGACCTCACAGTCAAAGCGAGCGAACAGGCCGAGCGCCTTGCGGTGCAGATCGACGCTTCCGTCACGCGCTATAATTACCGCCTCGTTGCCGACTATACGCTGGTCGAACGCACAACCGGCAAGCGCTATGCGGGCAATGTCGTGTCGATTGCGTCGTTCAACGTTGTCGATTCGCAATATTCAACGCTCTACGCCGAGGAAGCCGCCAAGGAAAAAGCCGCCGCGCAGCTCGTTGAAGACATCGAGCGCGACGTGTTGCTGAAAATTGCCGCGGACCGGGACAAAACGTGACGGCCCTCAAGGGCAAGGCAATCGACGCTTTCCTCGCCGCCCGCGACAAACGCGTTGGCGCGGTCCTTGTCTACGGCCCCGATCTCGGCCTCGTGCGCGAGCGCGCAGACAAGATCGCGGCCCAAGTCGCGCCCGATTTCAAGGACCCGTTCAACACTATCGAACTCGCCGACGCCGACCTCAAGGGCGAGCCGTCTCGTCTTGCCGATGAGGCGGCGGCCCTCTCCATGATGGGCGGCGAGCGGGTTGTCCGCATACGAACGAGCGGCGAAGCTGCCGGCGAGGCGGCGCGCCTCGTCGTTGCGGGGCTCGACGGCGGATATCTGAAAGCCAATGGCGTCGTCATCATCGAGGCGGGCGATCTTGCCAAAACCTCCGGCCTCAGAAAATTGTTCGAAGGGTCGAAGTCCTGCGTTGCCCTTCCCTGCTACGCGGACGGCGCGGCCGATGTGCGCGCGCTGGCGGTTGACGCGGCGCGCGCCGAAGACCTGAAATTCGAGGACAGCGCGCTATCGTTTCTCGTCTCGTTCCTCGGTGAGGATCGGGGCTTGAGCAGAGCCGAGATCGATAAATTGATCCTTTACAAGGGCCCGAAGGCCGTGCGTTCGGGGCCGGCGACAATCAGCCTTGACGATGTAAAGTCGAGCCTCGTCGATACGATCTCGGACGCTGGCGCGGAAGCGGCGAGCGCCGCCGCCGACGGCGCGCCCGCCCGCCTCGCGCTCGCGCTCCACCGCTTGTCCGGGGCAGGCTCAAGCCCGATCGGCACGCTGCGCCTTGCGCAGCGCGAGATGGCGCGCCTCAGGACCGCGCAAGGGCTGATCAACGAAGGCGCGTCCGCCGAGACCGCGATGGGCCGCCTCAGGCCGCCGGTCTTTTTTATGGAAAAGCGCAGTTTCGAGATGCGCCTCAAACGCTGGCCGCTAGCCAAAATCGACGCCGCGCTCGATGCGCTCCTCGACGCCGAGCTTGGCGCGAAAACGACGGGCCTTCCCGATCAGGAGATTGCCGAGCGCGCGCTGTTTCGTATTGCTGTGATGGCGGGGCGGTAGGGGGAATGTGCGGAACCGTCCGTTTTCGTCAATTTGGAAAACGAAATGTCTCCTCTGTACTATCTTACTTGCTTTGCAAATGATAGAATTATAGATATAAAAACAATATCTCAGCGGTGCGTTAATAATGTTCCGATTGCTTGCTTTTTTGGTTGCCTCCGCAGCGCTGATGGTGTCACTTTCAGCACGCGCCGCGACGGGCGTCAGCGGTCGCGATCTGGCGAAAATAGAGCAGGGCCTTGCGTCGGCGGTCGTAATGTCATTTCGCGGCGGTCAGGGTTTCTACGACGCCAAAGTGACGATTGAGAATGTGCCTACAGGAAAAAGATTCTCGATGCTTCTTTCAATAACGGGCGCCGTCGCTCTGCCGCCGGGACGATATCGCGTTGTTTTTGGATCGATGTCCGGCGCGCGAGGCAATTACAGAACGTCCATTTCCTATCTTGGGCTTTTCGGTGATTGGTTCGAGGAGTTTGACGTAAATCCTGGAGAAGTCGTCGATCTGGGGACGCTTCGGGTAGCGCCTTATGATTTCGGGTCATTGCCTGCTGAAATCGGCTTGGAGATGACCTCCGTCGTCAATGGCGGAATTGGCGAAGCATTTACTTCATATCTTGCTTACAACATTGACCAGTCCAGCGGTTACTTGGCCGATCACTTTATGAAGGACAAGTTTCCGCGGCTGACGGCTCGACCTGTCCGCCGGCCCTTGCAGCGGCGGTTCGATGACGCTGTTTTTGCCGATGCTCTTGTGCGCGCATACTCGCGGGCAACAGTCACGCAAAACCCGTCCCATCGCGGATTTGAAGCGGAGCTCAAGCAAGAGATCGCCGCTGCTGCCGCTCGGAATAATTGATGCGGATTGGTAAGGTTTTCGTTTCGCTGAGCTTGGCGCAAAATCGACGGGCCTCCCCGACCTCGAAATTGCCGAGCGCGCGCTGTTCCGGATTGCCGTGATGGCGGGGCGGTAGGGAGGCTCAGACATTCGTCGCGGCGAGCCGCCGGCGGCCTTTCCTGATCCGGTAGACCGCGAAGTCGCGCCTGTCGAGCGTGAAAATCTTCCGTGTGCCGAGCGTCTCGGCGGCGGCGACGAGGGAGGCGTCGGCGAAATCCATGGGGAGGTCTGCGTAGTCCTCCATCAATTCGAACGCGCGTTCGAGTTCTTCGGCGCCCGGCAGATGCAATTTGAGCGCGCCGCCGAGCATCATGGAGCATAGCGCGCCAGATGCCCGGGTGTCAGGGCCGAGCATATAAAACGCTTCTGTCAGGACCGGCAGAATAGTCGCCACTGGACCCGTCAACGCATCAATCTTTCGCTTGCAATAAGCGTGATGCGCGTCGTTGCGGCGAAACGCGGCGACGAGCGGCCCCCGTGTCGATGAGAATCATCGTTGACGCCTAAAGGCGGCCTGCGCGCCACTTGGCTTCGATAATCTCGCGGACGCGTGCGCTGACGTTCGATGCATCGTCCGTGACGGGTTCGACGGGGTCATCGGGCAGTTGCGCCATCAGCACCCGATAGGCGTCAGCAAAGGACGTGTCGCGCTCGCGTTTGCGCCCGCCCACGCGTTTGCGCTTTTTGTGCAGCGCCTCGCGCACGACATCGGACGCCGACTTGCCGGTCGCATTCCGGATCGCGTCAAGCGCGCGCTTGTCTTCTGCAGAAAGGCGGACGGAGATCGTGGTCATCGGAAAGTTGTATTACGGTTTGTAATACAGAGGAGGGGGGCCTGAAATACGGACGCTGCTTGCGCGGCTCTGATGCCGGCCAGCGTTGACGACGCCCATTTGGAATCCGTCACCCCGGGGGGCCGGCGTAGGCGGCGCCCGGGGGCCATCGGTGATTATTTTGTGCGCGGAACATGGATCCGGGCTCTCGCGCAGCGCGCTCTTCTCCCCTGTCCCGCGAACGCGGGATGCGCTGGCAAAGTTGCCTTCCCTTGCCTGTCGCCGGCCTTTGTTAAAACAATCATTGCACGAATTAACCATAACGATTTCGCCTTATTGATTGTTTGACTTCGGCCCCTCGAAGGCCCCATCATTCGTGAATTGATATCTCTAAGCCAGTGCTTAAGATCGGGGGTTGCCCCCCTCGAAGCGCCGGGTTGAAAAGTCCGGTTTGGGGCGCGGTGCGGTGGGTTAACCCTCTGGCGGCGCCTGTCGTAAAAACGCTCGCCCGTTTCATGACGGCGCGGGACTGCCGGTGCTCGTTCGCCTCCTGCGCGAGAATCCGCACTGTACGGAAAAAATCGCTGAACCCCGCGGAAATGCTGGGTTCAAGCTCACGCCGCGTAGCCGGAATTTCCGCCGAATACGGAGAGTGCGGACTTTTGCGGCCGCTTTGCCGTACGCCGTGAACTTCTGGTTGCATCTATGGGATGCCTGTTATGAACCCGTCATCGCCCGGCGCCCGGGGTTCATGCAGTGGTTCATCTGTGCCAGGAAGATCGATCCCGGGCACTCGCGCGCTGCGCGAGCCCCGGGATGACAGCGATCGGTGAGTTCAAATAATCGCAACCCGGCCTGAACCCGCCCTCGTCTATACCCCCTGCCCCATCAGCCTTTTGCACAAGTCGTCGAGCTGATCGAGGCTGCGGTAGGCGATGGTCAGAACGCCCGTGCCCTTCGGCTTGTGGTCGATTGCGACTTCGAGGCCGAGGGCTGCGGCAAGGTCGCCCTCGAGCGCGCGGGTGTCGGCGTCTTTCTTTCCGGGCACGGACGGTTTGCCCGGCTCGCGCCCAACCGCAGCCGCGGGCAACGGCGCTGCGCCCTCGTCCTTCATCAGGCGTTCGGTCTCGCGCACGCTCAGCGCGCGCTTCAGGACGATCGTCAGCGCCGCATCGGGGTCGCGCGCCCCGAGCAGCGCGCGCGCATGCCCCATTGTGATTGCGCCGTCTTCGAGCGCGGTTCTGGCCCGCGCGGGCAAGCTCATCAGGCGGATGAGGTTCGAAATGTGGCTGCGCGACTTGCCGACCGCGCGGGCGATTTCATCCTGCGTGCGGCCATGCGTCTCGACGAGGCGCTGATAGGCTGCCGCCTCCTCGATCGGGTTGAGATCGACGCGCTGGACGTTTTCAATCAGCGCGATTTCGGCCGCCGCCTCGTCTGACAATTGGCGGATAATGACCGGCACATCCGGGACGGCGGCCATTTGCGCCGCGCGCCAGCGGCGCTCGCCGGCGACGATCTCGTAATGGTCCTGCGCAATCGGGCGGCACAGGATCGGCTGCAAAAGCCCGCGGGCCTTGATCGACGCCGCGAGGTCCTCGAGCGCGGCCTTGTCGAATTGGCGCCGCGGCTGGCTCGGGTTCGGCCGCAAGAACTCAACCGGCAAGGTTTGCATGCGCCGCCCCGGCATTGAAACGCCGAGCGGGTTATCGGGCATGCCGTCAAAGGGGGCCTTGCCGGCATTGCCCTCGGTGTCGGCAGCCATGCCTTCGCCGCCTCTTGGCCGGGCGAGCCCCGCCTCGCCGAGCAGCGCATCAAGCCCGCGCCCAAGGCCGCGAGGGGGTTTGCCGGGGCTCATTGTGGGGGCCCATCGAACAGGGGAATGCAGAGCGGCGACGCTCGTATTGGGAGCACAAGTCCCGCATCAAGTTCCATGGTCACCCACGGACTTGGTCCGTGGATCCGTTGCCGTAAGCCCCGGCGCGGGTTGCCTGAGACCCACGGAACAAGTCCGTGGGTGACCACGTCGTGATTGCGATTAAGGGCATACCGGCCATGTCGCCATCGCCCGCTTCCCAAATCCCTGATCCCTGATCCCCAATCCCTCACCTTACGCCGCCTTTCGTGCGTCGCGTTCGCGCTGAATGAGCTCGCTTGCGAGGCGGATATAGGCCTGGCTGCCGGCGCATTTCAGGTCGTAAAGCAGCGCGGGTTTGCCGTGACTTGGCGCTTCCGAGACGCGCACATTGCGCGGAATGACGGTGTCGTAGACCTTGGCCCCCATATGGGCGCGCACGTCGTTTTCGACGGCGCCGGCGAGGTTGTTGCGCCCGTCGACCATGGTGAGAACGATGCCTTGCAGCTCGAGCCGCGGATTGATCCGCCCACGGACGGTCTCTATTGTGCGCATGATCTGCGACAGTCCTTCGAGCGCAAAGAACTCCGCCTGCAGAGGAATAACGACAGCGTCAGCGGCGGCGAGCGCGTTGATCGTCAGAAGCGACAGCGACGGCGGGCAGTC
Source organism: Parvularculaceae bacterium (assembly GCA_046154725.1). Taxonomy (GTDB): domain Bacteria; phylum Pseudomonadota; class Alphaproteobacteria; order Caulobacterales; family Parvularculaceae; genus Amphiplicatus. The sequence continues at coordinate 9,889 of JBJXFO010000074.1, read as the reverse complement.
GATGAGGACGTACGTCGTCTCTTTGGCAATCTTGAGATATTCGCCGAGCGCGTCCGCAAGCCGGTAATGGCGCCGGTCCGCGTCGATCAGCTCGACTTCCGCCCCGGCAAGGTCGAGCCCGGCCGGCGCGAGCCGCAAGCCAGGAATGCCGCTCTCCACAACGGCGGCTTCGAGCCGGTACTCGCCCATCAGCGCGTCATAGGTTGTGACCGAGCGATCCGCCGCATCAGACCCAAGGCCCGTCGAGGCGTTGCCTTGCGGGTCAAGGTCGATCAGCAGGACTTTCTCTCCAACAGCGGCCAGCGCAGTCGACAGGTTGATCGCCGTCGTCGTCTTGCCGACGCCGCCCTTCTGGTTGGCGATCGCGAGAATGCGCGGCGGCTTTGCTTGGCTCATCAAGGGGTCGCGGCCTTGCGTTTCTTCTAGGCTGGAGGCCGTTTCGGCCTCAACTCACGGATCAGCAGGACAGTAGAGCCGGGATTGGTAACGCTGGCCCGGCGCTCGACCTTCATATGCCAACATTTAGTGGCCTCGGTCAATTCAGCATCAACATCTTGACCCTTTGGAAACATCAACAGCGCCGTTTGCCCGCCAATATCATAGGCATGGACCAGCAATTTCGGCAGTTGGGCGAGAGCCCGCGCCGAAATGACATCCGGTCGCTTTATCTTAAGTTTTTCAATGCGTTGGGGTATGACCCGGACGTTCTTCAACTGCATGGCGTCGATCGCTGCCGAGAGGAAAGCCGCCTTTTTGCCGATCGATTCGACGAGGACGACTTCGAGCCCTTTCTTTTCCCCCATCGCCGCGAGGACGAGGCCCGGGAACCCGGCGCCGCTCCCGAGGTCGGCGAGCAACCGCGCGTCTGCCGGTATCAACGGGTAGAGCTGCGCGCTGTCGCGGAAGTGCCGCTCCCAGCGCTCCTCGATCGTCGATCGGGCAATAAGGTTATGGCGGGACGCCCAATCGAGAAGCGCCGCATCATAGGCAAGGAGCCGTTCCAATGTTTCACGTGAAACGCCATACTCGGCGGCGAACTGGTCAGGGCCGTAAGTCATCGGTCATCCTAACGCCGATTCGCCGTGCACTTAGCTTGCCGCGCGCTGGGTTTTGCGGAACCAGGCAAGCAAAACCGCTAGGGACGCCGGAGTGACGCCCTCAATCCGCCCAGCCTGGCCAATCGTTGCCGGCCGCACCTCGGCGAGTTTGAGACGCACTTCATGGCTGAGGCCGGTGATCGACGCATAGGGCGTGTCATGCGGCAGGCGCAGCGACTCGTCCTTGCGAAAAGCGAGAATGTCCGCCTCTTGCCGGTCGAGATAGCCGGCGTACAGCGCTTCGATCTCGATCTGCTCGGCGACGTCGGGACGGAACGAACCTGCCTCGGGCCAAACGCCGGCAAGCGTCTTCAGCGAGACGCCGGACAGAGCGAGGAGGTCGACAACGCTGCGGCGGCGCCCGTCCTGATTGACCGCGACGCCAAGGCGTACGGCTTCGTTCGGGGTGAGGCCGTGGGCGTTCGCCCAGTCGCGCGCGTCGTCGATGAGGCCCCGTTTCACGTGGAACGCTTCCGCCCGCTCGCGGCCTACGAGGCCGAGCAACTCGCCCCGCGCCGTGAGGCGCAAGTCCGCGTTGTCTGCCCTCAGCGTCAGGCGATACTCCGCCCGGCTCGTAAACATCCGATAGGGCTCGGTGACGCCGCGGCTGACGAGATCGTCGATGAGGACGCCGATATACGCCTCCGACCGGTCAAACAGGATAGCGCCCGAGCCAGCCACTTTCGCGGCGGCATTAGCGCCGGCGACCAACCCTTGCGCCGCTGCCTCCTCATAGCCGGTGGTGCCGTTGATCTGCCCGGCGAGGAAAAGCCCCGGCAGACGTTTGCTCTCCAAGGTCGCAAGAAGTTCGCGCGGATCGACATAGTCGTACTCGATCGCATAAGCGTGCCGGATCACTTGCGCCCGTTCAAGACCGGGAATCGTTTTCAGAAACTCGTCCTGAACGTCTTCCGGAAGCGAGGTCGAAATGCCGTTCGGATAGACCGTCGGGTCGTCCAGCCCTTCCGGCTCGAGAAAAATCTGGTGGCTGTCCTTTTCTGCAAAGCGGACAATCTTGTCTTCGATCGACGGGCAATACCGGGGTCCGCGCCCCGCGATGCTCCCGGAATAAACGGCCGAGCGCTTGATATTGCGCGCGATCACGTCGTGCGTTGCTTTGGTCGTATAGGTGATGCCGCAAGCGATCTGCGGCACGCGGATCTTGTCGGTGAGGAAGGAGAACGGCACGGGACTGCCGTCGGCCGGCTGCATCGCAAGGCTCGCCCAGTCGATCGTCCGGCCGTCGAGGCGCGCGGGGGTCCCGGTTTTCAGGCGCCCCATGGCAAAGCCGCAGCCATAGAGCCGGTCGGAAAGGCCTATCGCCGGCGCTTCGCCAACGCGCCCGGCGGGGATGCGCTTGTCGCCGATATGAATGACGCCCTTCAGAAACGTGCCTGTAGTCAGCACGACCGCGCCCGCCCGAATCTCCCGGCAATCGGAGGCAATGATGCCAACGACGTGCGCGGCCCCGGTTTCATGGGCGACGATCAGGTCCTCGACGGCGACTTCCGCAACTTCGAGATTTGGCGTCGCCGCGATCGCAGCTTGCATTGCCTGGCGGTAAAGCTTGCGGTCGGCTTGCGCGCGAGGGCCCCGGACGGCTGGCCCTTTGGACCGGTTCAGCATCCGGAACTGAATGCCTGCAACATCAATGACCCGGCCCATCAGGCCATCGAGCGCATCGATCTCGCGGACAAGATGCCCTTTCCCCAGCCCGCCAATCGCGGGGTTGCAGGACATCTCACCGATTGTGGCCGCGCGATGGGTCGCAAGGAGCGTCCGTGCCCCCATGCGCGCCGCCGCTGCCGCCGCCTCACAGCCCGCGTGTCCGCCGCCAATGACGATGACGTCGTAGGATTTCATGCAGGGTCATATACGCCGCCAGTCCGAGAATGGAATGGCAGACAGAAACATAGGAGCGCTCACTTCCCGATACAAAAGCTCGAAAAGATCGCGCCCAGCACGTCCTCGACGCCCACCGCGCCCGTGATCGCGCCAAGCGCGCGCGCGGCGAGGCGGATGTCCTCGGCGGCAAGTTCAGGGTCTGACCCGAGCCGCTCGCGCGCTGCGGCGAGGTGGGTTGCCGCAGTATCGACAGCAACGACATGGCGCAACCGGGAGAGCCCGTCGCCATCGCCCGCGCCGGAAAGACTGGCGGCGATGGCGGTGAGGCGAGCGATCAGGGCCTCAACACCTTCGCCAGTCCTCGCTGAAAGCGCAATTGTTTCACGTGAAACATTTGCGCTCGGGATCGGCAGCGGGGCGAGATCGATCTTGTTGAGGATGACGAGATCGCCGTCGCGAAGAAGGCCATACTCGTCGAATGCTGCTACTTCTGGTTGCGTCTCCCGATCGGCCATCCCGCCCGATGTTTCACGTGAAACATCGATCATCAGCAGGCGGAGGTCCGCTTGCTCCGCTTTCATCCGTGTACGCCGTATGCCTTCGGATTCAATCAAATCCGCTGTTGCCTCGCGCAGTCCGGCTGTATCAAAAAGGGAGACCAGCGTGCCGCCGAGGTCTAACCGCGCTTCGATTACGTCTCGCGTTGTGCCGGGGATGTCCGAAACAATCGCGCGATCAGAGCCGGCAAGCGCATTCAGAAGGGATGACTTGCCCGCGTTCGGCGCGCCGATGATGACCACTTTGACCCCTTCGCGCGCGACGCGCGTGCGGGAAGCGCCGATGCGAACCCTTTCCAGTTCGGCAAGCAGCGCATCGATCTCAGGCCCGGCGCGTGCGGCGATATCTGCCGGCACGCCGCCTTCGTCGGGGAAGTCGATCTCGGCTTCGAGCGGCGCCGCGATCGCCACAAGGCGCGCCCGCCAGCCTTCGGCAACAGCGGAAAGGCGGCCGACGAACTGCCCCAATGCCTGTTTTCGCTGCAAGTCTGTTTCGGCCTCGAGAAGATCTCCAAGTCCTTCGACTTCAGCAAGGTCAAGCTTGCCGTTGATGAGCGCCCGGCGCGTGAACTCCCCCGCCTCGGCCGGCCGGCAACGGGACGACAGAAGCGCATCAAAAAGAGCGCTCTCGACCGCTGCCGACCCGTGGAGATGCAGTTCGGCGACGTCCTCGCCGGTAAAACTCGAAGGGCCTCGGAAGAGTATGACCAGTCCCTTGTCGATCAAATCGCCATAAGCGTTCCGGATTGGGCGCAGCACAGTCCGGTTTGGCTCGGGCAACCGGCCACACAGCGCCGCGGCCGCCGAAAACGCTGCGGGGCCCGAAATCCGGAAGACCGCAACGCCCGCTTTCCCGGCGCCGGAGGCGCGCGCGAAAATTGTCTCGTCAGATCCGAAAGCCCCGGCCGTAAGAACCGCCTACTTCTTTTTTGCCGGCGACGCCGCCGCAGTCATCGCCGCGCCGAGCATGCCCTGCAGCGCGTCCATGCCCTTGCCGCTCATTTCCATCCACTGCGCTACAAAGCGCTCCGGGTCGGCGAGGGTGTCCATCTGGTCTTTGGCTCGCCTCGTCATTTCAGCGACGATCATCTCGTTCATCGGCTCGACATCCGGCATACCGAAAAAGCTCCGCGCTTCCGCGGGCGTCACGTCGATGTTGATAGTCAGGCGCATGACAGAGCCTCCGTTTTCCCGCCATATAGGGCCCAGAAGGCGCGCGAGGCAAATCGCGACTGCCAAAGGGGGACAAGGCTCGCGATGAAGGAACTCGTCCTTACAGCCCTCGGCGGTCCGGAAGGCTTTTCACTACGCGACGGGGCGCCGCGCGCCCTCGAGCCCCATGAAATCCGTGTACGGAACACGACGATCGGCGTCAATTTCATCGACATCTATCAGCGCAAGGGCCTCTACCCGGTCGGCCTCCCGGCAGTTCTTGGTCAGGAGGGGGCGGGCATTGTCCTTGAGGCCGGCGCCACGGCGCCATTTCGCAAAGGCGACCGCGTCGCGTATCTGGCGGGCGCCGGGGCTTATGCGGGCGAAACCGTCGTCGATGCCGGGCGTGCCGCGCGGATCCCGGATGCAATTCCCGATGAGATCGCGGCAGCGGCGTTCCTGAAAGGCCTCACGGCGGAAATGCTCCTCCGTCAGGTCTATACGCTGAAGTCCGGCGATAGCGCCCTCGTTACCGCCGCCGCCGGCGGGGTTGGCGTACTCCTCTGCCAGTGGGCGGTTCATCTGGGGGCGCGGGTGATCGCGGTTGTTGGCAGCGCCGCAAAGGAGGCCGCGGTGCGCGAAAGCGGGGTTGCCGACGTCATCGACCGGTCCAAGACCGCCGATCTCGCCGGCGCCGTCCGTACCCTGACGAATGGCCGCGGCGTCGACGTCGCCTATGACAGCGTCGGCGCGGCAACATTCGAAGCCTCGCTCGACAGCCTAGCTTTGCGCGGCATGATGGTCAGCTATGGCAATGCGTCCGGCCCCGTGCCGCCAATTGCGCCGCTGGAGCTGACCCGGCGCGGCTCGCTCAGCCTCGCGCGGCCCTCGCTCTTCCACTACGCCCTGCCCGACCGGCTTCCCGCCATGGCGACGGCTGTGTTTGACCTGATTGCCGCTGGCGTTCTCAAACCGAGGATCGCCGCGACGTTCGCGCTCGCCGACGGCGCCGAGGCTCACCGCCTCCTTGAAGGCGGCACCACCATTGGCTCGATCATATTGAAACCGTAACGCTGCTTCAAAGCCGCCAAAAATCAAGGGCTTAGACAGCGGAGAACGAGTTAACTCTTTGACTCCATTGACAAATTCTTCTGAACGCCTATATTCAACTCAAGTGGATTGGGGCTATCCTGGTCGGCGCTGGGCTGCGGTGAAAACTGCGGCCCTTCTGCTTTTCAAGGGAAGATCTTCAATCCCCATCCGTCAACTTTGCCCTCCGGCGACCGGCGCAGTCTTGTTTGCACGGCATCGAATGCAGGATTTGCATTCGATGGATCGATCACACGGCGCGCAATCGGGTAGGCTGCAAGATCAGCGATTTGCAGGCCGGGCATGTTCGCAAGCTTGCTTGCAAAGACGATACGGAAGGGCAGAGGCCCGAGCATGGTTGCGCCATTCACAATGCGACCAAACTCGGCGGCAAGCGCCGCATCTTCCTTTGCGCCCCGTTGCTCAAATACGCACATGACCGAGGTTGGCGCGGCGCCGCTATCCGTCAAACAGAGCTTCAGCCCTTCGAGACAGAAAAGCAAGGCGATCTCATACGGATCGCCCGGCGTTCGATAGAGATCAATCAATTTGCGCTTGTCGATCGCCGCAGCAACTATTGTCGCACGTGACCCGCGAAAAAATGCCGCCACATCATCCATGAATTTCAGTCTTCTGGCCTCATCCTGAAGAATTCTAAATTCGCCAAGCCGTTTGCGGATTTCGCGCGAATGAAACACAACAGCGTCATGGCCAAACGTTTCAAACTTTATCTGCGAAAAACTCGGGGCGTCAGCATGGATGTAGTCGGAAACACGAAACAGGCATCCGCAGAGTACAAATACCGGGAAACCAGCGCTGATCTTTTCGAGCCCATGGTCTCCGCTTTCATCGAAATAGGCGATATATTCGGCCATATCCTGACCGGAGGGCGGTTCTCCCGGATTTGTCAATTCGCTATCGCGCCGTTTTTTTTCCTCGCCGCCTGCACCGCCAACACCTCGGATAACGCCGCCATTGCCGCGCAAGGCGCGGGCTGGCGCCTTGCTCCCGAAAGCAATCTCAACGCCTTTTTCGAATGCCTTGAACGCGAAGACATCACGCTTGTTTCGGCCCATCGCGGCGGACCGGCGCCGGGGCTCCCCGAGAACGCCTTGGAGACATTCGAGGCAACACTGGCGGCCGCCCCCGCCATGGTCGAATTCGATGTGGCGGCGTCCTCGGACGGCGTTCTCTTTCTCCTCCACGACGACACGCTCGACCGCACGACAACTGGCGCAGGCGTTGCTTCCGAGACGCCGTGGGCCGCAATCCGCACGCTGCGCCTTGAAGACAACACCGGCAGCGCCACGGCCTTTTCGCCGCCGACCTTGGCCGACGCGCTTGCCTGGGCCAAGGACAAAACCATCGTTCAGGTCGATTTCAAGCGCTCGGCACGGTACGAAGACGTCGTCGCCGAGATCGTTCGTCAGCAGGCGGAGGACCGCGTCATCCTCATCGCTTATACGATGGCGCAGGGCGAACGGCTCCATCGTCTCGCGCCAGCAATGATGATTTCCTTGAGCGTCTCGGCGCAGTCTGACCTCAACCGCGCGATCGCTTCGGGCGTCGAGGCTGACCGCCTTCTCGGCTTTACCGGCATCGAGGAGCCGAGCCCCCGCCTCTTTTCGATCCTCAACAATCAGGATGTCGAAGTGATCTTCGGCACGCTTGGCGGGCGTTCATCGATCGATCGCCGGATCGAAGCCGAAGGCGATGACGCCTATTACGCAACGCTTGCCGGTATGGGGGTCGATATCCTTGCGACCGACCGGCCGATCGCGGCACAAGCCGCGCTCGACGCCGCGGGGCGCGGCGCGAAAGCGGGCGTGTGCGGGGTCGGCCGGACTTGATGGCGCCTCGATGACTTTGCGCGCCGCGCGATAAACGAGCGTCACCACGGCCGAAAAAGTCGACATTCTCCGTATTCGGCGGATGAATCGGCGTTGCCGGTTCAGGCTGGACCCAACATTTCCGCGGGGTTCAGCGATTTTTTCCGTACAGTGCGGATTTTCGCGCATAAGGCGAGCAGCCCGAAAAGCGACCTTGGTCTTTCTTATTTCTCCGCTCCCCCGCAAGCGGGTGGAGCAGGCAAGAGGCGCGCGTCTTTTCCCGCGCGACCCTATGTTCGCAGGGCTGTTCCACGCTCGCGCCGCCAGACCAAGGTTGGCCCCTGCCGCGCGACAAACCAGACTTGTCAAAGAAGGTCGCATCGACCTCGCAGTAAAGAAAGCATAGGGCTAAAGAGACTTTTATTCAAACAATCAATAAGGCGATCAAGGTATGGTTAATTACTACCAATGAGGGTGGCGTCAGGCAAAGCCGCTTACAGCCATTTCTCGACCAACGGGCGCATCGCAACGCGCGCTTTCAGCCTCGTTGCCAGCAGATACATGCCGCCAACCTTGCGGTGAATGAACAACGCGTCCGTCGGCGGCAGGCGGCGCAATTCGCGCTCCGCATTAAACGCAATCCCCTCATCGCGCAGCCGCGCCGACAGGTCCGACGCGCCAAAATCGAAAGCCTCTCGCTGGCGCAGCGGCTCCAGCGCCATGTCGAAAATCGTCAGGAGGCGCGCTTCGTGCCGCGCCATGGTCGGCTCGTCAAAAAGACCGATGGCGAGCGCCGCGTGTCTGATCGCCGCGCCGTCGCGCGCAAGCCCTGCACTCATCAGCCTGCGGTAATTCTGCATGAAGTCGCCCGAGAACGCCCGCGTCGCGCCGAAGTCGAGCAGCGCGATCTTGCCGCTTGCGCGATCATAGCGGTAATTGGCAAAATTCGGGTCGGTCTGCATCAGGCGGAACTCGAACAGCTCGCGCAGCGTCAATCCAATTAACAGACCGGCTATGCGGTCGCGCGCGTCCTGCGGGGCGCCGGCCAGCGTCTCGATGGCCTCCCCGGCGACATAGTCCATGGCGAGCACGTTCGGCGTCGTCAGATCGGCGTGCAGCGCCGGAACGATGAAATCTTCCGACCCTGAAAGCAGCAATCGGAAACGCGCAAGGAACGCGCCCTCGCACGCATAATCGGCTTCATCGCACAGCTGCTTCTTCGCGTCGCCGAGAAACGGCCCGATATCGAGCCCTTCAGGCATCAAGCCCGAAATCTTCAATAGCGCCGCGAGATTATCGACATCGCTGTCAATCGATTCCCGGACGCCCGGATATTGCACTTTAATCGCGAGGTCGCGCCCGTCCTTCGTCAAGGCGCGGTGCACCTGTCCGATCGAGGCCGCCGCGATCGGCTTCACGTCAAAGCGTTCGAACCGGCGCAGCCAGTCGCGTCCCCAATTGCGCTCAAGGGTCAGACGCAATTGCCCGCCCGGCATCGGTTCGGCCATCGCCCGCAACCGCGCGAAGATCTCCGACAGCTCGGGCGGTATGAAGTCGCCGGCGTCCATCGACAGCAATTGCCCGACCTTCATCGCCGCGCCGCGCAGCTTCGCAAGCTCGTCGGCCGCGCGCGCCGCGTTCGACGGGGTCAGCAGCAAACTCCGGATGTCCGGCCGCGCGCCGCTCGCCAGCGCCTTGGCGCCATTGGCCAGCATCGATCCGGCAATTCCGCTCGCAAGGCCGCCAAACCGCGTCAGGCGCTCGATGCGGCCCTTCGGAATGCGCGACCCTTTAGTGTCGTCATCCGGCGCGGCCACGGCGTACTCCCTCACGATCACCATCCCGGTACGCGCCCCGGCTGGCCAGCGGATGAGCGCCGCGCCACACCGCGTTGTGATCTTTGCGATGTCGCGCGCCAGAGCCGCGTCTGTCAAAATGGCGGATCGCCACACAAAGGTTTTGCGCATGCGCACCCACGTTCTGTTTTACCTTCTGTTCACCGGCGCCGCCATTGCCACGCCGGCGGCAGTCGCAACGCCTGCCGACAAGCCAGTCGTGGTCGAGCTTTTCACGTCGCAGGGATGTTCATCCTGCCCTCCGGCGGAAGCGCTGATGCGCGAACTCGCTAAGCGGCCCGGTCTTGTCGCACTCGAATGGCACGTCGATTACTGGGACGACCTCCACGCCGGCAGCTCCGGCAAATGGAAAGACCCGTTTTCATCCGCCGATCACACCGCGAGGCAGCGCGCCTATAATCGCGCCCTGCGAGGCACGGGCGGCGCCTATACGCCGCAAATGGTCATCGACGGCGCTGCGGAAA
>JBJXFO010000070.1:0-29036 GCA_046154725.1 Parvularculaceae bacterium | reverse complement strand
CGAAGGACGGCCTGTCGATCGGCCACGGCGCTACGTTTAGTTGTTGTCCTTGAGCTTCGGCGCCGGCGCAGGTGCGCTGGCGGACGCGGGCGTTGCCGTCATTGCGCCCTCTTTCAACACCACCGGCGCTTCCGGCTGATCTTTCAGCGCCGGCGTTGCAACGGGCTCGGGCTTGGCGGCGGCCTTTTTAGGCGCCGCGACCTTTTTTTCCGCAGGCGCATCGACGACTGGCGCGTCAAAGGACGGCGTTTCGACATTGTCTGCGGCAAATTCCTGCCAGTACGCTGGCTGGTTCATCAGGGCACGGAAATAGTCGATGTTCTGGTCGGCGATTTGCGGCGGCAGGTCGGAGCGCGCAAGACGCTCAGCCTCGCCCATCTCGCCTTTCAGGGCGAGAACCAGCGCAAGGTTCTGGCGCACGCGCGCATCGGCGCCGCGCGCGGTCGCGGCGGCCCGCAGGGTCTTTTTCGCCGCCTCAAGGTCGCCCGACAGCGCGTAGGAAAGCCCCTTGTTGTTGAGGATCAACGGCGCATTCGGCGTGAACGCCAGCGCGACATCGTATTTCGCGCGCGCAAGCTCGTGCTCGCCAATCTGGTCGAGCGCGACGCCGAACGCCGACAGCGTGCGCCAGTCGTTCGGCAACAGTTCGGCGGCAACCTCGAAATAGCGCACGGCCTCGAACGCCCGGCCCGCCTCGACGAGCGCCTTGCCGGCCTCGAGATTGGCGCTGGCGACTTCCGGATTGGCGTTGGCGGCGCGGGTGATAACTTTCACCGCCTCTTCGTTTGAATTGATCTTGCGCAGCGCCGCCGAATAGGCGACGGCGGCGTTGACGTCGCGCGGATTCTGGTCGTAGCGCGAGCCCCAGAAGGCGGCTGCGGCAATCGGGTCCATATCGGCGTTGGCGGACGGGTCGGTGAAAACGCCGATTTCGTCCTTATAATTGACGCTTCTGCCGTCGGCGGTCAGCTCCTTGCCGCCGGATGCGCAGGCCGACACGAGGACAACACCGAGGGCGGCGCTGGCGCGCAGGGCGGAAAACTTGACGGCCATGGGGCAGATCCTCACAACTTCAATTGGCTGACGCGATGATTGCGAAATCTGTTCAATAAAGGCTTAACTCTGACGCGATCGTCGCCTTCATCGCGCAGGAAAGTTCGTTAACGGAGCGTTTCATGATCGCCGATCTCTTGATTGACCATGAGGCTGCCCGGTTTCAAAACGCGCAGCCGATCTATCTGATCCGCGAAAAGTCGGACGATCTTGCCAGTGCGCCGGAGGCGCTTGGCGCGCTCGCCCGGTTCAACGGCTTTGGCGGCGAGGCGGGCGCGGTTCTCTCGGGGCGCGACGGCGTGCTGATCGGCGTCGGCGACGGGTCCGATCCATTCAGTCTTGCGGCGGGCGCCGAAAAACTCCCCGAAGGCGACTACCGCCTCGACGACGCGAGCGAGCACGCATGCTTTGCCTGGCTGCTCGGCGCCTATCGCTTCAACCGCTACAAGGCGATGAAGCTGCCGGCGGCGCGCCTGATCGCCCCGGAAGGCATCGATACCGGCGCAGTGCGGCGCGAGGCTGGCGCCGTCGGGTATGTGCGCGATCTTGTCAACACGCCCGCCGCCGACATGGGGCCCGACGCGCTGGAAGCCGAAGCGCGCGCGCTGGCGCATGCCTGTGACATGGCCGTTTCGGTGATCGCCGGCGACGATCTGCTGACTCGGAATTTCCCGCTGATCCACGCTGTCGGGCGCGCATCCCCGGTCGCGCCGCGCCTGATTGATCTGCGATGGGGGCGCGCCGACGCACCGGCGGTCACAATCGTCGGCAAGGGCGTCACGTTCGATTCGGGCGGCCTCGACATCAAGAGCGCAGAGAGCATGCTGTTGATGAAAAAGGACATGGGCGGCGCCGCGAATGCGCTGGGTCTTGCGCGCCTGATCGTCGATCAACAACTCGACATCCATTTGCGCATTCTTATTCCCGCCGTCGAAAACGCCATTTCGGGAAACGCGTTCCGGCCCGGCGATATCATCCGCAGCCGGAAGGGTTTGACGGTCGAGATTGGCAACACCGATGCGGAAGGGCGCCTCGTCCTTGCCGATGCAATGGCTTATGGCGCCGAAGAAAAGCCGCAGGTTATGCTCACGCTGGCAACGCTGACGGGGGCCGCGCGCGTCGCGCTCGGTCCGGAATTGCCGCCCTTTTATTGCGACGACGACGCCTTTGCCGGCGCCGTCATCGACGCTGCCGGCAAGACGCATGATCCCGTCTGGCGCATGCCGCTGTGGAAGGCTTACGCGGCGTCGCTGTCGTCGCCGATCGCCGATCTCAACAATGCGCCCGGCGGCTCGTTTGCCGGCTCTGTCATCGCCGCGCTGTTCCTGAAGCGATTTGCGCCGGACGGCGCTGTCTGGGGCCATTTCGACATTTACGCATGGCGGGCAAAAGCCGCGCCCGGCCGGCCGGTGGGCGGCGAGGCGCAAGCCATTCGCGCATTGGCCGCCGCGTTGAAATCCTGGCGCTTCTTATGATGGCGCTTGCCCTGTCCGGGCGAACGGTTGCAGGTTTGACCCGTCTCGAAAGATTAACGACGGACTGTGGCGGCGAATGGCGGCGACGACTTCTATCCTGGCGAACTGGCGCGACGTTTTGGCGGAGCAGGTCCGCAGCGTTGGCCCCGATTTGTCGATGCGCCAATGGGCGATCCTGCTCACCGTGTATCTGAACACCGGTCCGCATACCGTCCGGGCGCTGGCGCGCGATCTCGGCGTGCCGAAACCGGCGATCAGCCGGGCGCTCGACGCGCTGTCCATTCTCGGTTTCGTGCGACGCGTTCGCGATGAAACGGACCGCCGTATCGTCCTCGTTCAAAAAACGCCGGACGGTTCGATCTATGTCGATGGCTTTGCGCGCGTTGTTGATGATCACATGCGCGGCCCCGCAATAGGCGCAGGCATCGGCCCCGCAGCAAGCCCCGTTCCTGCGCCCATAGCTGGCAAAGCGCTTTACGGCTGAGACAGTTTCGGCGCGCGCGCAATATTCACGCCTGCGAGTTTGACCTCGCCATTGCTGAAGTCGAGCGGCGCGGCAATCGTGCCGCCGCCAGCGGAAGACAGTATCGCCAGCCCCGCCTGAAGCGAGGGCTCATCGTCCGTGTCAACGGCGCCAGCCATCGTCAAAACGCTGGCAAGCGTTTCGGGATTGTCGATCGCCGCATCGAGACGCCCCGAGAGAAAACCATCCGGATCAACCGATAGCGCGCCTGACAGCCGCGCTCTGGCGTTGCCGATCTCGGCATCGAACCCGTGCACGACGGCAGCTCGCCGTGTTGGCGCGATCGAGAGCGCCGCGTCGAGGCGCGCGATGTCAGCGGCGCCGCGCGGCGTCGCGATGCGCGCATCGAGGATGCGAAAGCTGACGGCATGAGAGTCGCCGTCCGGGGCGCCGTTCTGGGCGCCGTTCTGGGCGCCATCCTGCGCGCCGGACGCAACATTGATGACGCTGCGTCCAAAATGAATGGCGTCTGCCTCCTTCACCCCATCGGCCATTGCCGCTTCCACCTTGAAGATCCAGCCGCCGTCAACGGCTTCGAAGCTCGCGCGCGCGGCGTCGGCTTTCACTTGCCAGACGCCGTCAGGCGTTGTGAGGCGAAATGTCGGCGAGGTCGAAAATACAAGGCGGCGCGGCGCGAACGGCGACGCATGGAGATAGACGGCGTCGGCCTCAAAACCATAGCGCCCGCGCGCAATCGACACTGCGCCAATCTCGCCGCGCAAAAAAAATGGAAAACCCTTTGCTCTCAGAGGCGAGTGGGCGACGGCGCCGCCGACCGCAGCCTCGCTCGCGGCAAACCCCGCGAGCGCTTCGCGCATTGCGCTGGCGCCTGATCTCCATATGACAAACCATAAAAGAAGGAGCAACGCCGCCGCGACAAACGGTCCGTACAGGAACCATTTGTTGGCGCGGGTCATGCGGCGGCCCCGGACCCGAGCGGCTGCGTGCCGCCGCCGCGCTCCGGCGCTGCCGGGGACAGCTCGATCTCGCTGGACAACGCCGCCTCCAGCTTTGCCATGAATACGCGCCGCGCCAAGCCCGGGGGGATGGCGGGGAGGATTTTCAGCGTGATCACGCCCGGCGTTTTGACAAAACCCGGATACCGCCAGAACGACCCCGAGTTATGCACCGCCGGCGTCACCGGGACCCCTGCTACGAGATAGACCCCGGCGACACCCGGCATCAGCGGCAAGAGCCCGCCCGGAGCCCCGCGCGTTCCTTCCGGAAAAATGACAATCTGCTGGCCGCGAGCGAGCCGCGACGCTGTTTCTTCGCGCAAGGCGCGAATGGCCTTTGCGCCGGCTTCCCGGTCAAGCATGACGCCGCTCGCCCGCGCCCACCAGCCGTAAACCGGGACCTTCAAAAGCTCTTGCTTGAAGACGATCGCTGGCTTTCGCAGGATCGAAAAGAGCGCAATCGTCTCCCACATCGACTGGTGATTGGCGACGACAAGCGCGGCGCCCGCGGGGAGATTTTCGGGGCCCTCGATCCGGTGGCGAATGCCGCACACCAGATAAAGCGCGCCAAGCGCGATGTGCGCCCACGCCTTGACGATCTGGCAGGCGACAGCCGGACCTAGCAGCAAGGCCGGCGAGAAAAAAATTCCCATGACGGCTGTCAGCAGCGCCAGAAACACCATGAAAACGATGGAGCGCGCCGCATTCATCGGGAAATGCCGGATTTCAGGTGCGCGCTCAGGTCAGCAACGTCTTGATGCGCGCGTAGAGAAACTTCGTGTACTCGCCGCCGACGCGCCGCCAGTCCGAGAAGGACGACGGGCGCCCTTGCGACCCGATCAGCCCCGATGCAACCGGGTATGGCGCGATCGTGACATCGGGCAAGCGTTCGCGCGCTTCGACGAGTGCGCGCGGCATGTGAAACTCGGACGTTACAAGAATAAGAGACGAAAATCCGTTCGCGCGCGTCCACGCATCCAGTTCCGTTGCATTCCCGGTCGTCGATTGCGCCTGCAAGCCAAGATCGACGCAGCATTCAAAGAGCGCGGGCTCGCCCGGCCAAAGCTCGGCAAGGTCCGGGCGCGTCACGGACGGATTGACGCCTGAAATCAACAGCCGCTTGGCCGCGCCGTCATTGAGGAGCGACATGGCTGCCGCAACGCGCTCGCCGCCGCCTGTGAAGACAACGACGCCTTCTGCCGCCGGCGGGCGCCCTTTTCCGGGTTCAGGCAGCTCAGCGATGAAGACGAGCAAGCCCGCGCCCCAAGCGAGCACCGCAACAATCGACAGGAACAAAAGCCGTTGCACGTTCAGCCGTCTCCCAGCCATCCTGGCGTTCGAGATTTCACGTTAGCCTTTTTGGCGGGGGCCGGTCCAGCGCCGCGCCGTCAATAGGTCTCACGCAATGTGCGCAAGACCGTCAGGCGCGCCGACACAGCGGTCACAAGGCAGATCGCGATTGGCACGAGCAACAGCGGAAGCGCCAGCCCATAGCCGAAATCAAGGCCGGGGAGCAGCGCCCCCTCGGCGCCGCTGGTGCGCGTTGCCATTGCAAACAGACCGATGAAAAAATAGGCGATGACAAGGCCGATCAGCGAGCCGCGCAAGCCAATGACCGTATAACGGCGCTGCACCTGGCTCGCGACAAAGTCGTCCGTCGCGCCGACAAGATGGAGAAGGCCGACCACTTCGGCGTTGGCGGCGAGCCCCGCGCGCGAGGCAAAAATTGCAATCGCACAGGCAGCGCCCATGATCAGCGCAAAGATTGCGAACGCAAGCGCTTGCCCCGAGCGCGCCGCCGACGACAGGCGCGCGTTCCAGTCGCCGTGATCGTCGAGCACGATCCCGGGCGAGGCCGCCGCAAGGCGCGCGGCCAGCGCATCGAGGTCGCGCCGGCCGTTGTCCGTCAGTTTCAATTCGATCAGCGCCGGAACGTTGAGCGAGGCGGTGTTGCCTTTGCCAAGCCATGGCTCAAGCAGCTTTCCGGCGTCCTGCGACGAAATGAGAGTATAGGACACGACATCGGGCGACGCTTCGATCACTTGCGCGGCAAGCAGGGCTTTGCGACCGATCTCTTCAGGGTCTGCGCCTTTGATCTGTACCGTGACGGATGCCTTGAGATCGGTTGTCCAGTTCCGCGCGGCCGCCGCCGTCAGCATGAAAGCCGCCAGCGCGACGCAAGCCAGCGAAGATATGACGGCGATCACCGCGGTGAGCGGCGCGCCGTTCGATCCCGCTTCCGGCAAGAGCGGCGATCGGCTCGCGCGCGGGGCTGGCGAGGGGCTGGCGCCAACAGCAGACGAGCCTGCCGCGCGCCGGGTGGCCACGAGCCCGTCGGGGCGGGGTTCTTCGATCGAACCGCCGATGCCTGAAACCCGGCTCATCGCGCCGCGCCCCTCGAGGCGGCAGCGCCAGCGCTCTCCTCGTGAAGGCGCCCCGCCTCCAGCCGCATGGTCTTCTTGCCAAGCGCGGTGACGAGTTCGAGATCGTGTGTTGCGACGATCACGGCAGCGCCAAGTTTGTTCAGCTCAATGAACAATTTCATGATTTTTTCACCCATCAACGGGTCGACATTGCCGGTTGGCTCGTCGGCAAGAATAAGGTCCGGCTTCGAAACGAGCGCCCGCGCCAGCGCCACGCGCTGCTTTTCTCCGCCCGACAGCGTTTGCGGCTTGGCATCCAGCCTCGAGCCGAGGCCAACCCAGTTTAAGAGTTCTCTTACGTCTTCCTTATACTGGTTATGATTAACGCCTGCGACTTTCATGGGCAACGCGACGTTATCGAAGGCCGTCAGATGATCGAGCAGGCGAAATTCCTGAAAGACGACGCCGATGCGTCGTCGGAGGGGCGGCAGCGCTTCGCGGGGAGCCGCCGTCACATCTTCGCCGAACAGCGTGATGCGGCCGCGCGTCGGCCGGAGCCCGAGATAGATCAGCTTGAGAAACGACGTCTTGCCCGCGCCAGAGGGGCCGGTCAGGAAGCGGAACTCCCCTTCGCCAAGCGCAAAATCGACGTCGCGCAGGCTTTCGACGCCCCCGTCATAGGCAAGTCCCACCGCATCGAATTTAACGATCACGCCGCCTCGCTGTCCGCTTGCGTCCTGCGCCGCCGGGCGCCGGTGCGCCAGCCAAGCCATGATTCCCGGTCGATATGATAATCGCCTGTCCGAGTTGCGCCACGCGCTACGATGTCGACGATGACCGCTTTGTCCCGGATGGACGGTCGGTCCGGTGCGCGGAATGCGCCGAGAGCTGGTTTGTACCCGCTCCGACGCCGGTTGAAAACCTGATGCCGCTGAAACCCAAATTGCGGACCGTGGACGAGAAACCCCGTCGTGAAGCCCCGCCGCGCCGGGCTGAACGCATCCGTGCCGATGACGTCTATGAAGACGACCTCGATGAGCCCTTGTTCGAAACGGCGATCGAACCGCCGTCAGACTCTGGGCCGCGCCGGCCGGCAGCGCGCGGCGGCGTTGATGCCGGGCCCCAGCTTTCAGCGCGCGGTCCGAGGCAGGACCGCAGCCCCCATGAGCGCGACCCGGACGAGGCGCGCCCGCGCGCTGAGACGCGTCACGACCATCGCGACAGCCACGAGCAGTATGAGGCGCGCGCCAGTGAAGCGGTTTCGGGCCGTGCGCGCCGTGCGGCCAAGGTTGTCGATGCAGACTTTGAGGACATCGACGAGCGCGGCTACAAGTGCGACAACCCTGGGCACGAGACACGGCCTGAGGCTCGCCCTGAATCTCGCCCCGAGTCTCGCCCCGAGTCTCGCCCCGAATCTCGCGACGGGGCTGAGTCTGGCCGCAGCTTCGGCCGCATGATCAGCGACGAACGCGAAGCGCGTCGCAGCGCGACAGCCCTTGCCCGCTATGAAGATCTCGAGCCGATTGCCGAGAAAGTCTTCAACGAAGAATTCTTCGCCGCGCTTCGCGTCCAGCCAAAAGATCTTGAGCGCGCCATCCGCAAGGCGCGCCGGCGTGCGGACGCGCGTGAAAAAAATCGCCTGACGCCGATGCGCGCGCTCGGCTGGTCGGCATGGATCGGCGCGATCGCCGCCGCCGGATTTGTCGCCTATTCCTATCGCAACGATATCGTTGCGATGTTCCCAAATGCGCTTGGCGCCTATCAGGCGATTGGTCTTGAAGCAGGCCCCAATGGCTTGAAGATCGAAGGCGTAACCCACCGGGTCGCGCAATCGGCCAATGGACCGGTGATCGAAATTCTGGGCCGCATCAAAAACGATTCGACGACGAGCGCCGGCGCGCCAATGCTGCAGGCCGAAGCCGTCGGGCCTGACGGGCAAATTCTGTCGCGCTGGACATTTGCGGCACGCGAAGGCGCCGTTGGCGCGGGCGAGACGATCGACTTTTCAACGAGGACGCCAGCGCCCGAAGGGATCAGCGAAGTTCTGCTCTCCTTTGCGCCCGTCGAGGGCGTCAAGGTTTCCGTCGGCGGCCTGTTGAAACCCCCGCCGCCGCAGTAGCATCAACTCTGGTTGAATTTGCGCTGCGAACCGGTACACGGATCGCGAATGCGCATTCTCCATACTCAAGCTATCGTCGAACGGCGTATTGATTCGCTGGCTGCCGAAATTGCCGATGCCTATCCCGGCGACTTTCTGATGGCGCCTGTGCTCACCGGAGCGTTCGTCTTCGCCGCCGATCTATTGCGCGCGCTCTATCGCCGCGGGCGCGACCCGCATGTCGATTTCGTGCAGCTGTCGAGTTATGGCGGCGCGCGGTCTTCGTCTGGCGTCGTCAAGGTGCTCAAGGATTTTTCAGAGCCTCTCGAGGGGCGGTCCGTCCTTCTTGTCGACGATGTGCTCGATACAGGGCGCAGCCTTCATTTTGCTAAAAATATGGTGCTGGACGCCGGCGCTGTGGACGCAAAGATCTGCGTGCTGATTCGCAAGAGCACCGGGCGCAGCGCCGACATCGACGCCGACTTTGTCGGGTTCGAGGCGGGCGCCGGCGACTTTATTGTGGGCTACGGCATGGACGATGAGGGCCGCCGGCGCGGCTTGCCCCATATTGGCGTTGTCGAATAAAGCGCCGCCCGTGGGTGGCGCTTTCATGAATACTCTTTGTGCTGACTGTCTGATCGGTAATGCGGGCCGCCGCGCGCAACATTACGATCTGTAGATTTTATAACAATTAAGGTGTTCGCCCCGCACGGGCTTCCTAGACCGGCACGCAGCAACCCTGTGGAGGTTCCTTCGTGCGGCTTCGCCAAAAGGAAGTACGTTTCATTTCAGCCGCCTTCAGCGGCTTTTTCTCCGTTCTCGTTCTCACCGCGCCGCAAGCGCTCGCAGCTGCCGGGCCTGTTGCCTGCGCCGGGGCGCGCACGGCCGTGACGCCGCTCGCCTCGAGCCATGTCGCATCACTGTCGACTTTCGACGCGCTCGCGCCAGCCGGCCAGGGCGTCAGGGCGGTTCGCTCGGGCGCGTGGTCGGACAATTCTACCTGGGGCGGACAAGCCCCCACGGGGCGTGTTTTCATCCCGGCGGGACTAAGCGTCGTTGTCGATGAGGCCAACACCGCCAAACTCAAATCCGTGCGCGTCGAAGGCTGCCTTGAGCTTTCCGGCGTTGTCAGCAGCCGTCTGAATACGGAGTTTTTATACGTGGCGCCCGGCGGCGAATTCCTTGCCGGCTCAAGCCAGCGCCCCTTGCCGCCGACGGTTACCGCCGAGGTGATCTTTTCGGACTTTGGCGCGATTGACACCAGGATCGATCGCACCCTGACGGGCAAGGGCCTTGTTGCAACGTCGCGTGTGCGTCTCTACGGCGCGCTGAAAACGCCGCGCGCCAAGGTCGCCGCGGCGCCGCAGCGCGGCGATACCGTTGTCCGGCTAGCAGCAGCGCCAGCCGGCTGGCGTACCGGCGACCGGGTCATCCTGACCGGCACACGCTATATTCCGCAGGACACCAAGGGCGAGATTGTGCTGTCGAGCCCGACGGAAGATGAGGTGCGCTTCATAAGATCCGTGAGCGGAACAAGCGTCACTCTCGATGCGCCTTTGGCGTTTGACCACGCCGCCCCCGACGCTTCGCTTGGCGCCTATCTCGTCAACTACACGCGCAATATTCGCTTCGCGACGGAGAACGGCGCAAATCTTGCCCCCAGCCAGCGCGCCCATTCGATGTACATGTCGACGGAGACAACGCTGCAGGGGATCGAGTTTTTCGAGATGGGGCGAACCGACAAATCAAGGCGCTCGGTCAACGCGGCGGGGCTTGGCGCGCCGACGCCAACGTCCAACGTCAAAGGCCGCTATCCGTTGCATCTTCATCAACAGGGGTTTCCCGCTGACACCCTCGCGCCCGTCGTTCGCGGCGTCGCGATCTGGGGCTCTCCCGGCTGGGGCCTTGCGCAGCATGGCGGCAAGGCGTTCGTCTATCAAAGCAATGTCTATAATGCCTTTGGCGCCGCCTTCGTCGCCGAAAGCGGCAATGAGACCGGCGCGTGGGTTGAGAATACGGCAATCAAGGGGACCGGCGTCAACCATATCGTCAAGGACGGCGGCGACGTGTCGTCGTTCGATCTCGGGCGCACGGGCGACGGCTTCTGGATGCAAAGCCGGTTGGTGCGATTGCACAGAAACCTTGCTGTTGGAATGACCGGCGGCATTGGCTTTGTGTTTTTCCACCGCAACAACGATCTCGGCGACCGCTTTCCGCTGACCCCGGCCTATTTCCGCGACGCGCTTTGCGCTGCCGCGACGATGCGCTATCGCAATCAGTCGATCGACAAGCCGGCGATCCTTCAGTTTACGGAGAATGAAGTCTTCGCGAGCGAACGCGGATTTCACGTGGTCAAGGAGCGCCCGCTTGAGCCGCACGACATCCGCTCTGTGATCGATGACTTCACGGCTTGGGAAGTCGCGAACGGCGTCGAGATCACCTACACCTCGCGCTATACGATCATGAACAGCCTGATCATCGGGGCCGAGGCGCGCCGGAACAGACTCGATGTCACAACCGGCGTTGAATTCGGGCGCAACACCTATGACCTTTCGCTCGTGAACACGACCATTCGCAATTTCGACTATGGCGTCGATCTCTCGAAAGTTCAGACACGGGTCTTTGCCAACAACAACCGCTACACCCTCGCGGGCGTGCGGATTTCCGGGTCGTTACGCCAAAACATCGAGAACCAGGACACATCGGACCAGGTGCTGTCTTCCGTGCCGGCCCGCGCGCAGCCGCGCATTGATTTCGCCTGGGGGACGGGGATTGCCAACCCGAATTCCGGCGTCAACACGAACGTCACGGGAGAAAAAATCGACGCCTCGGGCAGGACGCGCTATCCGGTCGCGACCGACGAGTTCCAGCTGACATTCACCAATTTCCAGGCGATGTTGCCGGAGGTCGGCTGGTGGACATTGCCGAACCGCGAGCGCGCGGTTTCGGTGCCGGAGTTCTTTTCAGACAGGATTTACGGCGATGTTCATCAGGCGCGCTGGATTGTTCGTTTGCCCGCGAATTTCGGATTTCCGGCAACGCTCGTCGACGGGTCGCCGGCCGACCAGGGATCGCTTGATATCCGGGTGGGGCCGCCGTCGGCCGCAAACGATTCGGCGAGCGTTCCGGCCAATGGCGCCGTGAGGATTGCCGCCTTTGCAAATGACCGCAGCAATGACGGCGGGCTCAGGCGCGGCGGGCATACGCTGCCGCGCAATGGCAATATCGCGCAGCTTGGCGACGGATCGTTTGAATATCGTCCGTTTCCGGATTATCGCGGTCAGGACCAGTTTACCTATTGGGTCAAGAATCGCCAGGGCGTTCCGGCGCGCGCGACGGTGACTATCAACGTGAACTAGATTTCCGCTGCGTAGTTGCGGGATCAGCGCCGTCCCTCTTTTTAGAGGGGCGGCGCATTTCACATAAAGGCGTAGGGGTCGATATCGATCGTCCGGCGGACCGATGCCGGAACCTTTACGGGCGCCAGCCACGCCGCGATAAACGCCTGGATGTTCACATCGCGCCGCGCCTTGACGAGGAAGCGCAGGCGCGCCTCGCCGCGCACGCGATAGATCGCGGCGGGCGCTGGGCCCCACACCGTGACGCCGTCAGCGTTGATTACGGCCTCGCGATGGAGCGCGCCGGCCGTCTTCAGCGCCGCCTCATTCGCCGAGCGCAGCTGCAGCGCGGCAAGCCGGCCATAGGGCGGAAACCCGAGTTCTGCGCGCCCTGCCGCTTCCGCTTCCAGAAATCCGTCGCGGTCGCCGGCGGCGAGCGCGCGAAAGACGCCAGCCTGCGGCTGATACGTCTGAATCAACGCCTCGCCCGGACGCGCGGCGCGCCCTGCCCGGCCTGCAACCTGGCTCAGCAGCTGATACGTGCGTTCGGCGGCGCGCAGGTCCCCGCCAGCGAGCCCCATGTCGGCATCGACAACCCCGACAAGCGTCAGATTGGGAAAATGGTGGCCCTTCGCAATCATCTGCGTTGCGATCAGGATATCGATCGCGCCGTGCTCCATGTCGGCGAGAAGCGCGCGCATATCGCGCGGCGATTGCACGAGGTCGGACGACAACACGCGCTGGCGGGCCGACGGCCACAGCGCGCCGGCTTCTTCCGCAATGCGCTCGACGCCCGGCCCGCATGCTGTCAGCGACCCGGCCGCCTTGCAGGCGGGGCACGCCGCGGGCTTTGGCGTTGAATACCCGGTCAAATGGCAAACGAGGCGGTTTTCATAGCGGTGCTCGACGAGGAAAGCGTCCGCATGCGGAGATTTCATCCGGTGACCGCAGCGGCGGCAGATCGTCAACGGCGCATAGCCGCGCCGGTTGATGAACAAGAGTGACTGCTCGCCCATGGCCAGCCGGGTATTCACAGCGTCGATCAGCGTCGGGGAAAGCCAGCGGCCAGCGTCCGGCGCATCGGCGCGCAGGTCGACAAGCGACAGTTTTGGCAGGCTGGCGCGTCCATACCGCGACGACAGCCGGACAAGGCCGTACCGGCCCTGATCGACATTGACGACGCTTTCCAGCGACGGCGTTGCCGACGCCAGAATGACGGGGAAATTCCCGCGGCGCCCGCGCGCAACCGCCATGTCGCGGCCCTGATAGATGACGCCCTCTTCCTGTTTGTAGGCGCCGTCATGTTCTTCATCGACAATGATGAGGGCCAGCGTGCGAAAGGGTAAGAACAACGCTGACCGTGCGCCGATGACGAGCCTTGCCGACCCGTCATTGACGCGGCGCCAGACACGCCGGCGCGCCGCGGAGGTCATATCGGAGTGCCACGCCGCGGGCTCGGCGCCAAAGCGCGCTTCAACGCGGGCGAGAAACGGGATCGTCAAGGCGATTTCCGGCAGGAGGATCAACACCTGCGCGGCCGGATCGCGCCGCAGGATTTCGGCGGCGGCCTCGAGATAGACTTCGGTCTTGCCAGAGCCGGTTACGCCGTCGAGGAGCGTGACCCCGGCGCCCGTCAACGCCGCGACGAGGCGGTCCGCGGCAGCGCGCTGCTCCGGCGCAAGCGTCTTTCCGCCCAGCGCCGCGTCTGGCTGCGCAAACGGCGGGTCCGGATCAATTTCGATTTTCCGGATTGCGCCGGCTTTGACAAGGCCCGCGACGACGCCGGCGCTTGTACGGCTTGCCGCGACAAGGCCGGCGAGCGTCATTGGCGCGGTGCGCCCTGCCAGCGCACCCAGTACCGCGCGCCGCGACGGCGTCACGCGGGGCGGTTCTGCGCCGCCAAGTTCAAACGCCGCCTGCGCGTTCGGCGGATAGAGCGCCTCGCCCGAACGCATCACGAGCCGCAACACGGCGCCAAGCGGGAACATTGTATAAGCGCTGACCCAACCAATGAAATCGATAACCGCGGCGCCAAGCGGCGGCGCCGCCAGAACGGCAACAATCGCCTTGATTTTTCGCGGCTCCACGGCCTCGGCTGCGCCAGGCCAGACAACGCCAACCGCCGTTCGCCCGCCAAACGGCGCCTCGACGAAGTTGCCAACGGCAAGCGGCGCCGGCGCACGATAGTCATAAGCCTTGGGCAATGGCAGCGGAAACAAGACCTTGACGATCACGCCCGCGGTTTCATCCCCGTGCCCCGGCGCAAACGCCGATGATTGCGTGTCCAAGCTTGATCCTTGCAGCGGTTTCGGCTGAATTGGCGGCTCGCCGGTCAGGGGCTCATCGCTGAGACGGCGACAAACGGCGGCATCCAACCAGCGGCGGCGCAATGCGTTCCTTGTTTCTGTTCCTTTTTTCCGCGCTCGGCGCAAGCCTCCTGATGGCCTCGCCCGCTCACGCCAAATACAGTCTGTGCAACAAGTCGAGCTATGCGCTCTCGGCGGCGATCGGCTATGTCGACGGCGACCGGCTGGCGACGCGCGGCTGGTGGCGCTTGCGCCCCGGCCAATGCAAAGTCGTGTTGACTGAGCCGACCGATCCGGGCCGCTATTTTGTCTATGCGGAAGCTGTTCCCGGCCACAAAGGCGCTTTGCGCGCGTGGTCCGGCGAGACGCCACTGTGCGTCGAGAACGAAGGCTTCTTCAATTTGCGCAATCAGGAAGTTTGCCGCGACAATGCGGTCGCGCAACGCAATTTCTTCGACGTGGAAGTCACGCCCGCCGCTGGCGGCAATTGGCAGACAGATTTCGCGGAAGCCGCGAACTATACGGTCTACAGCGCGGAAGTCGCCGGCGTGCAGCGCCTGCTGAACGATCTGGGCCTTGCGACATCGCGCGTTGACGGTTCGCTCGGGCGCGAGACGCAGCGCCTGCTCGCGTCCTATCGCAAGGAGAAAAACCTCGGCGAGGGACCGGTGATCGACGACGCGACGATTGACGCGATGATCGAGGAAACGAATGCGCGCGAGTCAAAGCTCGGCTTCTTCTTGTGCAACAAGACCGAGAACCAGGTCTGGGCAGCGCTCGCCGAGCCGGGCGCCGATGCGCGCTATGAATCGCGCGGCTGGTGGAAGCTCGCGGGCGGGGAATGCGCCAAAGTGATCAAGGGCGCGCTGACAGCCGACCATTATTACGTCTACGGCGTTGTTGAAGACCAGCGCGGCGAGCGGCGCCTTGCCGGCGGGGACCGTGCGTTCTGCACCAGTCCGGTGCGCTATTCGTCGTCAACCGACACCAGCTGCGCCGACCAGGAACTCGATGAAGCGATGTTCCGCAAGGTCAGCATTGGCGGCGCGCCGTCGGCGACGTTTGATTTCGGCCCGGAAAGCTTCATCGCGGCGCCGGCTGCGCCGCCCGCCCAACCATGATGCCAGCCGCCGACTTGACCGCCGACTTAAGCCATGTCGGGGATTGGGTTTTCGATCTCGATAACACGCTCTATCCGGCCGATTGTCATCTGTTCAGCCAGATCGATGCGCGCATGACGCAATTCATCCGCATGACGACAGGCGCCGGCCATGACGAGGCGCGCCGCTTGCAGAAACATTACTATGTCAAATACGGAACAACGCTGTCCGGCATGATGGCCGAGCATCATATCTCGCCGGACGCGTTCCTTGCTTTTGTGCACGACATCGATTTCTCGGTGGTTCCGGAAAATCGCGCGTTGCGCGCGGCGCTTGAAGCGCTGCCCGGGCGGCGCCACGTCTTCACCAACGGCTCGGTTGCGCATGCCGAACGGGTGCTGGCGCGCATTGGCATCACCGGGCTGTTCGATGACATCTTCGACATCCGCGCCGCAGACTGGACGCCGAAACCGCACCGCGCAACGTATGAACGCTTCATTGCCGCAACGCGCATTCAGGCCGGGGAAGCCGCGATGTTCGAAGATCTGTCCCACAATCTCGAAGCAGCGCACGCGCTCGGCATGACGACGGTGCTCGTCGCCTCGGACGCAGCCTGGTTCGCCGACGAGCCGGACGCCAAACGGCCCGCGCGCCCCGGCGACGCCATGCCGGACCATGTGCATCATATGACGGTTGATCTCGCGGGATTTCTTGCCGCCGCGAAGAAGGCCGCATAAAAATCTCAACGGATCGGCCGATGACCATGCATTCGACACTCGCCGAAACAATAGACGCTCTATGGGAACAGCGCGCCGGCCTGTCGCCCGCTTCCGGCGGCGAGGCGCTTGCGGCGGTCGAGGCGGCGCTGTCGCTGCTGGACACAGGCGCGGCGCGGGTAGCATTGCGTCAGCCGGACGGCGAATGGGTGACGCACCAATGGCTGAAAAAAGCCGTGCTGCTCTCGTTTCGCCTTTACGATAACGCGCTTGTCGGCGCAGCGCCACTTAACGCGCCGGGCCCCTGGTGGGACAAGGTTCCGCTGAAATTTGCGGCGTGGACGGAGGATGATTTCCGCACGGCGGGCTTTCGCGCGGTGCCGGGCGCGATCGTCCGGCGCGGAGCCTTCATTGCGCCTTCCGCTGTCCTGATGCCGTCTTTCGTCAATATCGGCGCCTATGTCGGCGAAGGCTCAATGATCGATGCGTGGGCAACGGTTGGGTCTTGCGCGCAAGTCGGGCGCAACTGCCATATCTCGGGCGGCGCCGGGATTGGCGGCGTTCTGGAACCGCTGCAGGCAAACCCCGTGATCATCGAGGACAACTGCTTCATCGGCGCCCGCGCTGAGGTTGCCGAAGGCGTCATCGTGCGGGAGGGATCAGTGTTGTCGATGGGCGTCTATCTTGGTCAGTCGACGCGCATCGTAGTGCGCGAGACCGGCGAGATTCTCTACGGCGAGGTGCCGCCCTTTTCCGTCGTCGTCCCCGGCGCCATGCCCTCAACCGGCGGCGGCCCTTCGCTGTATTGCGCCGTCATCGTCAAACGCGTCGATGAAAAAACGCGAGCGAAAACAAGCGTCAATGAGTTGTTGCGGGAGTAGGCCGGCGGCGGCGGTAAATAAACCCTGAACAGGCCGCAACCGTCGCAATCTCCGGATCGTTCCTTCCTTGATCGAGCGCTGCGCCTGTCCCGGCTGCGCCTTCAAAGGAGAATGCCTGATGATCCGCCATCTCGCCGCGACAGCGGCGCTGCTCGTTTCCACCTGTCTTGGATCGACCTACGCGGTTGCATCCAGCCATATGGACGCCCCCAAAATCACCCTCGACGCCGCGGCCAACACAACCGACGTTTATGCGTTTTTGAGCGCCGGCCCGGACGGCGTTCAGTACCTCACCACCGCGCTCGCGGTGTTTCCGTTTGAGGAGCCGGGCATTGGCCCCAACGCGTTCCGGTTCGACGACCGCGTGCGCTATTCCATTCATGTCGCGCTCGACGGCGACATCGCCAAGGGCAAGCCGGATTTCACCTATGACTTCGATTTCCGCACGATTTTTCCGAACCGCAATACCATCCTGCAATCCTATCTCGGCGTTGTCGGCGCGGACAATTCGAACCGCAATCTGCGCCAGACCTATCGCGTGACGCTGACCGACAACCGCACCGGCCAGACGCGCGAGATCGGGACGGCGCTGCTGACACCGCCGAACAATCAGGGCCGCGTGACGCCGCTCTATAACCGCAATAATGACGGCGACCAGGTCGCCAAGGCGGGCGTCAGAACTGCCGCCGAGCTTGACCCCTACACGAGCGCTGCTGTCTTCAACCTTCGGGGCGGCTATCAGGTGTTCGCCGGCCAGCGCGACGACGGTTTTTACGCCGACATCCAGTCAATTTTCGACCTTGATTTCACGTTCGGCGCTGACCGAAATACGCCGACCAAACCCTTCGACAGCCAGCGCGGCTTCAACGTGCACACGATCGCGCTCAACATTCCGCTTGCGGAACTTGGCGCCGACGCGAAAACTGCCGGCGTCTACGCAACGACCAGCCGCCGCGCCGACAGCGCAACCGACGATTACACGGACGGCCAGCCGAACAGCCGCGCGACGTTCCGTCAGGTTGCCCGACAGGGCAATCCGCTGTTCGTCGAGGCGCTGCTGCCGATCCGCGAGAAGGACCGCTATAACGAGGCGGCGCCGACGAATGATTTCACGCTGACGGCGTTTACGGAATCGCCGGAGTTGTCGAACCTGCTTGGCGCAACGCCGCTCATTCCCGGCTTGCTGACGTCGATCTTTGTCCCTGACATGATCAAGGTCGATCTGACGACGGGACCTGCGCGCCGCACCTGTGATCGCGGCTTCAACCGGCTCGGCGTTTTTGGCGGCGACGTTCTCAAGAGCGCTGTGCAAGATCCGTTCGGCAATGGCGGCTTTATTCCGGGCGGCTGGCCCAATGGGCGCCGTTTTGGCGACGACGTCGTCGACGTCGCGGTGATCGCGCTTGGCATTGCAGGACCGGGACCGGATTTTTCCGCCGTCAATATCGATCGCGTGACGCGCAACGACATTACCTATAATTGCGTGTTTCCCTATGCCGCGACGCCGCTCAACGGCCGCGTTCACCGCCACTAAGGACAAACCATGCTCCGCATCACCGCCGCCGCTTTCTCCGTCTGGTCCACACTTGCCGGTTCGGCCCTCGCCCATGATTTCTGGCTGAGCCTCGATCGCTGGACCTATGACGGCGAAAGCGCGGCGGTCGAGGCGGAGTTTCTTGTCGGCCACGCCGGCGATCAGACCAACTGGACGCTAAGACCGGAGCGCGAAGTTGCCCTTGTTGCGATCGGTCCGTCGGGTCGGACAGAGCATACAGAGTCCCTCATCTATCCCACGGCCGCTGCAAAAGCTGGCGCCGCGCTGACGCTTCAAGGCGAAGGCTTGCACATTATCGCTTTTGAAACAGACCACGCGTTTAGCGACCTGCCGGCCGAAAAATTCAATGCCTATCTGGTCGAAGAGGGCCTCACCCCCGCGATCGACCATCGCAGAACAAAAAACGGCAACGGCTCGCCGGGGCGCGAAGCCTATTCGCGGCGCGCCAAAGCGCTCGTGCGTATTGGCAACGCGGAAGGCGCAGCGCCGGAAGCGACCGGTCAGACGCTCGAAATCGTCGCCCTCGACAACCCGTACATGCTTGGCGTTGGTGCGTCGCTCCGTCTGCGGATCGATTATCAGGGCGCGCCTCTCGCCGGGGCAAGCGTTACTCTGCAAAGCCTCACAGCCGGACTGGTCCCGGAGCGCCGCGTGACGACAGACAGCAACGGCGTCGCCGCGTTCAGCCTTCCGCGGAGCGGCGCATGGATGGCGAATGTCGTCTGGACGCGGCCGGTCGCCAGGGGGGAGATCGCCGCCTTCCCTGAAGCAGAATTCGAAACGATCTTTTCCAGCCTGACATTCGGATACTGACGCCAGCGGGGCGGGATGACGCTGTGCAGACTTCCACCAGCGTCATCCCGGCCGCGCCGCTACCCGCCCACTTTCGTCCGCATCAGCACCAATTCCTCGGCGCTGGTCGGATGGAGCGCCATCGTCTCGTCAAAGTCGCGCTTTGTAAGGCCCGCTTTTACAGCAATCGCGAGGCACTGAACCATTTCCGCGGCGCCCTCGCCAACGATGTGGACGCCCAGCACGCGGTCTGTTTTGGCCTCGACGACGAGTTTCATCATCGTGCGCGCCGCCGAGCCTGAAAGCATGTTTTTCATCGGGCGGAAATCGGTTTTGTAAATGTCGACAGCGCCGAATGTTGCGCGCGCCTCGCGTTCCGAATAGCCGACCGTGCCGACGGGGGGCTGCGCAAAGACCGCTTTCGGGATGAACGTGTAATCGACCGTCGTGGACGTGTCGCGAAACTCCGTCTCGGCGAAGGCCGCGCCTTCGCGAATGGCGACCGGCGTCAGGGCGACCCGGTTCGTCACGTCGCCAACCGCAAAGATGTGCGGGACATTTGTGCGCGAAAAGCTGTCGACGATGACGGCGCCCTCACTATCGGTTGCAACGCCGGCGTTTTCGAGGCCAAGCCCTTTGGTGTTGGGTTTCCGCCCCACCGCCCAGAAGACGAGATCGGCGTCGATCGCCTCCCCGCCGCGCAAATGCACACGCCGCGCGCCGCCGCCGAGGTCCTCGATGCGGGTAAAAACCGTCTGCGTTATAACGCGCAATCCCGCGCGGTCCATTTCGCGGCGAACAGCTACTGAGATGTCCGCGTCGAACTCTTTCAGCAGCGTGTCGCCGCGATAGACGAGCGTTACCTCCGCGCCGAGCCCCGCGAAAATAAACGCGAATTCGATCGCGATATAGCCGCCGCCGGCGATGACGACGCGCCGGGGGAATGTTTCCAGATGAAACGCTTCGTTTGAAGTGACGCCTAAATGATGCCCGTCGATTGTCTCATCCGTCCACGGATGGCCGCCGGTCGCGATCAGGATCTTCGCCGCCGTAACCTCGCGCGCCTCCTTGACCAGATAGATGGTGTGCGCGTCTTTCAGAACCGCGCGCGTATCGAACATCTCCGCGCCCGCCGCTTTCAGGTTCTTGATGTAAGCCGCGTTCAGCCGGTCGATTTCGGCGTTCTTGTTGGCGATCAGCACTGGCCAGTCAAATTGTGCCGCGCCAGTTGTCCAGCCATAGCCCTTGGCCTCCTCGAAGGCATGTCCGAATTCGGAGGCGTAAACGAACAATTTCTTCGGCACGCAGCCCCGGATGACGCACGTGCCGCCGACGCGATACTCCTCCGCAATGCCAACGCGCGCGCCATAACTTGCCGCAAGCCGCGACGCGCGAACCCCGCCGGAGCCTGCGCCAATCGTGAAAAGGTCGTAGTCGTAGTGGGTCATGCGTGCGCCTAAGCCTTTAAAAATCCGATGCCGCCCTTGAAGCGCGCATCGAGAAAATCGTTCGTTTCGAGCGTGAACGTCTCCAGAAACTCTGCGTGGATCGCTTCGAAGACGGGGCCCAGTTTTGCCTCGAAGTCGTGGGGGACGCGAATGACGGGGCGGCTCGCGACGAAGACGTCGAAATGGTCGCCCGCGATTTCGGCGGCGATGACGGTGCGAAGCCAGAGCGCGCCTTTGTCTTCGGCGTTGCCGACAATGAGGCTAAGTCCGAAGCGAACAGGTTCGAGGATGATGATCTCGCGCGCCGCAAAGGAGAACGCGGCGTCGCCATAGTCCTTGTGCGGATCGAATGGCCCTTCGGCGGGAACGCCCGCGACATTGTCTTTCGGGCACCCCTCATAGGCGTGAAAGCCGGTGACAATCGCATCGCCGAGCGCGCGGCATTTGAACAGGTTCTCGAAGGCGGCCTGACCGTAGTCGCGAATCGCGGCCTTCAGGTTGTCGAAGGGGACCCCAGTCATTTACCGCGCCAGCCGTTCAAGACCTGTGGGTCCGGCGAGGATCACATCATGCGCCATGCCGACAAAAAGGCCAGTCTCGATGACACCGGGGATTTCTTTTAGCGTGCGGTCAAGCGCACGCGCGTCGTCAATGCGCTGTAGCGCGCAGTCGAGGATGAAATTGCCGCCATCGCTGAGGAAAGCGGGGCCGGACGGCCCGGCGCGCAGGCGGATGTCAGCCTTTGCGTAATCGAGGATTTGCAGCGCTTCGCGCACCGCGCGCACTGTGAGCGCAAACGAAAAGCGGTCAATCTCCACCGGAAGCGGAAAATTGCCGAGCTGCGCGACCTTCTTCGAGGCGTCGGCAATGACAACGAAGCGACGGGCTGCGTTGGCGACGATTTTTTCCCGCAAGAGCGCCCCGCCGCCGCCCTTGATCAGGGACAGCGCGCCGTCGACTTCATCGGTTCCATCGACAGCGAGGTCGATGATTGTTGTCTCGTCGGGTTCGATTACATCGATGCCGGCAGCAGCGGCTTTGCGCGCCGTATCGTCAGAGGTCGCAACGCCCCTGACATACAGCCCGTCGCGCACGTGGTTGCGAAGCGCGGTGATGAAATGCGCGGCTGTCGATCCGGTGCCGAGGCCGAGCGTCATGTCCGGCTCGACGAGCAGCAATGCCGCTTCCGCCGCCTGCTTCTTGAACGCGTCCGCACTCATGGCTTGTTTTTCTTCCTCGCAGCGTTCGCGGCGCGGAATTTCGCGGCCCAGCCCTTGAAATCGCTCTGGCGCCCCCGTGCAACGGCGAGCGCGTCCGCCTCGACCGTCCTCGTTATGACGGAGCCTGAGCCGACGTAAGCGCCATCGCCAATTGTTACCGGCGCAACCAGCGACGAATTGGAGCCGATAAAGGCGCCCGCGCCAATGATCGTCTTGTGTTTTGAAAAGCCGTCGTAATTGCAGGTGATTGTCCCGGCGCCGATATTTGCGCCGTTGCCAACGACGGCGTCGCCGATATAGGACAGATGGGGCGCCTTGGCGTCTTCGCCGATTTCGGCATTCTTGATCTCGACGAAATTGCCAACCTTCGAATGCGCCAGAAGCTGCGCGCCGGGGCGCAGGCGCGCGAACGGGCCAACGCTCGCGCCCGCACCAATGCTCGCGCCTTCAATATGCGAGTTGGCGCGAATGACAGCGCCGGACGCAATCGTCACACCCGGACCGAAGAAGACATTCGGCTCGATAACGACGTCGTTCGCAATTTCCGTATCGAACGAGAAATATACCGTACCGGGATCAATCAGCGTAACGCCCGCATCCATGGCGCCCTTACGGCGGCGCTTTTGAAATATCGCTTCGGCCTCTGCAAGCTCCGCCCGGGAATTGACGCCGATGACTTCGTCGGCCCCGGCTTCGGCGACAACGCAGGAATGGCCGAGCCCGCGCGCGATCGCTACGATATCGGTCAGGTAGAATTCTTTTTTCGCGTTGTCGTCTTTCAGCATCGGCAAGGCGCGGGCAAGGAACGCCGCATCGACCGCCATCACCCCGGAGTTTACAAATCCGATCTGCAACTCTTCAGCGCTGGCGTCCTTTGCCTCGACAATTGCTTCAAGCGCGCCGGAGGAATCGCATTTGAGGCGGCCATAGCCGCCCGGGTCGGATGCGTGGAAGCCGAGCACGGCGACCATAGCGCCCGCATCAACCTTTGCGGCGAGTGCGCGCAGCGTTTGCGCGGTAACAAGCGGCGTGTCGGCGTAAAGGACCAGCACGACGCCAGCGAACCCGTCCAGCGCAGGCATCGCTTGCCTGACCGCATCGCCAGTGCCGCGCGGCGGCGCCTGAACCGCAATGTGGATATCGGCGCGCAGCGCGCGCGCGGCGTCGCCGACCGCAGGGCTGTGATCGCCGATCACAACGGCCATGCGCTCCGGCGAAAGCACGCCTGCGCTCGCCATGACGTGCGCCAGCATCGAGCGTCCGCCGACGCCGTGCAGCACTTTCGGCATTGCCGATTTCATCCGCGTGCCATGGCCGGCAGCGAGGATGGCAGCCGCGATTGCCCGCTTGTTCATTGCGCCCCGCAACTCTGTTAGGACTTAAGAAGTCAATGCCACGGGCGTCTTTTGACGGGCGCCGGATGAGATGTAAATGCGCCCTCAACTCGCCGGCGTTGCCGTGATCTTCGATCTTGACGGCACGCTGATCGACACCGCGGGCGACCTTGCCGCGTCCATGAATTACGCGCTTGTCGAGGCGGGCCGCGCGCCGGTTCCGCTGGTCCGCGTGCGCCACCTTGTCGGGCACGGCGCACGCGCCATGCTTGACCACGGCTTTCGCGAGAACGGCGGCGCGCCGCCCGCCAGCCTTGATGCGTCTGTCGCGCTTTTTCTCGATCATTATCTTGCGCACATCGCCGATAGCTCGCGCCCGTTTCCCGGCGCGCTTGAGGCCATCGGCGCGCTTGCCGCCGACGGCGCGCGCATCGCGATTTGTACCAACAAAAAAGAAACGTGGGCGCGCGCGTTGATCGAGGCGCTCGGGCTGACCGGCAAATTTCAGGCGATCATCGGGGCCGACACTGCTGGCGCCGCCAAACCGGACGCCCGCCCGGTGCTTGCCGCCCTTCAAGGCGCAGGCGGGGAGCGCGGCGTTTTTATCGGCGACAGCGACACCGACATCCGCGCCGCCAAGGCGGCCGGCATGCCGTGTCTTGCGGCGACGTTCGGCTATGGCCCGCTCGACCTTGCGGCGGAGGCGTTTGCGCGCTTTTCAACCTACGCGGATGTCCCGGCGCTCGTTCGCCGCGCCGCGCAATAAATCTTCAGCCGGCCGAAAAGCCGATCCGGCGCGGCATGCCGTTCACCATGTCGCTTCGGACGTCCGTGCGGGCCGACCGCATGGTTGCAACGAATCCTTCCGGGCGCAGATCAACCTGCACATCGAAGCCCTTTTTGCGCCAAAAGTCCTCGATTTTGCTCGCGAGGCGCTGCGCGCCGCCATCGTTGCAGTAGTCCGACATCGCTTTCACCTTGCTCGCCTGAGACCGATCCAACCGTGACAGGATATAAGCGGCTCTGATTTATTCAAGACGGTCTAAAAGAATTTATTCGTATGGTTTTATCACAATTCCTATCAAAACCTCGGTATTCTTGTTGCGCTGCAACAAAACTTGCCGGGAGGAGTCCAAGGCATTATAAGAATTACTGATATTTTGGAGCGCGCGATGCCCGACGTTTCACTGTCTGAACCGCAATCGATGGGCGAGCGCATCCGCCATGCGCGCAAAGAGTCCGGCCTGAACCAGAGCGACCTTGCCGCGCGCGTTGGCGTCAGCCAGCCGGCCGTCGCCAACTGGGAAAGCGGCATCCACGATCCGCGCCGGTTGATGCTCGCCAAAATCGCCGAGGCGCTGAAAGTCTCGACGGACTGGCTGGCTGGCGGATCCCGCTCGCTGGAAGAGGCCGACAAACACGCCGCCGCCGCCTATTTGCGGCGCCCTGTGCGCCACACGCCTGTCATCGCGCTGGAGGACGCTGTCCGCCTGCTGAGCAATCCGCTGGCGGACCTGCACGAGCTGGCGCTGGACTACATCCCGGTGACGTCAGGGGCGGAAAAATTGTTTGCCGTTTTCCTCGACGACGAGGCGATGAACCGCGCCTTTCCGAAGAATACGCTTGTCGTCATCGACTATGGCGACCGCCAGCCAGGCAATGGCGCATTCGGCCTCTTTTCAGCAGGCGGGGCCCCGATCGTTCGCCGATGGCGCGAGACGCCCGCCCGCCTAGAGCCCGATGCCGATAGGTCCGTTTACGGCACAATCTATCTCGATCGCCCGCCAGTCGTGATTGGCTGCGTTCGGGTTTCGATACGGTTTCATTGACCGTCAGGCGGCGGCCCGCACATACCGGCGGCGAACTTCCGGCAGGTCGGCGATCATGGCGCCATAGGCGGCGCGCAACTCCCTGAGCAGCGCCGGCAACGCGGAAACATCGCCCGCCGCGCGCTCGATCCGGGCGCAAACATCGCCAAGCGACTTCGCGCCGACATTCAGGCTCATCGATTTCAGCGCGTGCGCAGCGCTCGCAATTTCTTTGGCCTCGCGCGCCTTCGCAGCCTTTGCGAGCCGCACCATGCCGGCGCGCGAATGCGTTTCGAACAGCGCCAGCGCACGCGCCACAAGGTCGCTTCCCGCCGCCGACATGACAGCAAGATTGTCGAGGGTTTGCTCGTCAAAAGCGCAAGCGCCGGCATCGCCGTCATGCGCTTCGTCGTTACGCCCAACCGGAGGCCCGGCCGGCAACGGCGCCACGACGCGCGCGGCAATGTCAGCTGGGCGAAGGTGCGCGCCGATCGCAGCCGCGAGCGCGGCGAGCGTGAAGGGTTTTGTCACATACCCGTTCATGCCGGCGCGCTGCCAGCTTTTTTCGTCTCCCTCGACATGCGCCGTCAGTGCAAGGATTGGCACGCGCGCGCGGGATTTGTCCGCGAGATTCCGGATCGCTGTCGTCGCCGCGTATCCATCCATCACCGGCATCGAGCAATCCATCAACACGAGATCGAAGCGCGCGCGTTCGGCTGCCGCCACGGCTTCGGCGCCGTCGCTGGCAAGCGTGACATCGACGCCGAGCCGCGCCAGCGCCTCCTTGACGACTTCACGATTGACTGCGCTATCGTCGGCGGCAAGGACGCGCGCGCCGCCAAAATTGGGCATCTTCAGGTCGCTCGCGCGCACCGACTGCAGCGCGTCGCGCCCGCGCAGCCGCTCGTGAAGGATGCGCTCAACTTGCGCAATCATGTCATGTCGCGCAATCGGCTTGGTCAGCAGGTCATCGGCCGCGTTTGCCCGCAACAGCGCGTCCGGCGCATCGTCGCCAAGCTCGCCAATACAAATGCGGACCGGCATCCAATCGGCGCTCGAGGCATCGGCCCTCTGGCTCAGGGCAGACAAAAACGACGACGACGCGAAGAGTACATCGGCATAGGCGACGTCCTGCGCGGCGCCGTCTTCGCAGGAGACATATTGCGCGGAAATTCCTGCTTCCTCGAGATAGCGCGCAATGGTCACCGGCGTTGCAGAACCAGGCAGCGCGACAATCGCGCGTTTGTCGCCCGGCCAGCGTGTAAAAGCTCGCGCGGGCTCAAGCGCGCGTGTCGGAAAGGCAAAGAAAAAGCGCGAGCCCTTGTTCTCACGGCTCGTCACGCCAATCGATCCGCGCATGGCTTCGACAAGCTTCCGGCAGATCGCAAGGCCAAGGCCTGTGCCGCCAAATTTGCGGGTTGTCGACTGGTCAGCCTGGCTGAACGCTTCAAAGATCGAAGCCTGTTTTGCGGGCGAGATGCCAATGCCGGTGTCGGCGACTGAAAATTCGATTGTGCAATTGCCGCCGGCGTCCGCGACACGGCGCGCCGCAACGACCACGCTGCCCTTTGCGGTAAACTTCAACGCGTTGTTGACGAGGTTCGAGAGAACCTGGCTGATCCTGACCGGATCGCCCTCAATCGATTCCGGAACGCCGGGCCCCACGTAAGAGGCGAGATCGACGCCGGATTTCTGCGCGCGCTCCCAGAAAAGACTGATCACGTCTGCAATCACGTCGGCGGGACGAACCGGGATCGCTTCAAGCTCAAGCTTGCCGGCCTCAATCTTTGAAAAGTCGAGAATGTCGTTGATGATCGCAAGCAAGCTTTTTCCCGATCGCACGATCACGTCAGCGTAGCGTTTCTGGCGCGGCGGCAGATCGGAATTGCTGATCAGCTCCGCCATGACGAGAAGCCCGTTCATTGGCGTCCTGATTTCATGGCTGACGGTTGCCAGAAAGTCGGACTTTGCGCTGTTGGCGCCCTCAGCCGCCTCTTTGGCGAGCTTTAACTCGTGCGTCCGCTGCATGACGATCTTTTGCAGGTTTTGCTGCTGGGCAAGAAGGCGCGCGTCGCGATCTTGAATCTTGTCGAGCATGTCGTTGAACGCTTCGACAAGCTCGCCAGTTTCATCGCGGCTGGTGCGGCGCGCGCGCGCGCCAAAATCGTCTGTCTCGCGCACATTTCGCATGACGCGCGCCAGATCGATGATCGGCGCCGTAACCCCGCGCTGCATGCGCAACGCAATCAGCAGTGCAATTGTAGATGAGAAGAGCGCGGCGACCAGCGCGTCCCACATGATTTCCCTGATGCGCTTGCTCAGCTCGGTTGTGCCGGCAGTGATCGCCAGCGTCGCAATCTCGTTGCCGCTCTCGATGACGGGCGCGCTTGCAACGATTGTCGACGGGGCAAAGCGCGCCAGCGCGCCCAACACGCCGCCGGAAGCATCGCCCTTCAAGGCGACCGCGCCGCCAAGCTCGACCAGGGTCGAACCGTCTTTGAGCGTGACCCGAATGTGATTGATATGCGGAAGCGATGCGATCGCGCGCAGCGCCTCAAGCGTGCGGCGCTGATCGCCATCGCGCACCGGCGCAGCGATCGTTGCCGCGAAGATGACGGCGTTGGCGTGCAACTCGCGTGACCGCTCCGCGCCATACTGGTTGACCTCGCGCAATGCAAACGAACCCGTCGCCAGCACGACGGCGCCGAAGACAGCGACAATGACGAGCACCGTCATTTGATCGCGCAAGGACGATTGATGTCCGGCCACGCCTGATGCCCTGCAACACTTGTAACCCGCAATCTTGTCCGCACAATTGATTGCCATTTGCTTTCGCCCGCCTCTGGCAAGGCAATATTAAGGAATAGTCTGGACTTTGGGCGTCGCTCGCGCCTCTCGCGCCGGGCAGGTCCCGTCTTTGGGACGTTGGGGAAGGCAAAGATCGATGCAGCATAGCCGGGCGCATACTGGGCGCGTGCTCGTGATCGACGACGATCCGATCATGCGCGAGCTTGCGGCGGCCAAACTCGTCGAGGCGGGCTATGAGGCGATCAGCGCGGCAGACGGCGCTGAAGGGCTTGCGCTGGCGCGCAGCAGCGTCAAACCGGACCTTATCATCACCGATGTCGATATGCCCTCGATGAGCGGTTTTGAACTGACGCGCGCGGTGCGCGCCGATGCGGACCTCGCCTCTGTCCCCGTTATTGTCATCACCGGCAGCGAACACCCGCAAGCGGTCGAAATCGCTTTCGCGGCGGGCGCTACCTCGTTTCTCGCCAAGCCGATCAACTGGACGCTTTTTTCGCAAGCCGTGCGCTTCGTTTTCAAGTCCGACGCCGATCAGCGGGAGCTGCGCGTGGCGCGTGACGCGGCCGAGGCCGGATCGCGCTTCAAGGACAGCCTGCTCTCGGTCATGAGCCATGAGCTCAGAACGCCGCTCAACGCGATCATCGGATTCGGCCAGATCCTGTCGCTGCAGTTCGAACGCGAGAACGACCCGGTTCACAAGGAATACTCGGACTATATCGTCGATGGCGGCAAACGGCTTTTGAACTCGGTTTCAGACATGCTGCTCGCCTCCGATTCGCGCACGGGACCGATCGTGCTCAGCGATGTCGACTGCACGATTGACGAGATCGTCGATCTCGCGCTCTCGCCGCTGGAAAAAACGCTGGTGCTCGCGCAGCCTGAATTAAATCGGGTCATTCGCGAGCCGGGCCTCGAAGTCTGCTGCGACCGCGTTTTGATCGCGCGGTCGATCGGCAAGCTGGTCGAGAACGCGGTAAAATTCGCGCCGCGCGGCGTTGCCGTGACGATTGGCGCGGCGCTGACGCGCTCTGGCGAGGTTGGCTTTGTCGTTCGCGACAACGGGCCCGGCATGACGGCGGAACGCCTTGCGGTCGCGACGCAGCCTTTCAACCAGGCTGACATGTCGCTCCGACGCTCAAAAGAAGGGCTGGGGCTCGGGCTGCCGCTCGTCAACGCGATCGTCGCGGCGCACGATGGCCGGTTCCGCATCGACAGCGAACCCGGCAAGGGAACCAGCGCCTATATCGTCCTGCCAGCGCACC
>JBJXFO010000060.1:0-6039 GCA_046154725.1 Parvularculaceae bacterium | reverse complement strand
CCGTCGCCGACAGCCATCGTCGCGGTAAGGGGGATGCCGCGTTCCTCCGCAAACTGACGAAGCGCGGCTTCCTTCGCCTCGCGGCCAAGGATCGGGCGGCGCACCTCGCCGGTGAGCTTGCCGCCGGACATCAAGAGGTCGTTCGCCCGGAAATGCTGAAAGCCGGCAAGTCGCGCTATGCGTTCGACGAAAAAGGTGAACCCGCCTGAAACAAGAACGGTCGCCGCGCCGCGCGCATTCATGGTTTTAACAAGGGCTCGCGCGCCGGGATTGAGCGTGATCCGGGTGCGGAAGCACTCCTCAAGAACGCTTTCCGGGAGGCCCTTTAACATCGCAACGCGCGTCGTCAGCGCCGCCTCGAAATCAAGCTCGCCGCGCATCGCGCGTTCGGTGATCGCCGAAATTTCCGCTTTGAGGCCGGCGAAGTCGGCAAGCTCGTCAATGCATTCCTGACCGATGATCGTCGAATCCATATCCGCGATAAGGAGGCGCTTTTCGCGCCCCTTGGCCGGCTGGACAATGACATCGACTGGCGCATTGCCAAGTACAGGGCGAAGAACGCGCTCAACACCAGCCCGGTCCGC
The DNA here is from genome assembly GCA_046154725.1 of Parvularculaceae bacterium. GTDB lineage: Bacteria > Pseudomonadota > Alphaproteobacteria > Caulobacterales > Parvularculaceae > Amphiplicatus. The sequence goes on along the minus strand of JBJXFO010000060.1, from coordinate 5,455 downwards.
CCCGGCCTCGATCAGAAAATCTTCGGCCGTGCCCTCCGCCAAGGTCCGGCGGCTCACTTCGCCAAAAGCCTCGAGCAGCGCGACCGCCACGTCATCGGCGAGGTCGTCGTCGAGGATCGGGTTTGCCGGATTGCAAACAAGCGTGATTGCGGTAACAGGCATTCCGATGACGGACCATTCTGACGCGCGCGTAATCCTTATCGCAGGGCCGACCGCCAGCGGCAAGTCGGCCGCAGCGCTGGCGCTTGCCGACAGGATTGGCGGCGAGATCGTCAACGCCGACGCTTTGCAGGTCTATCGCGATCTGCAAATTCTCTCTTCGCGCCCGACGGTGCAAGAGGGGAGCGCGCCGCATCATCTGTTCGGCCATATCGACGGTGCAGAGCGATATTCCGTAGGCAGATGGGCGGCGGACGCAGGCGCGGTCCTCGCGGAAATCGCCGGGCGCGGTTGCCCCGCGATCGTCGCCGGCGGCACGGGGCTCTACTTCCGTGCGCTGACCGAGGGCCTGTCGCCGGCGCCGGAAATCCCGGCGGCAGTCCGGCAAGAGGCCGAAGCGCGCTTTGCCGCAATCGGTCCGGATGCGTTTCGCGCGGAGGTCATTGCTGCCGATCCCGCCATGGGGCGTCTCAAGCCCGGCGACCGCCAACGGCACTTACGCGCATGGGAGGTGTTCCAGACTACCGGCGCGCCGCTTTCGCAAATTCAGCAGCAAACCGGTCAAGCAGTTGCTCCCGCTATCGCCGCGCGGATCGTCCTCGAGCCGCCGCGCACCGATCTCTACCGCGCTATCGAAGCGCGCTATGACGCAATGCTGGCGGCCGGCGCGTTGGAGGAGGCGCGTGCGTTGCGGGCGAGGGGACTTGGCGAGGCCCTCCCAGTGATGAAAGCGGTTGGCGTCGCCGAACTGCTCCGCCATCTCGCCGGCGGCCTTTCCCTCGAAGCCGCCATCGCTCTCGCCAAACAAAACAGTCGCCGCTTTGCCAAACGGCAGATGACGTGGTTCCGCAATCAGACCGGGGACTGGCCGAGGGCGTCGTCGCCGGCGGCAGCGGCAGATGCACTCAAGAGCGCGCTGCGTCTTCCTTAACCTGTTGATATTGCAGGTTGGTCATTGCTTGACCAAGGGCCACGTTGCCCCTATTTTTTCGCTGAAGAAAGGATGCGCCATGACCATTCAGGTGAATGTCGGGGAAGCCAAGGCCCGTCTGTCGGAGCTGATTGCCCGCGTCGAAAAAGGCCAGGAAGTCATCATTGCGCGCGACAATCAGCCTGTTGTCCGGCTCGTACTTGAGCAGCCTGATCGGGTTCGCGCCGCCGAAGCAGTCGCGCGAATCCGGGAGTTGAGGCGCAAGATGGCCCCGACGACGCTTGAAGAAATCCTGTCCTGGCGGCACGAAGGCCACAAATATTGACCCTCGTTTCTGATGCGTCGGTTGTGCTCGCGGCATTCGTCCCTGACGAATCTGAGCCAGCAAGTGAAGCCTTGTTGGCGGAAATCGTTCAAGGCGGCGCGCTTGTTCCGAGCGTCTTTTGGAATGAAATCCGCAACGCCGTGCTCTCCATTGAACGAAGACGCCGCCTGACGCGGATGGAGGCCGACCTCTGTCTGGCATCGCTGCGCGCGCTCCCGCTCCGGGTCGCGCCCGATCGGAGTGACGCCGAAATTCTGCATATCGCCCGGGAATGCAGGCTGACAGCGTATGATGCGGCTTATGTTGCGCTTGCCCTCCATGAAAAACTGCCCTTGGCGACGCTCGATGCGGAAATTATCGCCTCGGCCGGGTCTGTGGGATTGGCGATCTGGGTCCCGTCTGCCAAAGGGCAGGACAACGACATTCCAACCGGTTAAATGACGGCCAGCGTTCAGATAATGAAGCAGCCCAGCGGCGTTGGCCGCCTCCTGACCTCGATGGACGCCAAGGCCGCAGCCTCGCTCGCTGTTTCGGCGATCTTGATGATCGTCGTTTTCGTGATCTTGATCTTTGGCCAGAGCTGGATCGGCCTTGATGACGAAGGCGGGCTCAGCCGGTTCCTCCGCGAGGTAGGGCAGTCCTACTGGGCGGTTCCGGCGGTTGTGGCGGTCTTTATCGTCCTTGCCCTGACAGGGTTCCCGCAATGGTTCCTGATCGCCGGGACGATCCTCGCTTTTGGCCCGCGCGAAGGGGCTTTTTATTCCTGGCTTGCGACCATGATCAGCGCGACGGTGACCTTTGGCCTTGGTCATTGGCTGGGGGGGCCATGGCTGCGACGCTTTGGCGGCGAACGCACGCAAGACCTGATCGGCTTCATTGGACGCCACGGCATCCTAGCCAGCGGACTGATCAGGGTGATCCCGTCAGGTCCCTTCATCGTCGTCAACGCGGCCGCGGGGGCCGCTCACGTCCCGCTCTGGAAGTACCTCGCGGGAACGAGCGTTGGCATTATCCCGAAGATTTTGCTGGTGGTAGCGCTCGGCGCGCTCGCGCCTGATCACCGTAGCTTTTCAGCGGGTCTTGGCGGTCTTGCCGGCTTTTTTGCAACGCTTCAGCCTGCGGACTACGCGCTCTTTGCCGGTGTCGCCGGGGGCTGGCTTGGCTTTCTCTTTGTCGTGCGCCGGATTTATTTGTCGATACAGCGGCGCGATGGGGGACATTGACGCGAAAGACGCCCATATCTTTCGCTTCCGGGAAAGAATCTCATTAAGCGCCTCGGCATTGCTCGAAGCGAACGCGTTTGTTGACGATTTCGGAACCCATTAACGTTAAAGAGATCGTCGGGACCTTACCGGCGATAGGAATTTGTTCATGCTTTCAACGCTCTTCGGCATGCTGTCTTCCGACATGGCGATCGATCTCGGAACGGCGAACACGCTCGTCTATGTGAAGGGTCGCGGAATTGTTCTGAACGAGCCCTCCGTCGTCGCGATCGAGACGCGCGGCGGACGCAAGATCGTGCGCGCGGTCGGCACCGAGGCAAAGGAAATGCTCGGCCGCACGCCCGGCGAGATCGAAGCCATTCGCCCGATGCGTGACGGCGTCATCGCCGACTTCGAAGTTGCCGAAGCGATGATCAAGCACTTCATCCGCAAAGTTCACAATCGCCGCTCATTCGCGAGCCCGCGCATCGTTGTCTGCGTGCCGTCGGGCGCAACGGCTGTCGAGCGCCGGGCCATTCAGGAATCGGCGCTGTCGGCTGGCGCGCGTAAGGTTGAACTCATTGAAGAGCCGATGGCGGCGGCGATTGGCGCGGGGCTCCCGGTGACCGAGCCGACCGGCTCCATGGTTGTCGATATCGGCGGCGGCACTACGGAAGTTGCCGTGCTTTCGCTCGGCGGCATTGTCTATTCGCGTTCCGTGCGCATCGGCGGCGACAAGATGGACGATGCGATCATCGGCTATATCCGCCGCATGTATAACCTCCTGATCGGCGAGGCGTCGGCGGAGCGCATCAAGAAGGAAGTCGGCTCCGCGATGATCCCGATGGAAGGCTCCGGGATTACGATCCAGATCAAGGGCCGCGACCTGATGCACGGCGTGCCGAAGGAAGTCCGCATCGGCGAGGCGCAGATTGCCGAGGCGCTTGCCGAACCGGTCAGCCAGATCATCGAGGCGGTCAAAGTTGCGCTGGAAGCGACCCCGCCGGAACTTGCCGCCGACATCGTCGATACCGGCATCATGCTGACCGGGGGCGGCGCGCTTCTCAGAAATCTCGATCAGGTCCTGCGCGACGAGACCGGCCTGCCGGTGTCGGTTGCCGACGATCCGCTTTGCTGTGTCGCCCTTGGGACGGGCGCGGCGCTCGAGAACGAGAAGGCGATGCGCGGCGTCCTCTCTTCCGCGATTTAGCCGGACGGACTAAACTTTTGAGGCTTGGCGCCGGGGGCCCGAGTCAAGCAATACACAAGGGGCGCCGGGCGGGGTTCCGTCAGGCGCTCTTGCCATATTACGAGCAGGCGCCCGCTGGAGTTCTGACGTCGCATGGAATTGTTGGGCCGGGAAACGCGCGAGCGCTTTGGATTGAGATCGAGATCCCAGGTCGGGATTTTGCTGTTCTCGCTCGTCTCGCTGATGCTGCTGTTGTCGAGCCTTTACGCGGCCGAGGCATCGGTCTTCAAAAAGGCGCGCGAAGCGGCGATTGAAACGGCGTCGCCCATTTTGAATGCGCTGTCGGCGCCGATCGCCTGGATCCAGAACAAGATCGGCGGCTTTGGCGACTACTTCCGCATTCTGGAGGAAAACCAGGCGCTGCGAGAAGAGAACGCCGCGCTTCGTCAGTGGGAAGATGAAGCCCGCTCGCTCCGCGGCGTCATATCTGCGCTTGAAGAGCTTGACGCCTATGAAGCGCCGCCGGAAGCGCAGCCGATCAACGCGTTCGTGATCGGCGAGGCGAACGACGCCTACGCGCATTCGATGATCGTCAACGCCGGCTCAAAAAAGGGCGTGACGCGCGGCTTTGCCGCGGTCGATGAGCGCGGCATGGTCGGCCGCATTGTCGACGTGTCCCCCAACGCCGCGCGCATTCTGCTGCTCAACGATGTGCAGAGCCGCATTCCCGTCTTCGTCGAAGGCTCCTTCGTTGAGGGGCTTCTGGTCGGCCGATCGACGACGCGGCCCACAATCGCGATCACAAAGCTCGCCAATGGCGATCGCATCGAGCCGGGCCAGCGGGTCATCACGTCAGGCGCTGGCGGCGTGCTGCCGCGCGGCCTCGCCGTTGGCGTCATTGCCGAAGTGACGAAGAAGGAGGCGAGCGTTGACCTCGCCGCCGACTATGCGCGCTCGCGCCTCGTTCGGATCATCAACTACAAGTTTCCCGAGGTTGAGCCGACGCCGCTTGCCGCGCCAGAACCGGCAGCCGCAGCCGCAGAGATCGCGGCGCCCGCCGCAAATATTCCCAGCGCCCCGCCAGCCGCGCCCGCGGCGGTCGAAGAGGGCGACTGACATGTCGAGCAGGGCCGATGTACTGATGCGATTTTCCGGCTCCGCGACGCCGGCCTTGCTCGGCTTTTTTGGCGTCCTGTTGCTGGCCTCGCCGCTCAGGTTGTTTGGCGATTTTGCGCCGACGCCTGTCATCCCGCTCATCATCATCTATTTCTGGTCGCTCTATTCGCCAGGGCACCTGCCGGCGGCGAGCGTTTTCTTTATGGGGCTGTTGCACGATCTTCTCAGCGGGGGACCGATTGGGCTGTGGCCGACCGTTTACCTTGTCATGCAGCAGGTCGCGATCTCGCAGCAGGCATATTTTCTCGGCCGTGAGTTGGGCGTCGTGTCGATCGGATTTGCAGTGGCGGCGTGCGCTGTCTCGCTGATATTGTGGCTGGTGATGAGCCTGATGACAGCGACAGTTTTGCCGCTTGGCGGGCTGTTCTGGCAGATGCTGATGACGATCGCCTGTTTTCCGTTGTTTGCGCTGGCGTTCGGCCGATTGCACCGCCGCGTCGTGATCGAGGTTTGAGTAGAGTATGAGCGTCAAT
>JBJXFO010000056.1:0-6105 GCA_046154725.1 Parvularculaceae bacterium | reverse complement strand
GGCGATGTTCGGCGTTGCCGGGGACGGCGCCTCGCCTGCATCCGTCTCATCGAGCGTTGGTTCGCGTTTGCCAGCAGGCATGCGCATGTCGGGAAGCGGCGGCCGGTTTGCCTTTAACTTGGCAACGGCGGCATTGATCCGCGCCTTGACGGACGAGGCGCCGGCGTCGGGCGTCATGGCGACAGGCGGCTCCGCCACGAGCGGCGCGGCCGCGTGCGAAACGCCCTCGCGGTCGTGCGCGTCTTGTTCAAGCCGGCGGCGCTTGGCGCGCGCGGCAAGGATCGCGCGCTGCTTGGGCGTCAGCTTGCGCTTGCCGCCCGCCTCGACGTCCTCGGCAACACGCGCCGCCGCCTCGCGCGCGGCTTGTCGCGCGGATTTCAGAAAGTCGGCGCTTCCCCTGCCGGAAGCCGCGGCTTGGCTTGAGGGCGCCGATGCTGCGCGATCGTTGTCTCTCGGCGTGCCTTGCTCGCCAATAAAAGGCGGCGCGTCGTCAATACCGGATGCGGCTTCGGCGCCGAAGTCGAGATCCTCGTCCGCGATATCGTCGGGCGCGTCAGCGGGCGTCGGACGCGGCGCTGGCGGGTCGATGCCAAACGCTTCCCGGATCTCGGCGAGGACATCATTCGTGTCGCTGTCATAGGTCTGCGCCGGGGCCTGCGCCGGGCTCTTTGGCGCCTCGGCGAACGCTTCATCGTCGAGCGCGAAGTCGAGCCCGGCATCGGACGACGAAGATGCGTCGTCAAGGTCCGCAAAGGCGGCGTCAAACTCCTCATCAAGCTCGTCGCGGGCGGGCTCTTGCGCAACAAAGGCTTGCTCGCGCGCGGCAAGTGCCGCCGTCGTAGACGACAGCCCCGGCGACGGCCCCGATGACGACACCGTTGATTGCCGGGTTGCGCCGTCGAGGCGGCGCACCATTTCGTCGAAAGACCGTTGCAGGGCGCCGATGCGATCCTCGGTGCGCTGCGTGATCTCGGTGACCGCGGCTTCAATGTCGGCGCGCGCCGCAGCCTGGTCGGCGGCGTCGCCGCCTGCGACGTCGGCGCGCAAATCGGCGATCGTTTCCGCAACCTTCTGAATGCCTTCGGCGCTGCGCTTTTCGGCGGCGTCGATCTGTTGGCCAAGGCGGCCGATTGTCCCCTCAAGCGTCCTGATCTGGTCGCCGCCGCGTTTGATCTCGTCGCCAAGAATTCTGAGCCGCAGGCCCGTCTTCTGCACGAAATCGGCGTCGGTCGAGGCGCCAGCCTCCGCCTTCAGGCGCGCGGCTTCATCGGCGACGCGCTCGGTGCGCTCGATGCGGGCGGCCATCTGCTCGAACGCCTGGCGCATAGTATCGGCGCTAATGGCGGCGGCGGCGGGCGCTTCAAGGCGCGTCGCGATCGATTGCAAAGACTTCTCAACGGTATCAAGGCGCGCGAGCGATGACGCTTGCGCCGCGCCAAACTGCTGGGCGACTTGCGACACCGCCTTTTCGAGCGCGCGCAACGCATCAATGCGCGTGCGATCGCCGGCTTTGGCCTCAAGCGACTGGACGCGCTGCGCGAGGTCCGGCGCGGCGTCGTCCGGGTTCCTCGCGCGCTCCATCCGCTGCAGCCGCTCGACCGCGCCGCCAAGGCTGCGCGCAAGGCTGTCGATCGCGTCGGCGCTCCTGGCGTCTGCGCCGGCCATGCGCCGGCTGAGATGTTCGATCGCCGAGGCAAGGTCGCGCACCTTCAGGCCTTCGATATCGCCCGTCGTGACCGCCGCGTCGGGGTCGCCGGCGGTGTAGATCGTCTGGTTCAGCCATTCGCCGACAGTCAGGCCCTCGCGCTGGGCGGCCGCTTTGGCGGTCTCACGCGCGTCCTTGTCGATGCCTTTGACACTCCAGGGAACGTTGGGTTTCATGGCGTCCATCGCTTTTGCCGGCTGCTCCCCCGGCGCTTCGGATTCGGCGTTTGGTGCATTGTTCGCCTTGCCCGCAGGCGCGAGTAGAGCTTTGCCGATTCGTGATCGCTAAGGTGCTTCGCCGCTCACGCAAAGGATTAATGGTCGATTCGCGCCTCAGGTCAGGAGGTTAGCGAACGGGCGCCGCGCGCAAGCTTTGCACAGGCGCCAGCCGCAGTCGGTAAAGGGTGCGGCGTTCAACGCCCTTGCCTCGCCGCGCGCCTAGGATGATCTTTCTAGAGCGTGGCCGTATCCACGGCCGACCCTCAACCTGCCAAGGACGCATGCGATGACCGCTTACGCCGCCCCGATCCGCGATATTCAGTTCGTCCTGCATGACGTGCTGGACATCGCCAAATATTCAAACCTGCCGGGATTTGCCGATGCGCCGAGCGACGTCATCGACGCAATCCTGATCGAGGGCGGCAAGCTTGCGTCCGACGTTCTGCACCCGATCAACCAGTCGGGCGACCATGAAGGGTGCACGCGGTTCGCCGACGGGTCGGTGAAGACGCCGAAGGGCTTCAAGGAGGCGTATAACCAGTTCCGCGCGGGCGGCTGGCAAGGCCTGTCGTTCGATCCGGAATACGGCGGGCAGGGCCTCCCCTATGTGCTTGCCGTTGCCTTCAACGAAATGGTGTCCGCCGCCAATATGGCGTTTGGCATGTATCCGGGCCTTGCCCGCGGCGCCGCCGACGCGATCTATTCGCACGGGACCGACGATCAGAAACGCGCCTATTTGCCGAAGATGATCTCCGGCGAGTGGGGCGGCACGATGAACCTTACCGAGCCCCATTGCGGCACGGACCTCGGGCTCTTGCGCACCAAAGCCGCGCCGCAGCCGGATGGCGCTTACAAAGTCACCGGGCAGAAGATTTTCATTTCCGCCGGCGAACACGATCTGACCGATAACATCATTCACCTTGTGCTCGCGCGCATCGACGGCGCCCCGGCGGGGGTCAAAGGCATATCGCTCTTTATCGTGCCGAAATTCCTGATCAACGCGGACGGATCGCTGGGGGCGCGCAACGGCGTCGTGTGCGGCAAGATCGAAGAAAAAATGGGCATCCACGCCAACTCGACCTGCGTCATGAACTTTGACGACGCGACGGGCTGGCTGCTGGGCGAGGCGCACAAGGGCCTGAAGGCGATGTTCACGATGATGAACGAGGCGCGCCTCGGCGTTGGCCTGCAAGGGCTCGCGATTTCGGAAGTCGCCTATCAGAACGGGGCGGCCTACGCGAAAGACCGCATTCAGGGCCGCGCGCTGACCGGCACAAAAGCGCCGGACAAGGCCGCCGATCCGATCATTGTCCACCCGGATGTGCGGCGCATGTTGCTCGAACAGAAAGCAACGATTGAGGGCGGGCGCGCGTGGATGTACTGGTCGGCGCTCCACGCCGACCTTCTCCACAAATCGCCAGACGCGGGCGACCGTCAGAAAGCGGACGATTATCTGGGTCTGATGACCCCGGTGCTCAAGGCCTATCTGACCGACAAAGGCTATGCGCATGCGACAACCGCGCAGCAAGTGCTCGGCGGGCACGGCTATATCGGCGAATGGGGCATGGAACAGTTTGTGCGCGACGCGCGCATCGCCATGATCTATGAAGGCGCGAACGGCATTCAGGCGCTCGATCTTGTCGGGCGCAAATTGCCGAAAGACGGCGGGCGCGCGCTGCAAACATTCTTTGCCGAGGTCGACCAGTTCATCGCTGACAATCGCGCTGACGCGGAAATGGGCGCCTATCTCGACGGGCTGGCCGACGCCAAAGCCGATGTCGCTGACGCGACGCAGTGGATGATGATGAACGGGTTCTCAAACCCCGATAACGCCGGCGCCGGTTCGATGGACTATCTCAATATGTTTGCGCTGCTCTGCATCGCCTATGGCTGGGCGCAGCTTGCCAAAGCCGCAATCGCGCGCCGCAAATCGGGCGATAAAGACCCGTTCTTCGAGAACAAGCTGATCACCGGGCGCTTCTTCCTCGCCCGCATGCTTCCCGACACCAAGGCGCACCTCGCCAAGCTGAAAACCGGGGCCGAACCGGTGATGGCGCTGGCGGCGGACGCGTTTTAGGGGCGCTAAAGCCACACTGGCCTCGCCTTGCGACAAACGGGTTTGAACCGGCTGCGGAACGCCGCTAGCGTTCGCGTGTTTCAATTGCTCCGCGAAAGGAATTGCCCATGCGCCGCGAAACGCTCCGCCTTCTGACGCTTGCCCTGATGGGGTCGGCGGCCCTTGCCGCCTGCGGAAAGAAGGAGGCCGCGACCGAGCCTGTTGCCGCCGTAACGGCGCCAAGCGCGGAGGAAATCGCCGCCGAGAGCGACCGGTTAAACGCTTGGTTCGACGCGAAATTCGAAGCGCAACTGGACTTCTCGCCGATCCAGCGCACGTTCCTTGGCGACAAGAAGGACTACGACAAGATCGATGACGTGTCGGAAGCGGCGCAAGACCGCATCCTCGCCTGGCAGCGCGCCAGTGTCGATGAGTTGAAGGCGAGCTTTGACGCCGCGAAGCTGACGCCGGAAGCCAAGACGTCTTACGACGTCTGGCTCTATCAGGCTGACACAGCGCAGAAGGCTGCGGAGTTCCGGCGCCAGCAATATGTCTTTACGCAAATGCAAGGGGCGCAAGCGTTCCTGCCGCAATTCATCATCGCGTTTCATGAAGTCGCCGACGAAAGCGACATGAATGCCTATGTGTCACGCATTGGCGGCGTCGCGCGCGCGATCGACCAGCTTCTTGAGCAGGCGAAAGCAAATGCGGCGGCCGGCACGCGCCCGCCGCGCTTTGCCTATGACGGCGTCATCGAACAGGCCAAGGCGATCATCACCGGCGCGCCGTTCGGCCCCGGGGCGGACAGCCCTGTCTGGGCGGACGTGAAATCGGAAGTTGCGAAACTGAAGACGGCGGGAACGATCGATCAGGCCAAAGCCGATGCGCTGCTCGTCAGTGCGAAGGCTGAGATCGAAGGCAAGCTCGGCACATCCTATAAAGCGCTGGTTGCCTGGTTCGAGGCCGATCGCGCCAACACGCCGGAAGCGGCAAGCGGAGTTGGCGCGCTCTCGAACGGCGCGGCCTATTACGCCGAGCGTCTCGCCAACAACACCACAACGTCGATGACGCCCGATGAAATCCATGCGCTGGGCCTTTCCGAGGTCACGCGCATTCACGCCGAGATGGAAACGATCAAGACGGCGGTCGGGTTTACGGGAACGCTGCAGGAATTTTTCAAGTTTACGCGCGAAGACGATCGCTTTTTCTTCCCCGAAGGCGAGGCGGGCGCCAACGCCTATATTGCCGAGGCGACGAAGAACCTCGATTTCATCAAGGGCCGTTTGCCCGACTATTTCGGCCTGCTCCCGAAAGCCGACCTTGTCGTCAAGCGCGTCGAGGCGTTCCGCGAACAGCCGGGCGCCGCGCAGCATTACTTCCCGGGCACGCCCGACGGCGCGCGCCCCGGCATTTATTACGCGCACCTCTCCAGCATGCGCGCGATGCCCAAGCACCAGCTGGAGGTGATCGCCTATCACGAGGGCAATCCCGGCCACCACATGCAGATCTCGATTGCGCAAGAACTGACAAGCGTTCCGAAGTTCAGGACGCAAGCGGGCTTCACGTCCTATGTCGAGGGTTGGGCGCTTTACTCCGAACTGTTGTCGAAAGAGATGGGCGCCTATGCCGATCCCTACTCGGATTTCGGGCGGCTCTCGACCGAACTGTGGCGCGCGATCCGGCTTGTTGTTGACTCTGGTCTCCACGCCAAAGGGTGGACCGAACAACAGGCGGTCGATTATTTCACGGCCAATTCTCCGTCTGCGGAAGGCGCAATCCGTTCGGAGGTTCGCCGCTATATCGTCACTCCCGGCCAGGCGACCGCCTACAAGGTCGGCATGGAAAAGATCAAGGCGCTGCGCGCCAAAGCCGAAGGCGCGCTGGGGACCGAGTTCGACATCAAGGGCTTCCACGACACGGTGCTCGGCGGCGGCGCTTTGCCGCTCAGCGTTCTCGAGACCCGCGTCGATCAGTGGATCGCCAGCCGTCAGGCGGCATAGAGCGCCGGGCGAAAAAGTGGAATCACCGGTTTTTCGGAACCCGGCGCGACCACAAAAAGACTAGAGCTTCGGGCGTTTCCTATCAAACGCCAGAAGCTCTAGCCGTCAAAGGTCGCGGGCGTGCGG
>JBJXFO010000047.1:0-9718 GCA_046154725.1 Parvularculaceae bacterium | reverse complement strand
CACCTCCCCCGCGAGCGGGGGAGGAAAGGCGCGCCAACGCCCGCATTCACGCCTCACCGCTCGCGAGGCGCCTTGCCAGAGCCGCCGGCATTGACCTCTCCGCGCTGAAGGGCTCCGGCCCGCACGGGCGCATCGTCAAGCGCGATCTCGACGCTGCCCCCAAACTTGCTGCGGCGCCAAAGGCAGCGCCCGCGCCATCGCCTGCTTCGGTCGACCCGCGCCTTTACCCGGCGGACAGCTACACAGCGGTCAAGCTCGACGGCATGCGCAAGGTAATCGCGCGGCGCCTGACGCAATCGTTCAATAACGAAGTCCCGCATTTCCCGCTTAACGTCGATATCGAACTGACGAAGCTCATGGACGCGCGCGCGAGCCTCAACGCCGCGTCGCCGAAAGAAGGCGGGGGGCCCTATAAGCTCTCCGTCAACGATTTCGTCATCAAGGCATCGGCGATGGCGCTGAAAAAAGTCCCCGCCGCCAATGCGACGTTCACGGACGAAGCGATCCTCCTCCACAGGCATGCCGATATCGGCGTCGCCGTCTCGATCGAGGGCGGCCTCATCACCCCGATCGTCTGGAAGGCGGAGACCAAGGGTCTCAAGCAAATCTCCGCGGAAATAAAAGATATGGCGGCGCGCGCGCGTGCCAAAAAGCTGAAGCCGGAGGAGTACCAGGGCGGCACGTTTTCGGTCTCGAATCTTGGCATGTTCGGCATCACGTCTTTTGCGTCGATCGTTAACCAGCCGCATGGCGCAATTTTGTCTGTTGGCGCGGGCGAAGAGCGCCCGGTTGTGCGCGGCGGGGCAATTGTCATCCGGACGATTATGACCGTAACGCTCACTTGCGACCACCGCGTCGTCGACGGCGCCGTCGGCGCGGAATTCCTCGGCGCCTTCCGTCAGTTCATCGAAGAACCCGCCTCGATGCTGCTTTAGCGTCATGGCGCTCACCGGCCGCCAGCAGCGCGAGATCGACTATCATCGCGACTACGCCGCTGCGAAGGCGGCCGAGCGATTGGCACCTGTCAATTTTGATGTCGTCAACGACGCGCAGCGGCGGCCGCAGAACGCGTTCTGGTCAGCCTATGACCGGCTGCTTGCGCATGATCTGACCGGCAAGCGCGCGCTCGTTCCTGGCTGCGGCTTTGGTGAGGACGCGATCCGCCTTGGCCGGCTTGGCGCCGCGGTCGATGCCTTCGATATCTCGCCGGACGTTGTCGAAATCGCGCGCCGTCGCTGCGCCGAATTCGGCTATGGCGGTGTCATGTTCGGGGTCATGCCGTCAGAGGCGCTGTCCTATCCGGACAATTCTTTCGATCTCGTTGTCTTCATCGATATTTTGCATCACGTCGATATTCCAGCGGCGATGCAGGAGGTCGTCCGCGTACTGAAGCCCGGCGGGCGCATAGTCGGCAACGAGCTTTACACGCACAGCTGGATGCAGAAGACGGTGCGCGAGAGCTGGCTTGTCGAAAAAGCCCTCTACCCGATGATGCGGCGCTTCATCTACGGCGCGAAAACGCCCTACATCACGCCAGATGAACACAAGATCGACGAGACCGAGTTTGCGGCGGTCGAAGCCGTGTGCGCGAGTATCGATGCAGAATGGTTTAACGGGGTCGTCGGGCGCCTCGTGCCGGACCGCGTGCCGCTCGTCGCCGGCGCCGACCGCGCGCTGATGAAGACCCTCGGCGCCCGCGGTCGCTATGCGGCAGGCCGCGTGGTGTTTGAAGGCATTGTCGCCAAGGAATAGGCGCGTCAATTGCCTCTTAGCGCCATCATTAACAATTCTTTCCATCACTTGTTAACAGCGTCGCGGCTAGATCGAAGGGCCGGCGCGACGCCGGGCCGCGCGCGTCTTCACACCTTTCGGCCATGCTGTTCAATTCGACGGTCTTTTTCATTTTCTTCGCCGCGTTCTTCGCCGTTTACTGGCGGATCGCGAACCGGCTTCGCGCACAAAATCTGCTGATCCTTGTTGCCTCGCTGTTCTTTTACGGCTGGTGGGATGAGCGTTTTCTCATTCTCATTGCGGCATCGACGGCGACCGATTTCATCATTGCGCTTGGCGCGTCGGGCGAGCGCGTGCGCGCCGGCGATCTGCGCAAGGCCGGGCTTTATCTTGGCCTCGTCAGTCTTGCCGCGACGGCGCCGACCTTCGGCGAGAGCTGGCGATGGCTGTTGCTGACAGGCGCCTATGCGATCCTTGCTGCCGCAGCCGTTATGCTGATCGAGCGATCGCGCGGCGACCGCCGCCGCACATGGCTGATTGCGTCCCTCGTCGCCAATCTCGGGCTGCTGGCGACCTTCAAATATTTCAGCTTCTTCACAGACTCATTTATGGCGGCGGCGGAGCAGATCGGCTTTGCGGTCAACGCGCCGATGATGAACATCGTGCTGCCGATCGGCATCTCGTTTTATACGTTTCAGTCGCTGTCCTACACGATCGATGTGTGGCGCGGCGATATGCGCCCGACGCGGCGCCTCATCGATTTCGCCGCCTTCGTCACATTCTTCCCGCAACTTGTCGCCGGGCCGATCGAGCGCGCCAAAGCGCTGCTGCCGCAGTTCGAAGTGCGCCGCGTCTGGAACGCGGAAATGGCCGGCGAAGGCGCCATGCTGTTCCTGTGGGGCCTCTACAAGAAAACCGTCATCGCCGACAATCTGGCGCCGATCGTCAACGCCGCTTTTGCAGCGCCGGCCGAAACGGCGCCCGCCCTGATGCTGCTCGGCATTCTCGGGTTTGCCGTGCAGATTTATTGTGACTTTTCGGGCTATTCCGACATGGCGCGCGGCCTTGCGCGCATGCTCGGCTTCGAATTGATGATCAATTTCGACTTGCCGTATTTTTCGCGCACGCCGTCGGAGTTCTGGCGGCGCTGGCACATCTCGCTGTCGAGCTGGCTGCGCGACTATCTCTATGTGCCGCTCGGCGGCAATCGCGGCGGCAAGCTTGCGACCTATCGAAATCTCTTCCTGACGATGCTGCTTGGCGGCCTTTGGCATGGCGCCGCGTGGACGTTTATCGTCTGGGGCACATTTCACGGCGCGATCCTTGCGCTCTATCGCGCGCTTTCGATTGATGCGCTGATCGCGCGCGCGAACGGCTCGGGCGCGATCATTGTCAATGCCGGGGCGTGGGCTGTCATGTCCTGCCTGACCTTGACCGGCTGGACGGTCTTCCGGGCACAGAGCATGAGTGACGCCGGCTATGCGCTTGCTGGCGCATTTCAACTCGAAAGCGTGCGCAGCCTTGCCGCGTTGCCCGAGGCCTCAATTGTATTGTCGCTAACGGCGCCGCTGATCGCCGCCGGCATCGCCAATCGCTTCTTTGCGCCAGCGATGAGGGGCCTTGTCGATGAGGCGCGCAACGCCGGAGCATTGCCGGCGCTGGCGCGATTCAGCGTGGTGCTGATGCTTGCCTGTTCTGTCGCCTTCCTGTCGGCCGAGGGCCAGCAGGATTTCATCTATTTCGATTTCTGACATGCGAAAAGTGACGCGCAGACAGGGATTGATCGCCGCGGGCCTTGCGGTTTACGCGCTTGCTTTTGGCGAAGTTTTTGTGCGCGCGCTTGCGCCGCAATCTTTCGTGCCGCGCGATATTGCGGCTGCGACCTACGGCGTCAGGATGAACCGCCCGGGCGCAGTCTATGTGCAGCGCACCCCTGAAATGCGCAGCATCGTCGCCATTAACCGGAACGGCCTGCGCGCCGACCGGGATTTCAGCATCGAAAAGCCGGCTGGCGTGCGGCGCATCGCGGTCTTCGGCGATAGCTATTTGCTGGGGTATGAAGCTTCCTTTGACGACATGGCGACGACGCGGATTGAGCGCGCGCTGCTAAAGGCGAGATGCCCCGTCGAAGTGCTGAACTTTTCCGTATCGGGGTTTGGCACCGCAGAAATGCTGCGCACGCTCGAAAAGAGCGCGCTTCGCTATGCGCCTGACGTCGTGATTTTCCAGTGGCATCACACCGATCCGGACGATAATCGCCGCGCCAACCTTTACGCGCTGAAGGGCAATGCGCTGATCGAGACGGGTAACACGTACAGCCCGGCGATGGGCGCGCGCCGCGCGCTGCACGCCAACCCGCTGTTCCGGGCAATAGCGGCCGAGAGCCACCTCTTCACGATCGTGCGTGAGCGCGCGTCACGCTTTGTCCGCCGGCTGATGGCAGGCCATGTGTTCAGCCGCAAGACAACGGCTGGGGCTCAGGGCGAGCGTCCTGCCGCGCCGTTAGACCTCGCGATCCTTGCGCGCGCCGAAGAGACAACGCGCAATGCCGGCGCGCGCTTCTTCGTCATCGATGTGCCGAGCGCACAGGCGCGGACGCGGTTCCGCTCAAGCTTTCGCCTGCTGCCGGCGGCGGTTGTCGCTCGCGATCCTTTCATTTCGCCGCTTGCCGCGTTCGAAGCCGCCGCCGCGCCCGATGAAATGCTGTATTGGGAAAAGGGTCACCGACACCTGACGCCGCGTGGCAATGCGGAGTTGGCGGCAGTCGTCGCCGATCGCCTGCTGAGCGATCCCGCGAGCTATGACGCGCTCGGTTGCGAAGGCTCCGCAAGCTTGCCGGTCCTTGCATCGCGAAATCGCTGATCGGCAATCTTGATTGCGATGGGTCAGCGGCGTTACCTTGAGTAAGTTCAGGGAGGATCCCATGGCTGACCACGGCGGCGCCGTCGATGAGCGCGCGAAATTCAAGTCGATGACCGAGGGCACGGCTGAAGACTGGATGAAAATTGCCGGTCACTTCGGCCCTTTCGCGACAGCCGGCGGCACGCGCGTGCTCGATCATTTGCGGCTCCTTGACGGCGACTATGGCGGCTTTCCGGTTGACCGGCTGACGCACTCCTTGCAAACCGCGACACACGCGCATCGCGACGGGCGCGACGAGGAATATGTCGTCTGCGCGCTCCTCCACGACATCGGCGACACGCTCGGCGCGTTCAATCACCCCGATATTGCAGCGGCGATCCTGAAGCCGTTCGTGTCGGAAGCGAACCACTGGATGGTCGAAAAGCACGGGCTTTTTCAGGGCCACTACTTCTTCCATTATCTCGGCATGGACCGGAATGTCCGCGAGCAATATCGCGGACATCCGAATTTCGAGGCGACAGCCGAGTTCTGCGAAAAATACGACCAGACGGCGTTTGACCCCGGCTATGACACGATGCCGCTGTCCGCGTTCGAGCCGATGATGATGAAGCTGTTTGCCATGCCAAAGCTATCCGTATACGGAGCTGTGGCAACGCAGGACTGAGGCGCCTAATTACGTGCTGACGAGCGCCCGTTGTCGTGGCTATTTACTCAAAACTAACAGGACCATTGTCACCTTGGGGCTCACCGCCGGCGAGAGGCGTGAGTCCATGTTGCCTCGGCCGATTCGCGTAGCCATGGATTCCGGGTTCCGCCAAGGGGCGGCCCCGGAATGACAGCATCGTATGGCTTAACTTCCAGCAAGTCTGGTGTCAGGCCAGCCGACGCACCGCAACCTAAAACTTCAGCGATGCCGACACGCCGTAAATCCGCGGCTCGTTCACAAAGCCGGTCAGGTTGTTGAAGTCGATGCCGCCTTTGACATTCTCCGCATCGAGAATATTGCGGACATAGAGCGCGACGTCGAGCTTGCCGTCCTTGCAGAGCATGCCGAGACGCGCGCCGCCCTCTATGTTGCCGCTCGAATTGAACTCGGCGGATTCATAGAGGAAAAAATTGGTCTTCCCCTGTCCCGCCCAGTCGGTGAAGAGGTAGGCTTCGCCCTTTGAGGTCGGCACGGCGTAGCGGGCCGTGACGTTCCAGGTCCAGTCCGGCGCTTGCGGGAAGGGGTTGCCTGTGATCAGCGCGTTGCCGAAGCCGTCGAGCGCGTCGGTGACGGTGCAGCCGCCGCCGCACGGGGCAACCGCAAGACCAGGTTCGGTGATTTCGGTGTCGTTGTAGCTGACGCCGCCGGTGACGAGGAAATTCGCAGTGACGAGCCACTCAGCGTCCGCTTCAAAGCCCCAGGCTCTGCCGTCGGCGTTGATCAGCTGGTTGAAGTTGCCGAGCCCGCCGATCGCCGAGAACTGCAGGTCGGTGGCGTCGTAATAGAAGGCCGATGCGTTGACGCGCACGCGGTTGCTGAAGAGCGTCGACTTGAAGCCGGCCTCATACGACAGCACGGTTTCTGACGTCGCGGTCGTCGGCGAGCCAAAGAAGGCGACGTCGCGGCCCTGAATGGTTGGCGCGCGGAAGCCGCGGGCAATTCGGGCGTAGACATTGACGTCGTCGGTCGCGGCGAAACTCAGCGCCCCGTCCCAGCTGATCTTCTCATCCGACACGGAGATCGGAGCGACGGGAAAATTCGTCACGACGCCGATGAAGTCCTTGTCATCGTCCGTATACCGTACGCCGCCGGTAAAGTTGATCCGGTCGGTGAGGTCATAGGAGCCTTGCGCGAACAGCGCCCAGCTCTGGTTGTCATGACGCACTGTCGTTGCGGGGGCAAAGAACGGGTTCGTCGTGATGGTCAGGTCGCTGTCAAAATAGAAGAAGCCCGCTTGCCAGTTGAAGGCGCTTTCATAGTCGCTGGCGAAGCGGATTTCCTGCGTGAACTGGTCGAGCCCGTCGATCTCGTCGATCGTGTCGGAATTGAACGGGATAAAGCCGGGGAACGAGCCGTTGGGCAGGAACCCGGCGCCCGATCCGCCGTCAATATCGCCGCGGCTGTTGCCGCTTGCTGTTTCGAAAGCAGTAATTGAGGTGGCCGTCACAGCTCCGAGATCGAGCGACAGGCGCGCCGATCCGCCATAGGTGTCGTAATTCTGGTTGTTGCCGCCGCCTTCGTCATAGAAGACGACATCGCGATCGAAATTCGCGTTCAATTCGTTATTGCCCGGCCCGAGGATGTTGGCGCGGAACAATTCCGACGTGCCTTCAAGCTTGCGGCCGTGAATGTTGAACAGCGCATCGAAGGTCTCGGTCGGCGCCCACGCGACCTGCAAGCGACCGGCAATGTCTTCAAAGCCGCCGAACGCGTCGTCCTGCCCGGCAAAGCCGTTCTGGATGACGGAGCCATTGTCGACCCAGTCGCTGCGGCGCTGATAGAGAACGGAGGCGCGGTAGCCAAGCGTGTCAGAAAGCGGGCCGCCAATCGCTCCTTCGATTTTGGCAGTGTTGAAGCGGCCGTAGGACGCAGACAGATACCCCTCGCTTTCCTCGCCCGGCTTGACAGTGTCAAACTTGACGATGCCGGCTGGCGTGTTGCGGCCGAACAGCGTGCCTTGTGGACCGCGCAACACTTCGACGCGCTCGATATCGAACAGAGGAAAACTTTTCAGGACAACGTTTTCCATCACGATTTCGTCCATCACGATCGAAACCGGCTGCGAGGCGGCAAGATCGAAATCGATATTGCCGAGCCCGCGGATGTAGAAACGCGGCGCAATGCGGCCGTTCGACGATTCCGCGTAAAGGCCGGGGACGCGCGTTGCGAGCGCGCGGATATCGTCCGCTCCCTGAAGGATTGCCGTGAAGCGGTCCGCCGGCACGGTGGTGATCGAGATCGGCACTTCCTGCTGGTTTTCCTCGCGCCGCTGCGCGGTGACAGTCACCTCGTCGAGCCCTTGGGCCGGCTGCGCATGGGCGCTGGTCGCGACGGCAAGAGACAGCGCGGACGCGCCCGAAAGCGCGGACGTCAACGCACAGGAAAGTCGGATAAGCCGGCGGATTTTGGCCATTGTCTGGATATCCCTTGAAGAGTGCCCACAAGATAAAGGGCTCAGCGCTTCGCGCCGCCCCGCTCGAGGTGAACAATAGTCGGGTTCGCGGGGCATGAAATCATTGTGATACAGTTTGATGACAATTGCCGTCCGTTGTTGCGCGCGCGCATCGCCGCCACCGGTCAGGTCACCAGCCGGCGCGCATGCAGCGCCAGATAAGCCGGCCGCGCCTGCTCCGCAATTTCTTCCAAGCCGCTGGAAAGCGTAAGCTTTTTCTCCAGATGGGGGTTGAACCCGGTCGAGGCGTTCACCGCGTCATACCAATGCGGCGCCCAGGGGCCGTCATGCGCGCGCGGTCCTGCGGTCCAGGCAAGCATGGCCGGGTCGAAGGAAATATCCAATGAAGCGCACAACGCGCGCAGCATCGCTTCCGGCGCGCGCTGAATGTCAGACGCGTCAATCACCGGGCAGGGAAGGCCGTGCCGGGTCAGGTGGTCGAGAATGCGCCGCTCGATCTCATAGCTGCGGACAATTGGCGTTGCGTCTTCGAATTTGCCGGCAAACGAGGCGACCATTGCGCGCGGATCGCGGATCAGCAGGAAATTGCGCCAGCTGGTCAGGAACGACAGGTCGGCGTCGCCTTGAAGGTGATAGGCGATGTGCTTGAGGAAGAGGATTGGCGCCGCGCGCGGCTCGGCAATCCACGCAAGCGCGCGTTCGAAGTCGCGCGGATACGCAGCGAGCGTTTGCTCCCGGTACGGATGCTCGGCGCGGCTGGCGGCAAGATAGACAGCGTAGAAGGGCTCGTCCAGCGCTGCGGTATCGGTTCTGTTTCCGAACGCGCGCATCATCGTCGTGGAGATATTGCGCGGCCCTGACCACATGGCGATGACGGTTGTCACGGCTATCTCGCGCTGTCTGGTAATCCTTCGGCGCAATTGCGCCCTGTCGCGATATCCTGCGCGACACGTGCTTTGTACAGCGCCTGCAGGCGTTGAACCATCGCGCCGCGTCCCTCGCCGATCCTGCGGCCATCGACCTCGCTGACCGGCGTCACCCCGGCGAAGGTGCCGGTGAGGAACGCTTCATCGGCGCCATAAACTTCGTGCAGGGAGAAGTTCTTCTCGCGCGCGACAAGCCCGCTTGCGCGTGCAACCTCCAGAATGACCCCGCGCGTGATGCCGCCAAGACAGTAATCGCCGGACGACGTCCAGATCTCGCTATCGCGCACCATAAAGAAATGCGTTGAATTGCACGTTGCGACAAACCCTTGCGCGTCGAGCATCAGCGCTTCGTCGGCGCCGGCTTTCGTCGCCTGGATGCAGGCGAGGATGCAATTGAGTTTTGAATGCGAGTTCAGCTTCTGGTCTTGCGTGTCGGGCGACGTGCGCCGGACGTGCACGGTGAAAAGGCGTTTGCCCTCCGTCGCCGTCGCTGCCAGCGGCGTCTTGAATTCCGGAATGATGACGATTGTCGGCGGCGTAATGGTGGCGCGAGGGTCCTGATAAGGCGTCGATTTGACCCCGCGAGAGACCATCAGGCGGATGTGGACGCCCTCATGCGCGGCATTGGCGTCGAGACATGCGTATAGCCGTTGCGCAAGCGCGGCTTGCGTCAGGCCCATCTCGAAGTCGAGCGTTTTAGCGCCGTCCCAGAGCCGCCTAAAGTGCCGGTCCAGAAAAGCAACGACCCCCCGGCCGTCCGGGCCCGGATAAACCCTGAGGCCTTCCCAGACGCCGTCGCCAAGAACAAAGCCGCTATCGAACACCGAAACCTTCGCCTCGGCGCGCGGATACAGTGCGCCGTTAATGTCGATCAGGATCGCGTCATTGCGCGGATCTGCGGCGTATGCGTGGGTCGAATTCGTCATTGGCGGTGTTTCTTGCGGCGAGGAGACCCTAGCCCGTCTTATTCACCGTAGGATAGCGTAATGACCCGATTGCTGGAAGTTGTTTCGCGGCGCGCGCGTCTGCTTTGCGTGCCCGGCGCCGCGATTTGATTTTTGGTTCCGGATTTTTTGCAGG
>JBJXFO010000033.1:0-14388 GCA_046154725.1 Parvularculaceae bacterium | reverse complement strand
CATCTTCCCCGGCGTCGATCCGAAGCAAGTCGAGGCGCAATTGCTCGCCGTCGTTGACGATCCTGCGGCGGCGATCCGCCGCCTTGAGAACACGCTTGCCGGCCCCGCCTCGCCGATGCGCGATGATGTGCTGACGGCCGTCAGGAAAGCGGTCGAAGAGCGCTATCCCGGCTTGCCGGTTATCCCCCAAATGTCATCGGGCGCAACCGACAGCCTGCACTTTCGCGCGCAGGGCGTTGACAGCTACGGCGTCTCCGGCCTGTTCCTGAAACCATCCGACGACTTTAGCCACGGCCTCAACGAGCGCGCGCCCATCGCCTCGGTCGCCGGCGCGCTACAACACTGGCATAGTCTGATTACGGAGCTTTCGCAGTAGCGGCGCGCCGCATCAGGACATAAACAGGCAAGCCCGCCGCCAGCAGGACAAGGCCCCATGTGAAGGGCTTGGCGCCCGCGCCATAGATGGTCCACAGGGCGTAAATCGTTGCAAGACTGCCAACCAGCGGCAGCGCCGGTGACGCCTTGATTGCCCGCGACGCGTTCAGTTTCAGCGCAGCAAGAGAAACCGCGAGATACATGAACAGGATCGACGTCGTCGACAGCAGCGCCACAAAATTGAAGAGCCCGATCAGCGTCTCCGAATAGTTGAGCAGCACGACACCGGTTAACAAGCCGCTGGACACAAGATGCGCGTTGACCGGCGTTCCGCGCGCGGAGGCGCGCGCGAAGAACGCCGGGAAAACGCCGTCCTTCGCCATCGCGTGGGGCAATTCGCCTTGCACCAGGATCCAGCCGTTGAGCGCGCCGAAGACGCCGATTGCCGCAAAGAACGCAAGCGCGCGCCCGGCGTTCTCGCCCCAGCGGCTGGCGATGAAATCGGCGAGCGGCGCATTTGACGCTGCAACGACTTCAGGGGGTTGCAGCAGGATGACCGAGGTGCAGACGAAGAGATAGATCGCGCCGGTCAGGATCGTGCCGATCATCGTCGCGCGCGGAATGGTTTTTTCCGGCGCATCCACCTGGTCAGCAGGAACGGTCGCCGACTCAAGGCCGAGAAGGCTCCACAGCGCGAGCGTCGCCGCCAGTGTGATCGGCCCAATCGCAATCTTCTCCGCCACAAAGGGCTGCACCGCCGCCGCGCCTTTCTCGCCAAGGATGAGGCCCGCGAGGATAATCACGGCAATTAGCGGAATGAGCTTCAGGACGGTTGTGACAACCTGCACGCCGCCGGCGAGGGCCGCAGCCCGGCAATTGACAGCCGTCAGTATCCAGATGATCGCGAGCGTGACGACGGCGTGTAACCCGGTCGTCGTCGCAAGCTGAGGGAAAAAGACGCTGAGATAGCTGACGCCCGCTGTCGCGATCGCCGCATTGCCGACCCAGACGCCGATCCAGTAGCTCCACGCGACCATGAAGCCGGCGCCGGGCCCGAACGCGGCTCTGGTGTAAGCGTAGGGTCCGCCCGCGCGCGGCATGGCGCGCGCAAGGCTCGCGAACACAAAGGCAAGGCAAAGCCCGCCGGCAATCGTCAAGAGCCAGCCAAAGATCGAATTCCACCCGAGCGGCGCAAGCGACGTCGGCAACAGGTAAACGCCGGACCCGATCATATTGCCAACGACAAGCGCCGTGCACATGACCAGGCCGAGCTTGCGCGCTTTAACGGGCCGTTCAGTGGTCACTGGTCGGGTCAAGCATCCTCGCCATCGGCAGCTATGGCCGCCAACCGGCGCCGGCGCACACCATCGGCGAACACTGTCCGCGCGGCCGGACGACGGGTCAACTCGGGTTAGGGTCTGAAAGACCTGCGCTGCATTTCCGCGATGGCCAGATTCAGCTAGGGTCGCAACAAGCCGAGAGGGCAAAATTCATGAAACGCTTGATGGCCGTTTTTCTGGGGTTGCTTGCGGCGGGAGCGGCCTTCCTACTGGCGGCCGTGTTCGGCGGCTCGATGATCTGGGTCCTCGGGGGGGCGCATTCGCTCGACATCGAGGGCGAGGCGAGCGTCGTGCGCGCGGCCCCGGCAGCCGGCGACTGGGCGGCCTATGGAGGCGATGCGGGCGGGTCACGATATTCGTCGGCGCGCCAGATCACGCGCGACAACGTCCGCCGCCTCAAGGTCGCGTGGACCTACTCGACCGGCGACGTTGCTGCGCGGCCGCGCGACGCGCTTGATGACAGCGCCTCGGAGGCGACCCCTATTCTCGTCGAAGACAGCCTGATCTTTTGCACCCCCTTCAACGAGATCATCGCCGTCGATCCCGGCACGGGCGTTCAGAAATGGCGCCATGATCCAAAGATCGATCTTAATCAGCGTCCGGCCAATCAATATGTCTGCCGCGGCGTTGCCTATTGGAACGGCGGCGACGAGGGCAAATGCGCGACGCGCATTTTCGCGGGCACAAATGACGGGCGCCTGATCGCTGTCGATGCAAAAAATGGCGAGCCGTGTTCGGAATTCGGCAATGACGGCGAAGTCTTCATCCACCCTGGCATGGAGCTTGTTTGGCCGGGTGAGTTCCAGATCACGTCGCCGCCAGTCGTCCTCGGCGACATCCTCGTGACGGGCTCGTCGATCAGCGACAATGTCCGTCTCGAAGCGCCGCGCGGCACGGTCCGCGCTTTCAATGCGCGGACGGGCGCGCCGCTCTGGGGTTTCGACCCGGTGCCGCGTTCGGCGGACGAGCCGAACGCCAAGGATTGGCAGGGCGAGTTTCCCCGTAAAGAGGGTCACGCGAATGCCTGGGCGCCGATGTCGGTCGATGCGGCGCGCGGGCATGTCTTTGTGCCAACTAGCAGTCCGTCCCCGGACTTTTTCGGCGGCGCAAGGCCTGGCGACAATCGCTACGCCAATTCCGTGGTGGCGCTGCGCGCAGAAACCGGCGAGGTCGCCTGGAGCTTTCAGACGGTGCATCACGACGTATGGGATTACGACGTTCCTTCGCAACCGGGGCTATATACGGTCCTGAAGGACGGCGTGTTGCGCGATGTTGTCGCTCAGACCACAAAAACGGGCCTCATTTTTGTCCTCGACCGCGACACTGGCGTTCCCGTCATTCCCGTGGAGGAACGGCCTGTGCCGCAGGAGGGCGTCCCCGGCGAGGCGCTGTCGCCGACGCAACCTTTTCCTGTCGCGCCAGAGCCGCTTGTGCCGAACAGGCTCGATCCCAAAGACGCCTTTGGCGTGACCTGGTTCGACAAGCGCGCGTGCGAGAAGGCGATCGGCGCTCTGAGGGCGGATGGGCTATATACTCCGCCCACGGAACAAGGGACGCTGTTCCTGCCGTTCACCGGCGGCGGCGGCAATTGGGGCAGCGGCGCTTATGACGCCTCCAGAAATCTGCTCGTCGTCAACATGTCGAACTTTCCCCATCGTATTCAGGCAATTCGGGCAGACAAGGTCGAGGCTGCGGAAGAGACCTTCCACGATTCCGAAGTGAGCCCGCAAACGGGCGCCGCCTATGGGTCCTTGCGCGATGAAATCCTGTCGCCGCTGGGCCTTCCGTGCACGCCGCCGCCATGGGGAATTCTCGCCGCTGTCGATCTCTCGGACGGCCGCATCGTCTGGCGCCGGACGCTTGGCACGACCGAGGAGCTTGCCGGCGGGCTTGCGCTGAAGCTCGGCACGCCGACCCTTGGCGGCCCGGCGATTACCGCAGGCGGCCTCGTCTTCATCGGCGCCACGCTCGATCATTACCTGCGCGCATTCGATGTCGCGACCGGCGAAGAACTGTGGAAAGGCTCGCTGCCGACGGTCGGCATCGCGACACCCATGGTCTATGAATGGCAAGGCCGCCAGTATGTCGCGATCTTTTCCGGCGGCTATGGGAATGTTGGCACTGAGCTTGGCGATCAGCTGGTGGCGTTCGCGCTTGAGGAGTAGACGGGCGATAACGCCCGCCGCCGCGATCGGCTTGCCAAGCCTAAGCCCGAAGCAGCCCGCCACCCCTTGCCCGCTTTCGTCGCTCCGCGACTTCGGCGCGGCAGCCTTCGCCCTTCGGGCACGCTGACACCCGCGCGCTTGACTTGCTGAGCCGTAGCCTGAACGAGCGCGCCACGCCTCGCCCGCCTGCGTTTCCTCGAAACTTCGGCGCGGCAGCCTCCACCCTTCGGGCATAACTATTTGCGCACTTGCCGGCATGCCGAGCCGTAGCCCGCCCGCCGCCGTAGGGCAGCAAACAAAAGAGGGGGCGAAGGCTGGTGGAGGGGGGTGGATTCGAACCACCGTACGCCGAAGCGGGCAGATTTACAGTCTGCTGGAATTAGCCACTCTCCCACCCCTCCACGGGGCTTGCCAGACGACGCCGGCGGGCGCTGCAAGGCGCAGCGTGCCGGGTTGCCCCGGCGCGGAAGAGCGCGGTCTATAGCCAACGGGCAAGCAACGCGCAACCGGCGCGCAGGCCGCAGCCAAACCGATGTTTTACCGCCCGGTCGTTACCGGTATAGGAGCGCGAATGAAGCAAGATCGTCCTTTTCATCGCGTCCATTCCTCCAAACGCCAGCCGGAACGCCACTCCGAACGGCCGCGCACCGATGACGGCGCCGTCTGGCTCTATGGACGCCACGCCGTCGCCGCCGCGCTGGCGAACCGCGACCGGCGCATCAAGCGCGGCTTTGCGACCAAAAATGCGATGGATTGGCTGAGCGATCTGGAACTGCCGCCGGATCGCCTCGCCCTCCTTGAAGATGCGCGCCCTGATGCGATTCACCGCCTGCTGCAGGAGGGCGCCGTTCATCAAGGGCTCGCTGTCGAAGCTTTCGACCTTGCGCGGGCCCGCCTTAAAGACGTGTGCGAAACCGATGCCGCACGAAGGCCCGTTGTCGTTCTCGACCAGATTACCGACCCGCAAAACATTGGCGCCGTCTTCCGCTCCGCCGCTGCGTTCGCCGCGCGCGCGGCGATTGTGCAGGAGCGGCGCACGCCCCCGCTTGCGGGTGCGCTCGCCAAGGCCGCCGCCGGCGCGGTCGAAACGCTGCCTTGCGTCAAGGCCGTCAACATTGCCCGCGCGCTCGAAGCGCTGAAGGACCTCGGCTATCATTGCGCGGGCCTTGCGGGCGACGGTGCGCGGCCGATTACCGACCTGCCTAAAGATCAGCCGATCGCGATCGTGCTCGGCGCGGAAGGCGCAGGGCTGCGCCAGCTCGTTGGCGAGACGTGCGACGCGCTTTATCGCATTCCGATTGCGCCGAAGATGGAAAGCCTCAACGTTTCAAACGCCGCCGCAATCGCGCTTTATGAAGCGACACGCGGCTCACTGTAGGAGCCCTTGATATGTCGGACCGTCCCCTCCTCTATCACATGCCGCAAACACGCGGCGGTACGACCTTGTGGATGAGTGAAGAGCTTGGCGATGTCTGCACCGTCAAGCTTCTCAATCTGAAAAATGGCGAGGGCCGCACGCAGCAGTTTCTGAAGATCAATCCGATGGGCAAGGTGCCGACGCTCGTTCACAAGGGCGTCACCGTCACCGAGGCGGCGGCGATCTGCGCGTATCTCGCCGATGCGTTTGCCGAGAAGGGCCTTGCGCCGACGGCGTCCGACCCGCGCCGCGGCGCGTATCTGCGCTGGATGTTCTTTGCGCCCTCCTGCATCGAGCCGATGATGCTCGACAAGTTCGGCAAGGTGACTCGCGAGAACCCCGGCGCGATCGGCCATGGCGACTATGAACGCGTAACGGCCGCAATCGCGCAGGCGCTGGCGGGCGGGCCCTATCTGCTCGGCGATCAATTCTCGGCCGCCGATGTCGTGTTCGGCTCGACGCTCAACTTTGCAACGCTGTTCGGCGCGATCCCGAATGACGGCGCCGTCAAGACTTATGTCGATCGTCTGAAAGCGCGGCCAGCGTTTCAGTCGATGATGGCCAAGAACGCCGAGATGGCGAAGGCGATGGGGCTTTGACAAACGGTCCTGTCGAGGGCGGCTGCCATTGCCGGCGAGTCCGGTTTGCCGCGAGCGGCGCGCCAAAGTTTGTTTCGCGCTGCCATTGCGACAGCTGCCGCCGGACGACCGGCGCCGCGTACTCGACATGGGTCGGATTTCAATCCGCTCAGGTCGAATGGCCGGGCGAAAGCCCCTTTTTTTATGCCAGTTCGATGGGCGTCAAACGCGGATCCTGCAGATCCTGCGGCACGCCGTTGACGTATCAGAGCGATCAGTGGCCGTACGAGACGCATTTGCTGATCGGCGTTTTTGATAACCCCGCGCCGTTCACGCCCGCAAGCGACTATCTGATCGAGGAAGGCCTCGGCTGGGTCAGACAGATGATGGAGAACCGATGAGCGACCTGACAAAAACCGCTGTTGTCACCGGCGTTTCGACCGGCATCGGCCGGGCGATCGCGAAAGCGTTGATCGACGCTGGCTGGCGCGTCTTCGGCAGTGTGCGGAAAGAAAAGGACGCGAGCGAAGCATCCGCCGCGCTTGGGCCCAATTTCACCCCGCTCCTCTTTGACGTGACTGACGAGGCGGCAATCCGCCGGGAAGCGGCCAAAGTGAAAGACGCGCTAGGGGGCGCGACCCTTGGCGCTCTCGTCAATAATGCCGGGGTCGCGGTCGCGGGTCCGGTCGCCTATCTGAAACTCGACGATCTCAAGCGTCAGATGGATATCAACGTCTACGGACCAATTCGCGCGACGCAGGCCTTTCTGCCGCTGCTCGGCGCAGACCCGGCGCAAAAAGGCGCGCCTGGGCGCATCGTCAACATGAGTTCTGTCGCCGGCAAGATCGCCTCGCCCTTCATGGCGCCATACGCGATGTCGAAGCACGCGCTGGAAGCCATGTCGGAAAGCTTGCGCCGCGAATTGATGCAGCACGGCATCGACGTGATTATCGTTGGGCCCGGCGCCATCCGCACGCCAATCTGGGCGAAGGCGGACGAGTTCGATTTCGAACAGTACCGCCAAACGGAATATTCCGGCGTGCTGGAACGCATGAAGACCATGATGCAGTCGGTCGGCGAAGAGGGCCTCGAAGCGGCGGGCGTCGGCGCGCTGGTTCTCCATATTCTGACAACACCCAAGCCGAAGACGCGCTATGCGATTCTCAAGGGCAAATTCACAAACTGGACATTGCCAACCCTGCTCCCGAAACGCGTCGTTGACGGCTTCGTTGCCAAACGCTTCGGCCTGAAGCCGCGCACGGCATGACGGCCTCGCGCTTTTCTGCGGTAATTTTTGACTTTGGCGGCGTCTTCACGACCTCACCGGTTGAGAACTTCGCCGTCTATGAAGCGCGCCACGGATTGCCGGAGCGGTTCATCGGCGGCGTCATCAAGAAAAAACTGCACGACGGCGCCTTCGCGCGTTTTGAGCGCGCGGAAATCTCCTTCGCCGAGTTCGATGCGCTGTTCGCGGCGGAAACGCGCGAGGCCGGACACGAAATCAGCGGCGACGATTTCATCGCGCTCCTCGATGTCGCGTTGAAGCCCGAGATGATCGAGGCGCTGCGGCGGGTCAAAGCGGCGGGTCTCAAATCGGGGTGCATCACCAATAATTTCGAAGGGCTCGATCCTGTCCGAACCGCCCGCAAGGACGTGGGCGATGACGCCATAAAAGCAGTCTTCGCAATGTTCGACCATGTGATCGAATCGTCAAAGGCGGGCGTCAGAAAGCCCGAGGCGCGCATTTATGAGATGATGCTGGAAGCGCTCGGCGTCCCCGCGTCCGCATGCATTTTTCTCGACGACCTCGGCGTCAATCTGAAGCCCGCGCAAGCAATGGGCATGACGACAATCAAGGTCCCGTTCGGCGATGTGGAGCTTGCGATTGGAGAGCTGTCGGCGTTGCTCGGGATTTCCTTGCGCTGATTTCCTCCACTCGCCCCCGCGCCGGCCGGGACAAGCAGGAACAGTCGAAAGCGCTATTCCTCCTGCACTTCTCCAGCCGGCAGCGGCGGGTCTTCGCTTATCACCTCACCGACACGCGGCTTTATATCGGTCTCGAATTTGACCGCGTCGATCTCGAAACAAGTCTCGCCAGCGGCTTTTGGCAATTGCAGAGTCCGTTGTTCATTCGCGCCCGTGTAATAGCTGTTGAGGGTGCGCCGCAGGTTTGCGCCTTTCTCATCGCCTTCCGGCCAGCCACCTTCGAACACGGCGCAAAGATCGTAGGTGTCGGCGTCGATGCTGCGATAGCGATATTCGGCGCCGGTTGCGGGATCGAGCGGCGTCGCCTCCGTGCAGCCGGCGCCAATCGGCTGACGGCCGCCCAATTCGACGAGCGCAGACTGCATCGCGGGAAAGTCGGCTCCGAGCGCGCCGAAATAGGTGACGTGGCAATCGGCAAGACGCGTCATGGCGATGAGATGATCGACGCGCTGCTCGTCGCCGACGCGCTCGCGCGCTGTGGCGGGACTTCTGACAATGGTGAAAGCCCATGCAACGAGGGCTGCAACAAGGATTGCCGCGATCAGGGCCAGCGCGCGTCCGGCGAGGTCGATGCGTGCGGACGTGCGCTCGGCATCGCGCGAATAGTTCCAGAGAATCGCCGTTGAAATGACGCCGACAACGCCCGCCTTCGCCGCAAAGCGCGTTGAAAGCCCGCCGTCGAGAAACTGGTAGACGACCGCAACAAGGTCGCCGATCAGCGCGCCAGCCGCAAAAATGAGGGTTACATAAGTCAGCCATGCGCGCACGCGGCTGCGCCGCCGCTCGGGGTCGCGGCGTTTGCGCGCCGCGAGCCGCCAGCCGAGCAGAACAAAGATCGGAAAGCCGACAATAAGCGACGCAATCGACCAGCGCAGACCCGAACTCGCATAGCCGTAATAAGTCTGGCCGCGCGCCAGATCGTCCGCAAACTGACGGTCTATCCAGGCGAAGGCAAGGCCGCCGACCTGCGTTGCGATCATGCCAAGCAGGGAGAAATAAACGATGAGGAGGAACGCCTCGCGCGCCGAGCCATAGGCTTTCGGTCTTGGCACGGGGGCCGGAAAATCGACATCGGCGAAGGCGCCGAGCGCGTCCTCGACCTGATCATCCGGCCAGCCGGCGGCCTTCAAGACCCCGGCAATGCGCGCCCGGCTCTCGCCGAGGGCCAGCGCCGATTTTACAAAGTCGATGAGCGAAGGTTCCGCCATGAAATGCCCTCCCGAGCTGCAACCCTCTCTACGCGCCGGCCGCAAAGCACGATAGAAGCCCAGCTCACAAGGGAGGTCTTTATGCCCCATTTCCGCCCTAGGGCGAGCCTTGCGACGCACGATGTGACGAACCAGCCGCCGCCTTTTGAGGGCATCAATCTCTTTGAGAACGACGCGGCCTTGATCGGCGCCGTGGAAGCCTCCGGCGGCGAAGCGCATCACGACCGGCTGACGGCCTTTGGCGCGCGCTGCGGGTCGGCAGAAGTTGTCGAGTGGGGGCAGCAGGCGAACAGATTTACGCCCCAACTCAAGAGCTTCGATCGCTATGGTCAGCGTCTTGATGAGGTTGAGTTTCACCCCGCCTATCACGCGCTGATGGAGCTTGGCCTTGTTAATGGCGTCGCTGCGGCGGCGTGGACGGCCGATCACGCCGGGCACGTTCTCCATTCGGCGCTTCTGTTCCTGATGGGCCAGGCGGAGGGGGGCGTGTGCTGCCCGATGTCGATGACCTATGCGGCGATCCCGGCGCTGCTCAATGAGGCGCGCGTTGCCGACCAATGGGTCCCGCGCGCGACGACCGCAGGCTATGACCGGCGCTTCATCCCGGCAGCTGAGAAAACCGCCGTGACGATCGGCATGGCGATGACCGAGAAACAGGGCGGGTCGGACGTGCGCGCGAATACGACGCGGGCGGAGCGTTCCGGTGATCACTGGTCGCTGACCGGCCATAAATGGTTCTGCTCGGCGCCGATGTGCGACGCGTTCCTGACGCTTGCCTATGCCGAAGAAGGGCTCTCCTGCTTCCTCGTGCCGCGCTGGAAGCCGGCGGGCGAGCGTAATGCGATGCACATCATGCGCCTCAAAGACAAGCTCGGCGACCGCGCCAACGCTTCCTCGGAAATCGAGTATCACGGCGCCTATGCCGAGATGATCGGCGAGCCCGGACGCGGCGTCAGGACAATCATCGACATGGTGCAGCACACGCGCCTCGACTGCATCGTCGGCTCGGCGGGCGGCATGCGCGCGAGCCTCGCGCAGGCGTTGTGGCATACGGAGCACCGCAGCGCCTTCCAGAAAAAGCTGATCGACCAGCCGGCAATGGCGCGCGTGCTCGCCGATCTCGCAATCGATTCAGAAGCCGCCACGGCGCTCGCCTTTCGCGTCGCGCGCGCGTTCGACCATGCAGCGGACGATGAGACGGAAGCGGCGTTCGTCCGCCTTGCAACGCCGATCGCCAAATACTGGACGTGCAAGCGCCAGCCCGGCTTTGTCTATGAAGCGCTTGAATGTCATGGCGGCGCGGGGTTCATCGAAGAAGGCGTGATGGCGCGCTATTTCCGCTCGTCTCCCCTCAACGCGATCTGGGAAGGCTCCGGCAATGTCATCGCACTCGATATCCTGCGCGCGATTGGCCGCGAGCCGTCGTCGCTAGAGGCGGTCGTTGGCGAGGTCGCCAAGGCGCAAGGCGCCAACGGCCATTACGACCGCCACGCCAAGCGCCTCGCCGAATGGCTGGAGCCCGGCGCCCTCAACGAGAGTTCAGCGCGCGCCTTTGCCGAAGACATGGGCCTCGCCCTGCAGGGCGCCAGCCTCTACGGCGTCGCGCCTGATTTTGTCTTCGACGCCTTCTGCAACGCAAGGCTCGATCCGGACGCCCGCAGCTATGGCTATGGCGCGAGCGAAGCGCGGATCGACGAAGCGGCGCTGATCGCGAGGGCGGCGCCGTTTTAGCGCTCCCGAACGGGAGCGTTTGAGAGCATTCTCCTAAACGTTTGATTTTAGCTCCCGGGCGGGAGCAAATTTCGTTTAAGAGAAACACCGTACGGGAATACTTTATTGACTTTGGCGCTTTAGGTTGCCAAAGATACCGCACGGTATCGAAAGACAAGTCATTGGCCGACCCACAGCCAGATCAAAATCAAAAACGGCTGCGCAGCTTTGATGCGCCGGTTGCCGGACCTAACGCGCCAATAATTGGCAGTATGCCCGCGACGATTATTGGCTCAAGGCACCAACGGGTTCAGTCCTCAAAGGAGCTTGGAGAAAAAGTGGCGGCGGCCCGCCGTGGGATGAAACTGACGCAATTGGCATTCGCCAACCTTGCCGGCGTTGGACGCCGGTTCGTCTCTGAACTGGAACGGGGAAAACCGACGCTTGAATTTGACAAAGTGGTGCAAGCTTGCGCCGCCGCCGGGCTCGATATTTTCGTGAAAGCGCGCAAGTGATCCTCGATGTCCGCATCGATGGATTTGCCAACCCCGTCGGCGCGCTAGTCAGCGAGGAAGGCGGCGACGTATCGTTCGGATATAGCGCCGACCATCTCGCGCAGGAACGCGCAGTCCCAATATCTCTTTGCCTGCCGCTAAGAGAGGCGCCGTTTGGCGGCTACGCCACGCGCGCTTTCTTTGGAAATCTGCTGAACGAGAACGACGATCTTCAACGCATCGTCGATCGCGAGCGGCTGGACCGAAACGACATCGTTGGCCTTCTTTATCACCTCGGCGCCGATTGCGCCGGCGCGATCTCCTGCCTTCCCGCAGGCGCGCCTGCGGCAAAGGTTCCCGGCTTGCTTGCGACCGACTACGACTTTCTAGACGAGGCGCAAATCATCGACATCGCGCGGCGGCTCGCCGACAGGGCGCCGCTGCCCGAAGCGGTTCGCGATCCCTCGCCGGTCGCCGGCGTGCAGCGAAAGATCGCCTTGGTCGCTACGGCGGACGGCCGCTTCGCCTTGCCAAAACGCGGGCTTGGAGCGCCGACAACCCATATCCTGAAGGTGCCAACGAGACACGACGCCCGGGAATCCGACTTTGAGGCCGCCGCTGCGCGGCTCGCGACAAAATGCGGATTGGACGCGGCTGCGTCGGCGGCAATCGACCTTGGCGGCGTGCGCGGCCTTCTGGCGACCCGGTATGATCGCGTTGTCGATCAGAATGGCCTGGTGCGACGCATTCATCAGGAAGATTTCGCCCAAGCCCTCGGGCTTCCGTCATCAATGAAGTATCAACGCAACAGCCGATCTCCGGAGGGCTTCAGCTTTACGAACGTCCTTTCAATCTTGCGCCAATGCGTAGAACCCGCGATCGCCCTTCAGACTTTTCTCAAAACGACGGTGTTCAATCTCGCCATCGGCAATTCGGACAATCACGCGAAGAATCACGCTTTGCTTTATGATCTCGGCAACGCACCCCGAATGGCCCCGCTTTATGATCTCCTGCCAATCAGGGCCAGTGCAAGGTACACGCATGATTTTGCGTTCAAGATTGGCGAAGCGACGAACGCTGATGATCTAACCAAGCAAGACTTCGCCTCATTCCTGCACCAAGCAGGTATGACCGAGGCCGCCGCCAACGGATTCGTCAGTCGCGAAGTAACCGCCTTATTGGTGCGCCTCGACCGCGCAATAGACGCCGAGCTCGCCGGCATGAAGGACTTTGCCGATCTCATCGGCATGGAAATGAGCCGGCTGAAGGATATCCTTGGCCTTGATATCTCCCTGACCGAACGCGATTATTTCACGCCGCGCGCGCCGGGATGGGCTTTGAGTTAACGCGGCGCTCGACGTCGCCGCGAAATGAGCCGGCGCCGCTATTTTAGCGTATTGATGGTGCGGCGTTGAAAGACCGGCAAGATTGATCGACATCGTCTGGTTCAAGCGCGACTTGCGCGTGTTCGATCATGCGCCTTTGGTTGCCGCGTGTGCATCCGGCGAGCCGGTGCTTGCCCTCTGCATTATCGAGCCTGAGCTGTGGCGCCTGCCTGAAATGGCGGGGCGCCACTACGCCTTTCTGACCGAGTGCCTTGCCGACCTCGATGCTGCCTTGGAAAAGCGAGGGGGACGCCTCGTCGTGCGGACCGGCGAGGCTGTCGATGTGTTCGCACGGCTTCACACAGAGATCGGCATCCGCGCCATTCATGCGCATGAGGAGACGGGCCTTCTTTGGACATACGCGCGCGACCGCGCTGTTCGGCGCTGGGCGAGCGCAGCCGGCGTTTCGGTCACCGAGTATCGCCAGCACGGCGTCTTTCGCGGTCAACGGAGCCGCAACGGCTGGGCGGCGCGCTGGGAAGCGATGATGCGCGCGCCCGTCGCGTCCGCGCAGCAGCGCATCCGCTTTGCCGCGCTCAAAAACGGCGACACGCCGGACGAAGCAACGCTTGGCCTTGCGCCTGACCCTTGCCCGCAACGCCAAAACGGCGGGCGGCGCGAGGCAATCTCATTGCTCCGGAGTTTTCTGAGCGAGCGCGGCCAAACCTATCGGCGGGCGATGTCGTCGCCGGACGCCGGCGCGGCCGCGTGCTCGCGTATTTCCGCGCATTTGGCGTTCGGCTGTTTGTCGATCCGCGAAACCTATCAAGCGGCCTTGCGCGCGGAGACAGAAAAGAAAGCGGCCGGCGATATCGCCTTCGCTCGGTCGATCGCGTCATTCTCGTCGCGCCTGCACTGGCATTGCCATTTCATCCAGAAACTCGAGGACGAGCCGGACATCGAACACCGGGCCTTGCATCCGCTCTATCGCGATTTTCGCGCCATCGGGCCTGACCATGGACGCGTTGTCGAAGCATGGGCGGCCGGCCGCACGGGGTTTCCCTTCATCGACGCGTGCATGCGTTCGCTGGGTCAAACCGGCTGGCTCAATTTCCGGATGCGCGCGATGGTAATGGCGTTTTCAAGCTATCATCTATGGCAGGACTGGCGCTTGCCCGCGCAGCGCCTCGCGCGGCTATTCACCGATTTCGAGCCGGGCATTCATTATCCGCAGGCGCAAATGCAGTCGGGCGTCACCGGCGTCAACACCGCGCGGATTTATAACCCGGTGAAACAATCGCTCGATCAGGACCCGGACGGATCGTTCATCCGCCGCTGGGTTCCGGAACTCGCCGCGCTGCCGGCCGATTTCATTCACGAGCCATGGCGCGCGCCGGACGATTTTCTGCGCGCACGCGGCGTCTCGCTCGGCGCGACCTATCCCATCCGCCTCGTCGATCATGAAGCCGCAGCGCGCGCGGCGCGCGACCGCGTCTACGCTGTGCGCCGGGGTCCCTCCTATCGCGGCGCAGCGGACGCGATCCAGTCCAGGCACGGGAGCCGGAAGTCGGGCCTTGCTGCTACGGGACGTAACCGGCAGGCAAAGCCTCAAACGCCGCAAACAGAGTTTGATTTTTGACCGCGCCCGGAACGCTAAAATGGGGAGCAAAAAATCGCACCAAGACCGGGGGTCGTCCACGGACTTGGTCCGTGGACCTCAGGCCCCAAGGGTATCGGCGCTCAGCGCACAGGATCCACGAAACAAGTCCGTGGATGACCGGCTCATGATG
>JBJXFO010000030.1:0-2889 GCA_046154725.1 Parvularculaceae bacterium | reverse complement strand
GTTGAGGGCGTGCCCGGCAACAATTACGAGTTCACGCAGCCGATCGAAATGCGGTTCAACGAACTGATCGCCGGCGTGCGCACGGACCTCGCGGTCAAGGTGTTCGGCGACGATTTCGATACGCTCGTCGAACTCGGCGAGGAAATTGAAGCCGCGGTCGCAAGCGTCTCCGGCGCCGCCGATGCGCGCATCGAGCAGGCGACCGGCCTGCCGCTTCTCTCCGTCATTCCGGACCGCGAGGCGCTGGCGCGCTACGGGATGAGCGTCGGCGACGTGCAGGACGTGATCGCCGCCGCCATCGGCGGCCGGGTGTCAGGCCAGATTTTCGAGGGCGATCGGCGCTTCGACATCGTCGTGCGCCTGCCGGAGGACATTCGCGACAACATCGAGGCGATCCGGCGCCTCCCTGTGCCGCTTCCCGCCGAGATTCGCGCCCAGGATGAGGACGCCCTCGCCACGGTGCCGCTGTCCGAGGTGGCCGACGTCGAGATATCGCTCGGCCCGAACCAGATCAGCCGGGAGAACGGAAAGCGGCGCGTCGTCGTCACCGCCAATGTTCGCGGCCGCGATCTTGGATCTTTCGTCGCCGAACTTCGCGACGTCATCTCGCGCGACGTGGAACTGCCGCCGGGTTACTGGATCAGCTACGGCGGCACGTTCGAGCAATTGCAGTCGGCGCAGGCGCGCCTCGCGATCGCGGTGCCGCTTGCGCTCCTCCTCGTTTTGGCGCTGCTCTTCATGTCGTTCGGATCGATCAGGGAGACTCTGATCGTCTTCGGCGGCGTGCCGCTCGCGGCGATCGGCGGCGTCCTTGCGCTGGCGCTTCGCGGGATTCCGTTCTCGATCTCGGCTGGCGTCGGCTTTATCGGCCTTTCCGGCATCGCGGTTTTGAACGGCGTCCTCATCGTATCGAGCATCCGGGCGCTGCTGGAGCAAGGCCGCCCGCTCGACGACGCCATCCGCGAGGGCACGATCTTGCGTTTGAGGCCCGTGCTCATGGCATCGCTCGTCGCGGCGTTAGGGCTCGTTCCGATGGCGCTCAACATCGGCGCAGGAAGCGAAGTGCAACGTCCGCTCGCGACCGTCATGATCGGCGGCATCGTTTCCTCGACGCTCCTGACGCTCTTCGCGCTGCCGGCGATCTACCGGCTGTTTCACCGCGACGTTGAAGCCGCAGACCCGGCAGAGGGAATTCGCCTTAGGCCAGCCCCCGCGGAGTGATCGCGCGCGCATCTATGAAAGCGGAAAGGCGGACCATGAGGCGCGACAATCCCGGTGCTGCACGACCGATTTCTGCAACCGGCGCCCGCGCCGACGGCGATCTTCACCTGGAACAGCCGGCCTCCATTTCGGCGCCGCCGTCGCCTCCGGAACGGAGCTATGAAAGACCTCCGAAGGCGGACGAACACGAGCATTCGGGATTTCTAGGCCGCCACGGCGAACTCATCTTCGCATTGCTCTCTGGAGCAGCGCTCATTGCCGGATGGCTCTTGGAGCGCAGCGGAGCCGGCGGCATGGCGTTGCCGTTGTTCGTCGCGGCCTACTTCTTCGGCGGCTTCTTCACGCTCCGCGAAGCGATCGGTAATCTTTTAGAGAAGCGGTTCAAGATCGACACGCTAATGCTGGTCGCCGCCGCTGGGGCCGCGGCGCTCGGCGCCTGGGCCGAAGGATCGCTTCTTCTCTTCCTGTTCAGCCTTGGTCATGCGCTTGAAGAATTTGCCATGGGCCGGGCGCGCCGGGAAATCGAGGCGCTGGCGAAGCTCGCGCCGGAAACTGCCTGGATCCGCAGCGACGGCGCCATCAAACATGTGCCGATCGAGGAGCTCAACGTCGGCGACATCGTCGTCGTGAAGCCGAATGAGCGTCTCCCAGCCGACGGCGTCGTCATCGCCGGAGAAAGCAGCGTCAATCAGGCGCCGGTCACCGGCGAAAGCGCGCCCGTCGACAAGCGCCCGATGACGGGCGACCCTGGCGCCGTCGAGTTCGCGAAAACATCCGCGGAGCACCGCGTTTTCGCCGGCACGATCAACGGCGCCGGGGCCATCGATGTCTATGTTGCGAAGCGCGCCGGCGAATCGACGCTCGCGCGCGTCGCACGCATGGTCGCCGAGGCTCAGCTTCAGCGCTCGCCGACCGAGAATTTCACGGACCGCTTCGAGCGCATCTTCGTCCCTTGCGTGCTCTTTCTCGTCGTGCTTCTTCTCTTGGCATGGGTCGTCATCGACGAGCCCTTCTCGAAGAGCTTCTACCGGGCGATGGCGGTCCTCGTCGCCGCAAGTCCCTGCGCGCTCGCGATCTCGGTGCCGAGCGCGGTCTTGAGCGGCATCGCCCGCGCCGGACGAGGCGGCGTGCTCGTCAAGGGCGGCGCGGCACTTGAAAATCTTGGAACCCTCAGCGTCGTCGCCTTCGACAAGACGGGGACACTGACGGAAGGCCGGCCGAAACTGGTCGATATCGTGCCGGCTGCGGGAGTCTCGGAGGACGAGCTGCTCGCTGTCGCCGTCGCGATCGAGGAGCAGAGCGATCATCCGCTCGCAGCCGCCGTCGTTCGGGACGCGGGGCCGAAATTGA
The DNA here is from genome assembly GCA_046154725.1 of Parvularculaceae bacterium. Taxonomy (GTDB): domain Bacteria; phylum Pseudomonadota; class Alphaproteobacteria; order Caulobacterales; family Parvularculaceae; genus Amphiplicatus. Next base: position 318 of record JBJXFO010000030.1, on the reverse strand, counting down.
CAGCCGATAAGCGGCTTGCCGCGCAGGCGGTCGAAAGCATCACCGGCAACGGCGTCAAGGGCCGCATCGCCGGCGAAACCGCTCACGTCGGCAAGCCCGGCATGTTCGATGGAACAGACGGTCCCCCGATTCCCGCCGACCTTCAGATGGACGCTCGCCGCCTTGAATCCGCCGGCCGTACCGTCATGGTCGTTCGGCGCGGGGCGCGATATCTTGGCGCCCTTGGCCTGCTCGATGTCGAGAGAGATTTCGCCGCCGGCGTCATCGCCGAATTGCGCCAGCTCGGCGTCCGGCGAATGATCATGCTGACCGGCGATA
>JBJXFO010000020.1:0-4674 GCA_046154725.1 Parvularculaceae bacterium | reverse complement strand
GCGCAGCGTAAAAAAGAAAAACGTCCACAAGATGTTCAAAACAGCGTTGGCGAAAAACAGCGAGATCAGGATCGCCCGCGCCCGCGCCGTTGCCACCGCGCGCCAGCCAAGCACCGCCGAGGCAGCGGCCAGCGCATAGATGAGGGACCATGCTGGCGCGAACAGCCAGTCCGGCGGGTTTAGCGACGATTTTTCGAGTGCGCGGTACCAGGGGCCGATATCGGTCATCGCCCCGCCGAGGATGGCGACGCCAATGGCGGCGGCGGCAGCGACCGCAATGGGACGAGACTTGCGCACGCCTATCGTTGCGGAGAGACAATGCCGAACAAGTGCGCGAGATCCTTGAAGAAGATGCGCGCGTGCGCCGCGTGATCGGCCTTGCCTAGCTCTTTGTTCATATAGGCCTCCCACGTCAGTCGCTGAACGTCGGGGTCCTTGCAGATCGACACAAAGCGCTCGCGCCGTTTGTCGTTGCGATACCAGAAGTGCTGCATGATCCCGAGGATCATAAAAACCTTTCCGTGTTCGGACATATAACGCTTGCGCACGCGGGCGAGCGCCTTCGTGTCCCCGGTGGCGAGCATGTCATTGACGCCCTCGGCGGCCATCCGTCCGCCGACCATCGCATAATAGATGCCCTCGCCTGACGCAGGCGCGACGCAGCCGGCGGCGTCGCCCGCGACAATGACGTCCGTGCCGTTATCCCAGCGCTTCAGCGGCTTCAACGGAATGGGCGCGCCTTCGCAACGCACCGTTTCCATTGCATCAAGACCCGTTTTGGCGCGCAAGACGCTGACCGCCCCCCGCAAGGAGAAGCCCTTGTTCGCGGAGCCGACGCCGACACTGGTCGTGTCGCCATGCGGGAAGACCCATGCGTAGAAGTCTGGCGAGAGGTCGCCTTGATAATAAATGTCGCAGCGCGAGCCGTCAAAAGCCTCGCGATTGCCATCCGGCGACTTGACGACTTCGTGGTAAGCAAAGACGAACGGCGTTTCGCCGCCGCCTTTGATTGCCTGACGCGCGACTGCAGAATTCGCTCCGTCGGCGCCGATGACAGCGCGCGCGCGGACGCGCACCGGCGGCGCGTCTTTCGCGGCGCCCTTTGGCCGGTAGCTGACAACGGCGACATTGTTGTCGTCGCGATCGATGCCAAGAAACGCGCCGTTGCGGCGTTCAGCGCCAGCATCAGACGCACGCGCGCGCAGCCACTCGTCGAAATGTTCGCGGTCAACCATGCCGACCGAGCCGCCGTCGATCGGCATATCGACACGCTGTTCGGCGGGCGAGATCATCATCGCCGACTTGGCGCGCGCGACGATCTGCGATTCAGGAATGTCAAAGTCGCGAATGAGGCGCGGCGGTATGGCGCCGCCGCAAGGCTTGATGCGCCCCGCTTTGTCGAGGAGCAATACGCGTCGGCCGGCGCGTGCAAGGTCCGCAGCGGCCGTCGCGCCGGCGGGGCCGCCGCCGACGATGACAGCATCGAATATTTCCGCCCCGTTGTTGCCGTCAAATGCCATGCCGTCCTCCGCTTGAAATTATTCAGCTGCTATCGCATCGCCAGCCGGAAATGCCGGCAATGTCATGCTGTCCGCAGTCGTTTGCCCGACGCGCAGCGCAAGGACCGCCGCAGCGACAAAAATCGCGCCCTCGACCGCGAACACGAGCGCAAAGGCTTTCGTTGGCTCGCCAAAAGCCTCACGTGCAACGTCAAGCGAAGCCGCGCCAAGAAACCCGCCAAGCCCAAAAGCGATTGCCTGCGCCGCGCCCCAAACGCCCATGCGCGTGCCTTCGCGTCCGGGGGCGCCGGCGCTTGCAAGCGTCATCATGGAGCCGATCGCGGCAACGGCGAAGGCGCCGTTGGCGACCCCGAGCGCGAAGACGAGCGGCTCCAACGGCGCCGCGCCTGGCGTGATTGCCGCGCCAGCAAGTGCGGCAAGCGCCAGGGCGGAAGCAACACAACCGAACACAGTCCAACCGCGCATGAACGTTGCGCGCGATTTGCCAATTGTCGATCCGATGACCGCTGTCGCGATCATGCCGATCAGCACGCCGCCGTTCTGCACGCCAGAAAGCTTAGTCGTTTCACCGGGCGTCATGCCAAAGAGCAGCCCGCCGAAGGGTTCGAGAATCAGATCCTGCGCGCTGTAGGCCAGCATCGACACAAATACGAATACTGAAAACCGGCGCGCCTGCGCATCCGACCAGACCTCTTTCAGCGCCGCGCCGAAATCTCGCTTGCGCCTCGACGGCGCCGCGACGGCGTGGCGATCACCCGTTTCCATGCCAGCAAGCGCAACAAATGTAAGCGCAATCGCGACGACGCCAACGCCAGCGGCAACAGCAAGAAGGCGCTCCATCGAAAAAGGATCGAGCATTTCGCCGACAGTCAACGCGGTCACAACGAAACCGAAAATCATCATGATCCAGACGATCGCCGCCGCGGCCGCCTTGCGCGCGGGCGGAACTCTTGTCGCCAGCAGAGCGAGAAGATTGGTGCCAGCCGCGCCGACCCCGACGCCGATGACGAAGAAAGCCAAAACCCCTGCGACGATGCCCGCCGCGAGCTGGTCCGCCATCAGCGCGGTCGATGCTGCGGCGCCGACGCCGCCGAGCGCAAGCGCGACAATGCCGCCAAGGATCCAGGGCGAGCGCCGGCCGCCGATATCGGCGCCATGACCCCAGCGCGGCCGAAGTAGCTGAACCCCATAGTGCCAGCCAACCAGCGCGCCCGGTATGATCGCCGGCAGCGCCAGTTCAACAACCATAATGCGATTAAGGGTCGATGTCGCAAGGACAACGATCGCGCCGAGCGAGGCTTGCACAAGGCCCAGCCTGACGATGCCAAACCAACCGATCATTGAGCGCTCGCTGCTCATGCGCCGGCGCCCGCCATCGAACGAACGGCGAACGCCGCCGCCAGCATGCCAAGCACATAAAGAAGCGTGCCGGTCGCGTTATACCACGGGGCGTTGGCGCGCGGATTATCAAGAAAGCGCCGCATCAAGACGATCTGCACAAAGAGCGCTACGCCGACGATCACCGCATGCACGCTTTTTCCCGCCGCGACGAGACCGAGGATGACGACTGCCTGCGGCACAGCCATGACGATGCATGCGACACGCGCAGCACGGTCTGGACCGAGTTGCGCCGGCAGCGAGCGCACGCCCATGCGCAAATCGCCTTCGATCGATTTGAAGTCGTTGAGCGTCATGATGCCATGCGCGCCAATTGAATAGAGCAGCGCGAGCGCAATGATTGGCCAGCCGGGCGCGGCGCCCAACATGACGGCGGCGCCCGTGAACCAGGCAACGCCCTCATAGGTAAGTCCGACAGCCGCGTTGCCGTACCAGCCATTCAGCTTCAAGCGGACAGGCGGCGCGCTGTAGGCCCAGGCCAACAACACCGCGATTACGCTGGCGGCAAAGGCCCAAGGCCCAAGCGCCAGACCCATCAATAGGGTCAGTCCTGACCAGAAAATTGCGACATAGAGGCCCCAGCGGCCCGGCATGCGGCCCGACGGAATAGGCCGGTTCGGTTCGTTGATCGCATCGACATGACGGTCGTACCAGTCGTTCGTCGCCTGGCTCGCTGCGCACGCAAACGGACCCGCTAATAGAATGCCGCCGACGATATAAAACCAGCGCCCGTCCGCCGACGCGCCTGATGAGACGACGCCGCACGCGAACGCCCACATCGGCGCAAACCACGTGATCGGCTTCAAAAGCTCGGTCAGGGCAGAAAAGTTCGGCAGTCTTGGCGCGATTGGCGCCGTAGCCGCAGAGGTCGCTGAAAGGGGGTTATGAATTTCTGACACGAGAAAAGCGTATCTTTGACAGTCAAAAGCGTCAATTCAAATTGACACTCGGCGCGAGGCCTTTTCGCAAAGGCCTTATTCGCGGTCGCTGATGCCGAATCGCCGCAGCTTGGAATAGAGGCCTTGCCGCGACAGGCCGAGCATCTCTGCGGCCGATGCGCGATTATCGCCGGTAATTTCGAGCGCAGCCTCGATGCAAAGCTTTTCCATCATGTCGGTCGATTCGCGGACGATTTCCTTGAGCGAAACGCGCCCGACAAGGCCCGTGAGGCGATCGACGGTATTTGGCAATTCGGTGCCGAGTTTCGACCCCGCCTTAAGGCGCCGCGCGATGCTGCGAACGGAAAACCCGTAGACGATACTGTCGCCCCGCGGCGCGGAGACGGCGGACACTTCAACCTCTTCAGTCTTGCCGTGCCGGTCGCGCAGAACCGTCGCAAAATTTCTGGCAAAGCCATGGTTCTTGATGTTGGCGGCCAGCACGTTGAGGTCGGTCGTCGATCGGCCGAGATATTGGACAACGTGAACGCCGAGCGCCTGCTGCTCGCTCGCTAGCTGCGCAAGATCGAGAAACGCGCGATTGGCGGCAATTATTCTGAAATCAGGCCCTGCGACGATCAGCCCATCAGGGAGATGTTCAATAACGCCGACCACGTCCGGACGGCTGGACGACGCGGCAGCCGCACCATCGGCGAGCAGCCTGAATATCAAGCGAGTCGCATTTTCCTGCCGGAAGGCTGAAACCATCACAGCGCATTCGCGCCCGTCTTTAAGCACGATATCAGCTTCTTCGGCGCGGCCGGCCATCAGCGCTTTGGCGGTCGCGCTTTCGATCGTGCGGTGAGAACTGCGATCAA
>JBJXFO010000012.1:0-48774 GCA_046154725.1 Parvularculaceae bacterium | reverse complement strand
CGCGCCATCCCCCCTACTTCACATGTTTCTGATGGCGCTCGAACCTGTCCTTGTTGAAACTCGAGCGATCAATTGAATGATCTTCGTCGCGATATCCGCCGTCTTTCGGCTACCGGTCGTGTTTGGCGAGATGCAAGGGCGTCCAGTCCCCGGGCGTAATTGCAGACGGACGGCCGAATTCGCGCTTCCATTTGTGCCAAGATGAATGCGGCCAGTGATCCGGATCGGTCGCATGGCCGTGTTTTACAGGATTGGTATGAATGTAGCTGACGTGCCGGTCGAAATCTTCGGCATCGCGAATCATGTGTTCCCAATAGCGCCGTTGCCAGACGCCCCGCTCGCGGTTGCGCCGTTTGACGCTTAGGTCTGATGAACGCGGCAACGAGCGCGAAAACTCCGTCTTTATCAGACGCCAACGCGTGGCGAAGTCATGATCGCCGTCCGGTAGCCGCCAGATGCAATGCAGATGGTCCGGAAGTACGACGGCCGCGACCGTTTCAAACGGATGTCGGCCAACGGTGTATTTCCAAGCAGCGCGCAGTCGCTCGACCTCTCGGGTCAGCAGGTCGTCTCACCGATCAAGAATATTGACTGTAAAGAAGTAGGTTCCGCCCGGAATGAAGAGACGTCTATAATTTGGCATCGGGCGTTCCAGTAGGGCGGATGGAGCGCAGCGATATCCGCCGTCATTCCCCGATCGCGCAGTGGCGGATATCGCTTCGCTCCATCCGCCCTACTTTACATGTTTCTCATACCAGCCGAGATACCGCTCGAACCGGTCCTTATAAAAACTTGGCCGGTCGATTGAGTGATCCTCATCCGGATAGACGATCAGCCCCGTTGGCACCCCGCGGCGCTTCAGGATCTGATAGAGCTGCTCTGAATTCATCACCGGCACGTTCCAGTCGTCGGCGCCGCCGATAACCAAGGTCGGCGTTGTCACTTTGTCGACGCCGTTCAGCGTATTGACGCGCTCCCAGGCGGCGCGGTTCTCCCATGGCAGGCCAAGCTCGATCTCATATTCGCGCTGATAGATGTCGTGACCGTAATTGGCGAGGTAGTTGAAGCCGGACGCTCCCGTGACAGCGGCGTCGAAGCGGTCCGTCTTCGTAATGACGTAATTGGTCAGGATGCCGCCATAAGACCAGCCGCCGACGCCAAGGCGCTTGCCATCGGCAAGGCCCGTCGCGATTGCATGATCGACGCCGGCCATCACGTCGTCGAAGTCTTTCTCGCCCCATGCCGCAAGGATGCCCGCCGCGAATTGTGTTCCGTACCCGGTCGATCCGCGCGGATTGACCATGACGACGGCATAGCCGTTCGCCGCGTAGAGCTGCGCGTAGGCGTCGAACGAAAAATCGAACTGCGAGGTTGGCCCGCCGTGGATGCGCAGGATTGTGGGCGCCTTTTTTGCGCGGCCCGTTTTGGGCGGATAGAAGAACGCCTCGACCTCGGTTCCGTCGGCGCTCTTGAATTTTGCGGTCGTTGGCGCCGAAAGGGCAAGGCCCGTCAACACGGCGTCGTTTGCTTGGCTTATCTGTTTCAGCGCGCCGTCCGATGAGACGAAGACCTCATCTGGCAAGTCCGGGCGGCCGAGCTGCGCGGCAATGAGCCCGGACGGGTGAACGTCAAAGTCAAAGATCGCGTGCTCGCCAGCGATGAGGTCGCGCTTGGCGCCGGTCCTGGCGTCAATTGCAACCAGCGGTTGTTCGCCGTCATGCTCGTAAAGCCCGTAGATCGACGCGCCATCCGGTGAGAATTGCGGCTGATAGAAGAAGCGGTCGAGCGCTTCGGTCAGGACGCGCGCCTTGCCCCCGCCTGCCGGCGCGACCGCAATGTGGGCGGAAGCGTACCAGAACAGCTTGGGGTCAAGCTGGGTTGAAAAGGCGATCTCCCGGCCGTCGGGGCTCCAGGCGGGAGACGCGTCCGCACCCGGATTATCGGTGATGCGCGTCAGCGGCGATGGTTTTCCGGCGCGCGAGATTTCCACGGTCCAGACGTCGGCGTTGATGTTGCCGTCAGGCTCATTGGTGCGGTTCGAAACGAAAGCGATGCGCCTCCCGTCGGGCGACCATGCCGCCTCAAAGTCGTCATAGTCTCCGAACGTCACTTGCGCGGGCAAAGCCAGCCGGCCCTCCTGCACGTAATAATGACGGCCCCTGCGGCCGAGATATCCGACACCGTCTTCCTTGAATTGCAGCCGGTCAATGACATGGGGCGCCGCGGGCGCGCCTTCGCCCTTCGCCAGCGCCAGCCTTGCCGCGCGCGCAGGCGCGCTTTCGTCTTCTATGGCAAGCAACAGCTGCCCGCCCGCCGGCGCCCAGTCATGGCTGGCGACGCCTTGGGGAACGTCCGTATACGCTTGCGCCTCCCCGCCGCGGCGATCGAGCGTATAAACTTGCGCCGCGGCGTTCTCATCAAGATCGTCGCGCGCCGCGAGGAACGAGAGATGCTGACCGTCCGGAGTCCAGCGCGGCTCTTCCGCCGAATAGCCCTCGCCGGTCATCGCGAGCGTGACGCTCCCGTCAATCGACGTCATGAAGATGCGCGAGCGCTTTTCATCAATTTCAAGATCGTTGCGCTCGACCGTATAGGCGATCCATTGGCCGTCGGGACTGATGCGCGGCTCGCTGACCGCCTTCAACGCAAGCGCGTCGTCGACGGTAAAGGCGCGCGGCGCGGCGTTTGCCAAGGGTGCGGCGATCGTGAAGGCAATTGCGGCAACAAGGCGCTTCATCGTCAATCTCCCGGAAAATCCAGCGTCAGGCGCTCAGCATGGCCTCAATGTCGGCGCGCCGTTCCATCAGCGCCGCGCGTCCCTTGGCGATGAATTCGTCGGCGCGGTCGAAGGCGTTCGGCATCGCATCGCGCATGTCAGGCGCAAGGCAAAAATCAGGCGGCGCCGTCTCGGCGCGCAGGCGCGTCAGGTGCATCTGAAAAATATCGATCGCCGCATAGGCGGTTTCGAACAGTTGCGGCTTGGCTTGCTGGCGCGATTTCGAAATCGCCATCTGCCGGTTGATGCGCGTGCGCGTGTCTTCGATGAATTTTGTGACCGCGCCCGACGCCGTCTCGCCGGAATACGCAGCGAGCGGCGGATCGATCGCCGGCACGCTGGGCGCCGGCGAGTTGAAGCGCGCCAGCACGCGCGGATTGGCGTTCAGATCGACGCAGACAACAACATCAGCGCCGAGAAAGCGGGCAAGCGAGACCGGCGTCGGGTTGGCGACGGCGCCATCAACGAGCCAGCGGGGCCCGCGCTGCACGGCATGAAAGATCACCGGGATCGCCGATGACGCGCGCGCCGCGTCGATGACGGAGCCTTGCGTGATCCAGACCTCCTCGCCGGTGCCGAGGTCGGAAGCGACCGCGCCAAATTTGACGGGCAGGTCTTCGATTTTCTTGTCAAAGGCGGAAAACGCGGAGAACGCCGGGCTCGTATCGATGAGACCGCCGCGATTGACCCAGAAGTTAAAGGCGCCGAACGCCGACACCGGCGACAATTCGCGCGCCCACGCCTCGAACTCGTCGAGGGCGCCGCACAGCCACGCGCCGCCAACGAGGGCCCCGACCGAGCAGCCAGCGATGATGTCGGGCCGGAGCCCGATCTCCTCCAGCCCGCGCACGACGCCGACATGCGCCCAGCCGCGCGCCGCGCCAGACCCGAGCACCAGCCCGAATTTTTTTCGCATCCCCGATGAACTCGCCGTATTTCTGAACGATTGGCAGGATTTGTTAACCGCTGGCATTGTGGCGCGGCTTGGTCCCGCCTTCAACGTCCGCTTAACCATAAGCGGCGATCCTGTCCCTCGGGAATTTGCGGGACGCGCGATGGATCTGTCGAAATCGCCTTTGCTGGCGGGACTTGCCGGGCGGCTCCAGTTTCTGGCGGCGCGCACCAGCGTTTTGTCGGAAAACATCGCCAACGCCGATACGCCGGGCTTTGTCGCGCGCGATCTGAACCCGTCGGCGTTCGAGGCGCGCGTTTCGGCAAACCTGACGACCAGCGATCCGCGCCACATCCAGCCGTCGCGCATGACGGGCGCTGCCGCCGCCCCGCATGCCGCGCCTGACGGCGAGGCCTCGCTCAGCGGCAATCAGGTGTCGATCGAAACGCAAATGATGAAACTGTCTGAAACGCGCATGGGCTACGGCCTTGCCTCGTCGATTTACAAGAAGAGCATTGACTTGATGCGCCTTGCCGTAAGGGGCGGAAGGTGAGGGGTTAGTGCGTAGTGCGTTGTGCGTATGACGCACTCTGCACGCCGCTACGCACCACGAACAACGCACTACGCACTTGAAGGACCCACCATGGACGATCTCAACACAGCCTTATCGATCTCCGCCTCCGGCATGCGCGCCCCGTCGGCGTACGCCGACGACGCTTTAGATTTGCGCGCGCATGACGGCAAAGGAGCGCGCATCGATGGATGATCTTAATACTGCATTGTCCATCTCCGCTTCCGGCATGCGCGCGCAGGCAAGCCGCATCCGCATTGTTGCGGAGAACATTGCCAACGCCAATTCAACGCCGGCAGCGCCGGGGCTAGAGCCCTATCGGCGGCAAGTGCCGGTGTTCGCGTCGTTCATCGACAAAGATCAGGACGCAACGCTTGTGCGCCTGACGCGTGTTGAACTCGACCCGACCGCGTTCACAGTGCGCCATGACCCGAGCCATCCGGCGGCGGACGCCGAGGGCAATGTGCTCGTCGCCAACGTCAATCCGTTGATTGAAATGATGGACCTGCGCGAGGCGCAGCGGAGTTATGAGGCGAACCTCGGCGCGCTCGATCAGGTGCGCTCGATGGCGGCCTCGACACTCAGAATTCTGGAGTAAGCGATGTCAATCGACGCCATCAGGGCCGCACAGGCCTATGCGCAAGCGGCGCAATCGGCCGTGAACGCCGGCAACGCCAACGCGCCGTCGGCCTCGTTCGGCGAGCTGCTGCAATCGGCAATCACGGACACCGCCTCGTCGCTGAATGCCGGCGAGCGCGCGGCGGCAAGCGTTGCCGCGGGCGATGCAAACCTTGTCGACGTGGTGTCAGCGGTCTCGGCAGCCGAGGTGAGCCTCGAGGCGGCGCTCGCGGTCAGGAACCGCGTGATCGAAGCGTATCAGGAAATCATGCGGATGCCGATCTAGGCGGTCGTTTGCGCAGAAGGCCCTTTTTGCGCTATAAATATCGCATGACGCACGCTTTCGCAGTGAAGGCTGTTTGGGATGACGAAGCCCAAGTTTTCACCTCGTCTTCCGACATTTCGGGCCAGGTGATCGAAGCGTCGACGTTTGAAGAATTTGTGGCGCTCATTGAATCCTTGGCGCCCGAAGTGATTGCAGCAAATTTGCCCGCTTCGCGAAGACCCTATGGCGCATGAAGGTTTGAAGCAGGCCGGGTTGCCAAAGGCGTTTTGATCGAGCGATGAGATTTCAATCGGAAAGAGGAGATGAAATGGTTCTTCGGATTGCCATGATTGCGCTGATCGGGCTGTCGGCTTGCGCGAAGAAGGAAGAAGCGCCCGCGGCCGACGCCGCGCTCGCCGCCGCCGCGATTGCGGAGACGGCGCCGGTTGTCGAAAGCGCGCCCATTATCGAAGAAACTGTCGCCACCGAGACGGAGAACTCCATGGCCGCTTGTCCCGTTCTCGACAGCCGCAGCTGGGCCGCCTGGACAACACCCGATGGCGACGGCCACACGCTGCACATCGAGGGAGAGATTGACATGCCGACGCCCGGCTATGCGCTGACATGGAGCCAGGGTCCCGCCGACCGCGCCATGCCGCCGGGTCTGCGCCTAAAGCTCGATGCCGCGGCGCCCGGCGGCGTTGTCATGCAGGTCGTCACGCCGACGCCGGTCTCCTACGACATGGCGCAGGCAAGCCCTGATTATCGAACCGTCATTGTGGTGTGCGGCGGCGAGGCGATTGCCGAGATCGCGCCCGTCGGCCCGAAAGACGAGTAACGCGGCTGCGCGCCGCGCTTGTCGCGCGGCGCGTTCTCCTCAAGGGTGAGGCTCAAGTCACACGCGCGAGCCCGCATGCCCGTCTATGATCTCATCATCCGTAACGCGACGATTTTTGACGGATCGGGCGCGGCGCCGGTTGTTGGCGACCTTGCCGTCAAAGACGGCCGGGTCGCGGCGCGCGGGCCCGCGCTTGCGGGCCCGGCGGCGCGTGAGATTGACGCGGGCGGCCTGTGGCTGACGCCCGGCCTTCTCGACATTCACACGCATTACGATCTTGAGGTCGAGTTGAGCCCCGGCCTGCCGGAATCCGTACGCCATGGCACGACGACGGTCGTCGTTTCGAACTGCTCGCTCGGGCTTGCGTTTGGCGCGCAAAGGTCGGGCGCCGACGACCCGGTCGTCGACTGTTTTGCGCGCGTTGAAAACATTCCAAAGCCCGTCCTGCGGCGCGTCGCCGACCGCGCGACATGGACGGATTCCGGCGACTACCTCGCTCACCTCGATACCCTGAACCTCGGCCCCAACATCGCGCCGATGATCCCCTATTCGATGCTGCGCATTGCGGCGATGGGCGTCACGCCTTCGGTAACGCGCGACCCGACGGAGGCGGAGCTTTGCGAAATGGAGCGCCTGCTCGAAAAGGGCATGCGCGAGGGTTATGCCGGGTTCTCATCCGATGGTTTGCCATTCCACTATCTCGCCAACGATTCCAATCGCGATGCGCGCATTCCCTCGCAATATGGCGGGTACAAGGAGTTAAAGCGCCTCGCCGCGATCGTGCGTCGCCATGGCCGCGTCTGGCAGGCAACGCCGCCGACCGACAATCCGCTGAAAGTGTTCCGCACATTTCTGCTGACCAGCGGGCGCCTTTACGGAAAGCCGTTGAAGATCACCGCCGTCGCCGCGCTCGACGTGCGCTCCAACCGCAACATTATCCGCAGCGCGCATTTGCTCGTCGCGCTGCTTAACTCGCCATTGCTGCGCGGGCGGTTCTATCTCCAAAGCCTCGCTGCGCGTTTCAAGGTGTGGGGCGACGGGCCGGTGACGCCCCTGTCGGAGGAAATCCCCGAACTCCGTGAACTGATGAAAGCCGACCTTGAAGACGACGCAGCGCGGCAAGCTCTCTACAACGACAAGGCCTATGAGGCGCGCTTCAAGGCCATGTGGCGCAAGGGCAAGACGGGCTTTTCGCTGGACCGCCTTAAACGGATGCTGCGGCTAGAGGATTGGGCCTTTCGCCGCGCGATCGACGAAATGACGGTCGTCGATTGCCCGGTTGCGGCGTGGAAGGGGGAGAACCTTGCCGACATCTTTGAGCGCGTGCAGAAATTTCAGCACGCTGAACCCTCTCCCGCTCGCGGGATTGAGCAGGGTGAGGGGGTGTCAAAATCAAGCGCGCACCTGATTGAAACACCCTCACCCCTAACCCCTCTCCCGCAAGCGGGCGAGGGGCACAGAGTGGCCCGCACCCCCGAAGAACGCGCCATGCTCGAAACTTTCCCTCCCATAGCCGACGACGCCGACTTCTTCTTCCACCTCCTCAAAACCTGGGACCGGCGCTTCGTCTGGTCGACGATCAGCGCCAATGCCGATGAGGCAATGGTCAGCCGTCTGACGATGAGCCCCGCTTTTCTGCCAGGTTTTGCCGACTCAGGCGCGCACCTCACCAACCTCGCGTTCTATGACGCAAACCTGCGCGCCCTGAAGATCGCGCTGGACGCGAACGGCGAAGCCGGCGCCGCCTTCATGGTGAAACGCCTTACGCGCGATGCGGCCGAGGTGTTCGGGTTAGAGGCGGGATCAATCGAGATCGGCGCGCAGGCCGATCTCGTCCTGATCGATCCGCAGGCGCTCGCCCGTCACGAAGGCGAAGCAAACACGCAGCGCATCTGGCGTGAGGTCCTGCAAAACGACCAGCTCGTCAACCGCTCCGACGGCGTCGTCAAAGGCGTCTTCATTTGCGGCGAGGAGGCGTGGGATGGCGAAGAGTTTGCGCCGGTTTTTGAGGCGAGGAAACTGGGCCGCGTATTGACGGCGGCATGACTTGTAGGGCGGATGGAGCGCAGCGATATCCGCCGCTCTGTTTGGCGCCGAATGAATGGCGGATATCGCTACGCTCCAGCCGCCCTACACCCCCCCTTAACCATCCGCGCGGCAAAATCTGCCGGGTTGGATGAGGGATCCTATGACCGGGGCGGAACTGCTTGATATTGCGCGCGAGGCGTTCTGGGTGACGCTGCTCGTTGCCGGTCCTGCGATGCTGGCGGGTTTGCTCATCGGTCTTGCGATTGCGCTCGTTCAGGCGTTGACGCAGGTGCAGGAGATGACGCTCGTCTTCGTGCCGCGCATTGTCGTCATGTTCGGCGTCATCGCTTTGACCTTGCCGTTCATGGGCGCGACGCTTGGCGCATTCGCGACGAAATTGTTCACCATCATCGCCGGCGGCGAGTTGCCGTGAACGCGGGCGACATCCTCAGCGGCCTTCCCGTCGAGATCACGATTCTTGCGGCGGTCTTTGCGCGCGTTGGCGCGATGATGATGACGGCGCCGGCCTTCGGCGATCTGACGATCAGCCCGCGCGTGCGGCTCGCCGCGGCGCTTGGCGTGACCGCGGCGCTCGCGCCCGCAGTTGCCGGCCTTTATCCGACAGGGGCAGGAGAGGGGGGCGCATTGGCGCTCGCCGGGCTCCTCCTTGGCGAGACGGCAGCCGGGCTCTTTCTCGGGCTTTTTGCGCGCGCGATTGCGGCGGCGCTGAACGTCGCGGGCGAGATCATCGCGCTGCAGATCGGCCTGTCGCTCGCGCAGATTTTTGACCCGACACAGGACATTCAAGGCGCGATTGTCGGCGGCTTCCTCGCGATCCTCGGCGCGACGCTGATCTTTGCGACGGATGCGCATCACCTGCTGCTCGCGGCTCTGCGCGATTCCTATTCACTGATGTCGCCTGGCGCACCGCTTGCGGTTGGAGACGCGGCAGATGCGATGATCGGCGCGATTGGCGCCGCGTTTTCGATGGGCGTCCGGCTGGCGGCGCCGTTCATCGTTTTCGGCCTTGTATTCTACTCGGGCGCGGGCGTCCTTAACCGGCTGATGCCGCAGGCGCAGGTGTTCTTCATGCTGCTGCCTGCAAACCTCGTCATCGGATTGATGCTCCTGATGCTGACGACAGGCCTGATGATGACGGCGTTCCTTGCTGAATTCGAGACGCAACTCTCCGCGTTTTTGGGGTAGGGCATGAGCGAGGCGCCCGAGCAGCATCAAAAGACCGAAGCGCCGACCCCAAAGAAGCTGGCGGATGCGCGCCAGAAAGGCGACTCGCCGAAAAGCCCCGAAATAGCAGCAACCGCGATGATCGCCGCGGCCGGCTTTGCCATCTGGCTGCTCGGCGCGCCCATTGCGTCGGCGTTCGCCCGTCTCGGCGCACGCTTTCTTGAACAGCCGCATGAATTCCAGACCGATGCCGGCGCGCTGACCGCGCTGTTTGCGCAAACTTCGATGCTCGCCGGCGCCATGCTCGGCGGGATTGCGCTCGTTTTTATGGTGGCGGCGATTGGTGCTCATGTCGCACAAGCCGCTCCCGTGCTCGCGACGCAACGCCTCAAGCCATCGTTGAAGCGGCTGTCGCCGTTTGAAGGGGCCAAGCGCATTTTCGGGCCGGCGGGGCTCGCGAATTTTCTTAAAGGCCTCGGCAAGCTGACAATCGTCGGCGCCATTCTCGTCTTGACCCTGTGGCCCGATCACGAACGGCTCGCCGGTCTTGCCTTTGCCGACGAGCGCGCGGCGCTAGTACTTGCCAAAACTGGCGTCCTGAAACTGATCGCCGCAACGGTCGCGGCGATGAGCGTCGTCGCCGCGCTCGACTACGCCTTTGCGCGAACGCAATGGATGGAGCGACTGAAGATGACGCGCGAAGAAGTGCGCCGCGAACTGAAGGACAGCGACGGCGATCCGCAAATCAAGGGGCGCCGCCGCCAGCAGCGCGAAGCGCGCGCGCGCCGCCGCATGATGAAAGCGGTGAAGAGCGCAAGCGTCCTCATCATGAACCCGACGCACTATGCGGTGGCGCTGAAATATGAGAGCGGCAAAACCTCGGCCCCGCTCTGCGTCGCCAAGGGCCTCGACGACGTCGCGCTGCGCTTGCGCGCCGCCGCGCAGGAGGCGCGCGTGCCGGTTATCGACAACCCGCCGCTCGCCCGCGCGCTCTATGCCGCAGTCGAGATCGACGACGAGATCCCGGTCGAGCACTATGAAGCCGTCGCCAAAGTCATCGGCTTTGTGATGGGCAAGGCTCGGGCTGCGGCGACACGGCGATTGTGGTAGGGTGACCGCGCTGCCGCTGTGATCGATCGTGACCGACATTTTTCTTTCCTATGCGCGTGAAGACCAGGCCCGCATTGCCCCGCTTGCGGCGGCGCTGAGCGCGGCGGGCTTCGACGTCTGGTGGGACAAGCGCATCGCCGGCGGGGCGGAATTCAGCCGGGAAACGGAAGAACAGCTAAACATGGCGCGCATTATCGTAGTCGCCTGGTCGATGGCGGCGAGCCAGTCGATGTGGGTTGCGGACGAAGCAACGGTCGGGCGCGACAAGGGCAATCTCATCCCCATCGCACTTGACGCGGCTGAGCCGCGCATCGGCTTTCGGCAGCTTCAAACAATCGATTTCACCGGCTGGCGCGGCGGGGCGTCGGACGCCCCTGCCGCCGCGTTGATCGAGGCTGTGCGCACACGCCTCGGTGCTGCCGGGCCGCCGCCTGCGCCGGTTGCCGCGCCGCCGCCCGCGCCGGTGAACAGACAGCGCCGCTACGCAGCTGTCGCCGCCGCTATGCTCGGCTTGCTTGCCGCCGGAGCGTTCGTGGCGACGAGGAGCCCTGGCGCGCCCGGTGCAACGCCTACGGAGCAAACGGCTGCGAGCGTTGCTGAACCGGGGGAAGACACCTCGCTCAGTGTCCTTGAAGCGCTCGCAGCCGATCTTGAGAGCAAGGGCGACTTCCGCGCAGCGGCCTCCGCCTATTCGCGCTTTGCTGCGCGCGCGCTTTTGATTGACCGCGCGCGCGGCCTTGCTGCCCGGCAAAAGGCTTACGACCTTGATCCGGCGTCTGCCGAGGCGTTACAAGGACTGATCTTCGACACCGCGCTTTATAAAGGCCCTCTGGAAGCGCTGAACATCGGCGGCGCGATCGCAGAGCGGGGCGATATCACGCCGCAGATGCGCAGCTTCGCGCACGCCAATCTGGGTGTGATCGAACTCGACGCTCTGGCGGACAGCGCTGCGGCTGAGGGGCGCCTCGCTAAAATTCGCCAGCTCGGCGCAGGATCTAACGATCCGCACTTCGATTACGCCGAGCTTTGGCTGGGCGCCGTTATTGACCTGCGGCTCGGCCGGTTTGACAGCGCACGCGACAAGGCCGAACGCGCGGAAGCGTTCTATCTTGCGTTGCCGCCCGAAACGCCGCGCAACGGCGAAGTCCATACCGTGGTCGCAAGATATTGGAGCGGAGACTGGACGGGTGCGCTCGACATCGGCGCAAAAGCAATTGAGCGCCGCCGGCGGGCGGGGGAATTCCTGGCATCGCCCATTCTCGACGCCGTCTGCCGCGCCGCGCTTTATCTTCGCCGCGTCGGCGACGACGGCGGTGCGTGCGCGGCTGTCTCGGGCAAAGGAGAGCGCGCCAGCAACGCCCAAGGCAAAATATTCGCCGCAATGATCGACGTGGACAGGGGTGATTTCACGTCGGCGCGAAGTGAACTCGCTGCCGCCAAGGCGATGGCAACACCAATCCCGCCGATTGGGAACTCGCCGCCAGCGCTTCCCAAATATAACCCGTTGACACAGGTGATGCTGGTTGACGCATTCATCGCCGCGCGCAGCGGCGAATTTGGAACGGCGCGCCGCGTAATTCACAACGACATGGCGCCGCTGAGCGAGAATACCGTCGTCCGAAAGTCGGAGCAGCGGGCTCGCGCTACGGCCTCCCGGATTCTGGCTGAGTCAATGCTGCAGGCCGGCGCTGGCGAGGCGGCCTGCGCTGAGGCCGCGCGCGCCGCCGAATATCATCGCCAGATGAACGCGCAGGCCGGCGTCGATGCGATCAAGGCGATGGCGCGCGCGGCCGGCTGTTGAAATTCGGAGGCGAGAGTTCGACTGGCGTCGTCGCGCGAACAGGGGCAGGGGACAAGACCCGCTTTCCGAGAGGCAGCTGACCCCGTGGCCGCGACGCCCTTGCGCTCTGACGACCCTGAAACCCCGGCCGAATCCGCGCTGGAGCCTGCGCCAACGGAATTGGCGCCGCGCCCTCCGGGCGCTGCCGATATTGCGGCGATGATGGCGGCTGCCGAGGCGCAGGCGCGCGCCGACGATGAAAAGCGCGACGTCCAGCGCGTCGACGATCGCGCGCGCCTTGTGCAGCACGCGCTGCTCGGCGCGCTGTGGGGCGGGCTCGCGGTTGCGGCGGCGGCGGCGGCTTATTCGCTCGGAACAGGCGCGCTCGGGCTCGCGGGCGTCGCGCTCGCCGCGCTCGTTGGCGCATTCGCCCTCGTGTTTCTCATTGCCGCCTTCCGCCCCGGTTCGTCCGCGCTGCTGGCGAGCGCCGCCTTGAAGCGCGCGTCGGGAAAATCCTCTGCCGAGGCTGTGCAGCTTGCCGGCGCTGAAATCCTGCACGGGCTTGGCATCGCCGAGCGCGTGCTCGACGCCGACCAGGACGCGCGCATCGTCACGCGCCGCGACGGCGTCGTCATCTATGCGAACGCCGCCTATTTCGCGCTCGCGGGCGCGGCTGGCGTCATCGGCCCGGCCGGATTGCCGCCCCGCATCGATCGCCTGTTCGCGCAACAGGGCGCGGAAGCGACAAAGGTCTTTCGCCTGTGCCGCGCCGCCAAAAGCGCGGCGGTTGCCGAGGAAACGATCTACCAGCAAATCGGTCTGGAAGGCGGCGGCGCGCGCCGTCGCTTTGAAGTTTCGACGCGGCCCGTCGCGACGGCGGACGATTTCATCGCCTGGCGCCTGCGCGAATTGCCGGTCGAGGAGAAAGACCATGATGTGCTCGCTGCGGCCTATGCGGATTTTCCCCGGTCCGTCTTTGCGCTGGAAAAATCCGGTCAGATCGCGTGGGCCAATGCGGCCATGCGCGCGGCGCTTGGTCTTGCGCGCAACGAATTGCATCATGTGAGCGATATCATTCTCGGCGAGACGGCCGAGGCGGTGCGCGCACTCTGGCGCGCCGATGGCGCGGGCGTCAGTGCGCTTATCCGCAGGCGCGATGCCGACCCTGTTGCCGCGAATTTTGCGGCGTTCCGGCGCGGCGGCGCGGGCGAGGGCTTTGTCTGCGTCGAGCTTTGCATTGCCGACGTAAAGGTCGACGCCGAAGACACAGGAATGTCCGGCGACATTTCCGAAGCGCCGTTCGGGCTTGCCGTGATCGAAGGCGAGATCGGCCGCGACGCGCGCATTGTCGAAGCAAACCGCACCTTCAGCGAGGCGTTCGAATGGGCAAAGAAGAACACGCCGCTGTCGCGGCTGTTCTCAGCTGCGGCGATTGAGGAGATCGCCGAAGAAGTCCGCAAGAAAGCCGCTTCAGGGGCAGCGCCCGGGGTTATTGACGCGGTGATCGGCGAAGGCCCCGCCGCGCGCACGTTTGGCGTCTATGCGCGACCGCAGAAGCGCAAGCGTGGCGCTTACGGCGTCCGGCGCACGTTTCTCTATACGTTCGACATCACCGACCGCAAACGCATGGAGCAAGATCACGCGCAAGACCAGAAGCTGAAAGCGATCGGCTTCATCGCCGGCGAGGTCGCGCATGATTTCAACAATCTCCTGCAAGTCATCCAGGGCAATTGCGAGCAGCTGATGCTGCGCCATCCGGCCGGCGATCCCGCCTATCAGGACCTTGTTCTCATCCGTGAGAACGCGCAGCGCGCCGCCAATCTGACGAAACAGCTGCTTGCCTATTCGCGCACCCAGACCCTGACGCGCAAGGTCCAGTCCATAACGGACGTGCTTCTCGACTTCTCGCGCTTTCTTGACCGGGCGGTCGGCGAGAAAGTGAAGCTCGAATTCGCCAACGGACGCGGGCTGCCGGACGTCAAGGTTGACCGCAACCAGCTAGAGACCGCAATCATGAACCTTGCCGTGAACGCGCGCGACGCCATGGCGCCGGCGGGCGGCGTTCTGACGATCCGGACGCGCCTTGCGCCGGCGGAAGAGGTTGGCGCGCTGACGCTAGCCGGCCTTGCCGCGCAAGACCATGTGCTGCTCGAAATTGCCGACACCGGGCCCGGCGTGCCAGCGGAAATCATGGGGCGTATTTTCGACCCGTTCTTCACCACGAAAGAGGAAGGCAAAGGCACAGGTCTTGGCCTATCAACCGTACACGGCATTATTGGCCAGATGGGCGGGGCCATTGCCGTTGAAAACGCCGTTGACGGCGGCGCTGTCTTTAAAGTCTATCTTCCCGCCCATGTCGGCCCGCGCGACGACGCCGATGACGCGGCGCCGGAAGCGCCTTCGCTATCGGCCGACTATTCGGGCTCCGGGCGCATTCTTGTTGTCGAGGACGAGGACCCGGTTCGCGCATTCGTCGTCGCGACGCTCGAGCGCTCAGGCTATGAGGTGACGGCGGCCGAGGACGGGGTTGCGGCGCTCGACATCTTGAGACGCGACCGCGACTTCGATCTGATCGTCTCCGATGTCATGATGCCCGAGATCGACGGCCCGACCTTTGTGGCGCGCGCGCGCGCGGAGCTTGCCGTCACGGCGGCAGTCATCTTCATGTCCGGCTATGCGGAAGCGTCCGTGCGCGAACAGATGGATCAGATCGAGGGCGTCCGCTACATCCAGAAGCCGTTTCCGATGGCAACGCTCGGCTCGCGCGTCAAGGAAGCGTTGTATGAGCGCGCGCAAGGCGCGCGGCGCTGACCGGCCTTTGCCGCTTCCTGCCCCGCTTTGCGCCAACGTTCAGAGCCGTTAGGAATTTGCCATGAGACAAGTCGTCTTCGATCTTGAAACAACCGGCTTTCGCTATGACGAGGGCCACCGCGTCGTTGAGATCGGCTGCCTCGAGCTGATGCGCGGCGCGATTACCGGCCGGAGCTTTCACACGTACGTCAATCCGGAGCGCGACGTGCCGGAGGGCGCGGCGAAAGTGCACGGCCTGACCGAAACCTTCCTGAAAAATCATCCGCCCTTCGCCGATCCGCGCGTAGCGGATGCGTTTGTCGATTTCATTGGCGACGCCGAGCTGATCGCGCACAACGGCGCTTCCTTCGACCTGCCGTTCATCAATGCGGAACTTTCAGGCGCAGGGCGCGCAACGCTGCCGAACGCGCTGATCGACACGCTGCTGATTGCGCGGCGCAAATATCCGGGCGCGCCGGCGAGCCTTGATGCGCTGTGCGCGCGCTTTGCCATCGACACGCGCGACAGGAAGCGCGACGGACACGGCGCGCTGCTCGACTCGCGCCTTCTGGCGGCGGTCTATATCGAACTGACCGGCGGCGCGCAGGCGGGCCTCGATTTTCACGAGCCTCGCCCGGCCTCCGATGGAGAAGCGAGCGCTGCCCGGGAGCGCCAATCGATCCGGCGCCGCGAAGCCCGTTCGTTGCTGACCAGCGCAGAGAGCGCCGCGCACGACGCCTTCATCAAGGCCGAAATCGGTCCGGGCAGCCTGTGGGACGCGGTGTTAAAGCGGTGATCGCCCGGCGCGCGGGTCAGGCGTTCAGCGCTTGCGGCTGCGCGCCTTCGCGCGCGGCGACATTGCGCTGATAGATCATCATAAAATCGATCGGATCGAGCATCACCGGCGGGAAGTTGCCGCTGCTCGTTGTCTCCGCGACGATCTGGCGCGCGAACGGGAACAACAGGCGCGGGCATTCGATCAGCAAAATCGGCTCGATCTGGTTGTCCGGAACATTGACGATTTCAAAGACGCCCGCATAGGTCGTCTCGACGACGAAGACGACGTCCTGGCCGCGGCGCGCCCGCGCCGACACGGCAAGCTCAACCTCGAATTGGCCGCCGCCGAGGCCGCGGGCGTTCACGTCCACGTTAACCTCAATCCCGGGCGCGGCCCCGCCGTCGCGGAAGCTCATCGGCGCGCGCGGGTTCTCAAAGGAATGATCCTTGAGATACTGGGCGAGCACGCGAAGGCCGGGCAGCCCTGCGTCCGGCGCATTGCCAGAACCATTGCCCGAGCCATTGCCAATTCCGTTGCCAGCCCCATCGGGCGCAGTTTCAGACATTTTTAAATACCAAGCCGTTGATCAGGAAGCGCGCGTCATACACGCCGTCCATGCGCTCGGCAACCCGCCCGCCCGCGCGGCATCGACACCTTGATCCACGGCGCGAGCTTACAAGGTATTGATGCGATGGTTGATGTTTTCTGCATCAATCTGCCTATATACCCCTTGGTCCGGCGCGGCGCTTGCCGCTGCGGGCAAGCTGCGAGCACCCATGGATCCTGCGCTAATCATTTTTATCGTGCTGTCGGCGTTCATCGCCTACCGGCTCTATTCCGTCCTCGGGACGCGTACCGGCGAAGAGCGCCAGCGCGACGTCGAGGGCTTGCAGCGCGTCCAGAAACGTGAGGCGCGGGACGCTGCGCCGCCAGTTGAACAGGAAGCGGCAAAGCCGCTTCCGCCGGTATCGGCAGAGGCAGAACCCTTGCGCGCCGCTGATCCTGCCTTTGACGAGCGAGCTTTCGTCGAGGGCGCCAAGGGCGCCTATGAGATGATCGTCGAGGCGTTCGCCGCCGGGGATCTGAAGTCCGTTCGCCGCTTTGTCGGACCCTCGGTCAATGACGCCTTCAAGGCGGCGATCGCCAGCCGCGAGACCGCGGGCCAGCGCGCCGACCTGAAATTCGTCGGCATCGAAAAAGCGCGGATATCCGCCGCCCGTGTTGAAGCCGATGAAGCATTTGCATCGGTCGAGTTCCTCTCGAATCAGGTGCGCGCCACCTATGACAAGGACGGCGCGCTCGTTGACGGCGATCCCAACCGCATCGATCTTGTCAAAGATGTGTGGACCTTCTCGCGCCAGCTTGCTTCCAACGATCCGAACTGGACGCTTGTCGCGACCAGCGCCTGACGCCCGTTGCCGGGTCGGCCGATGATCAGCCTCACTCCGCTTCGCGCAGGTCTGGCGCTCATCCTTGTGATGGGGCTCATCGGGCTCGCCTATACCGCCGGCGCGCGGCGCGAGCCCCCGGCAAACCCCGGTTCTCGTGTCCCTGAAGAGCTTGTCCCGGTTGGCGTTGCGGCGAACCCTTCCAGCTTCGAGGCGCTTGCCGGGTGGACCCGCCATGATCCAGCGGCGGCAATTGCCGCTTTGGGTCGCTCTTGCGTCCAGCTTCTTGGGCTGCCGCCGGATGCGCCGGCGAACCCGCACGAGGCGTTGGGACCCGGCGCCCGGACAAGCGCCGGCCAGACATTCGCGGGGCGCGCGCAAGACTGGCGCGCCGCGTGCGAGGATGCGACGGCGTTTCTCAGCGCGCCGCCGGCGGACACGACCGGCAACGCCGCGCGCGCCTTCTTTGAAACCCACTTCCGCCCGGTGCGCCTTGTGGCCCGGATGGCGCCGAAGAGCGAGCCCGCGCAGATCGTCGCGCACGAGGAAAAGGGCAGGTTCACCGCCTATTTCGAGCCTTCCTATCCGGCGAGCGATCGTCAGACTACGGATTTTTCAGCGCCGGTTCTGGCGCGGCCCGCGGATCTCGTAACAGTCGATCTCGGCCTCTTTCGCCCCGAGCTTGCCGGGCAGCGCATTGCGGGGTCCGTGACCGGCGGCGCGCTCGCGCCCTATCCCGACCACGCCGCGATCAACGCCGGCGCGCTTCAGGGCCGCACCGATGCGCTCGCGTGGATGCGGCCGGGCGATCTGCTCTTTCTTCAGATTCAGGGCTCTGGCCGTCTCCAGATTGCAGGCGCGGAGATGCGCGTCGGCTATGACGGCCATAACGGGCATCTCTATACGGCGGTGGGCAAGACCCTGATCGAGCGCGGCGCGCTCTCCCGCGAGACTGTCAGTATGCAGACGATCAGGGCATGGCTTGATGCGGCCGATCCCGGCGACGCCGCCAAGGTGCGCGAATCGAACCGCTCCTACATCTTTTTCCGGCGGCTTGATGCGCTGCCCGACCCGTCGCTAGGGCCCCCTGGCGCGGACGGCGTGCAGTTGACGCCGATGGTCTCGCTCGCGGTCGATCCGCGCTGGACGCCGCTTGGCGCGCCGGTATGGGTCGATATCGACGGCGACGAACCCATCCGTCAGCTGATGATCGCGCAGGATCGCGGCGGCGCAATCAAAGGCCCCGTGCGCGGCGATCTCTATGCAGGGTCAGGCGAGAGCGCGGGAGAGTTCGCAGGCGCTTTCAACCGGATGGGAACGATGACCCTCCTTTTGCCTGTTGCGGGCGTCGCCCGGCTCGAGGGCGCGGGCGCGCCATGAAACGGCGTGACCTCAGCGAGCGTGAGCGCGATCTGTGGGGGCTTGTCACCAAAGACGTGAAACCGGCACGAAAGCGCAAGCCTGCGCCAGCTAAAGCCGCCGCCGAGCCGCCTGCAAACCCGCCACCCGCAAACAAAGCGGCAAAACCGGTCAAACGAGGGACAACCGCAATCGCCGCCGCGCCAATCGCGCCGCCACCCAAGCCTTTGCTGTCGCGGGCGAAGCGGCCAACGGTGCGACTGGCGCCGGTCTTTGGCGGCGGCGATCCGAAGGCCGACAAGAAGGCCGCCAAACGGCTTGTTCCAATTGACGAGACGCTCGACCTGCACGGCATGACCGAGCGGTCGGCTCACACGCGCGTCTTGCGCTTTATCCTTGGCGCCCAAGATCGCGGCGCGCGGCTCGTTTTGGTCGTCACCGGCAAGGGCGAGCGGAAGGGCGGCGAGGGCCGCGGCATCATCCGCACACGGTTTATCGACTGGGTGGAGGCGGCCCCCTTGCGCGCCGTTATCGCGCGCGTCGCGCCGGCGAAGCCGAAAGACGGCGGCTCTGGCGCATTTTACGTGTTCCTGAAACGAAAAAGCGCGGGGGTTGGGGCCCCGCGCTTTTCAAAGTTATAAAAATCTGAAGCCGCGCCTTACTTCCCGCCGCCGATGAGCTGCCAGACGAAGTACGCCGCCGCCGCGACCGGGATGAGATAGACGAGGATGCGCGACAGGCGGATGAACCCGGTCTCGACGACGTCCTTGAGAATTTCGGCCGGCGCATCCCACAGCCAATGGCGCGCTTTGTGTGCGGGCATTTGCGGCTTGTCGAACGGCATGGCGGCGAGAACAAGAACGCCGCGCGACTTCCAGCGGGCAAAGGACTTTTTCAGGGCGCCGTTGACGACGGAACCGCGCAAGCGCCGGCCCGGGCTCCAGAAAAGATCGTCGCACATGAACTCGATATCGAGCACGGCGGCGGCTGGGTTATGCGCCTCGCTGTCCTCGTCAATGCGCACGACCTGGTGGCGCACGCCAAAGTTCCGCAGGAAATTCTCGACGTCGGCGATCGCGGCGGCGGTGCCCGATCGCTGGAAGGCGAGCAGCATGCGAATGCCGTTTTGATCTTTGCTCGGGGCGCCGCCTTTGAGGAACCGCCCGAGGCCGAGCAGCGTCATTCCGGCGCCAAGCGCGAGCGCCGCAGCATCGGCAAGCGCCACCATCTCCGGCGTGCTGGTGATCCGCGGCACGCCTTGCCAACCGGAAAGACCCGCAAATCCGACCGCCGCGAAAAGAAGACCGGCGAGTACGACGGCGGCGCCGACAGGATCGATACGGACATCAGCCGCTTTTTGCGCAGCATGCGCGCCATCATGGGCGACGTCGCGAAGGCGGCGCATCCAATAGCGGGTTTTCGCGTCGGTGGTGCGGTAGGCGTCTTCGAACAGCGTCAGGTCAGGGCTGTATTCAACCGCCATGAAGCGCGTTTTAGCCGGATCGGCATCCATGAACTTGTCGTCGATGATGATGTATTCCGGGCCGCTGGCGATCTCTTTCGGGATGACGACGCCATAAAGCTTGCGCGCCTGCGACTGAGTATTGGGCATCACCGACTGGATGCGCGATTCGCCGGAAGTGAAATCGAACGTCGTCGAGGTCTGGCGCGTATGGTCAAGGACATCGCGCACGCGGCGCGCGAAATCGCGGTGCGGCTCTACGGATTCAAGCGTTTCCTCAACGCCGACGCCCGCCTGGCGCAAACCGTCGAGCTTCGACTTGCAGGCGCGCGCAGCAACCGGCGAGGCAAACACAGCTTCCACCCGGTCGCGCAACATCGCCTGCTGCGCCGGGAACACCATCTGGCCCGATCCGTCGGGCAGTTTGGCGAGGCCCGTCAATTCCGCGCCCGCATCGCCCGAGCGCGACCAGAGATGACGCCCGGCGCCGCGCATCAGCAGCGAAAGCGTCGAGCCCGGATGCGAGGACTGCACGAAATCCAGCACCTGCGGCTCATAGGCGGCAAGCACATATTCGGTCTCGCTGACAACCTGTTCAACGCCAAACAGCGTGATCTGGCTGGCGAGCGCGCGCAGCGTTTCGAAGTCATAGCCGTAATGGGGGTGGTAATAGGGAACAATCGCGTAGTCGGCCGTATGGGCCTTCACCGCCATCATCGCCTGTTCTTTGGTGCGCAGCGGCTGACGCGAGGGATGCCCGAACTCGTAGGACCGCATGGCGCGGTTCTTGTCGAGTTCTTGCGGGCGCCCGCCGCTGATGGCGTCGGTGCCACCGTCCGATATGCCGCGTGAGGTCGCCTTCTGGAGGAACTCGTCTACGGCGCCGACGCCGAAGCCGCGCTCCTCGCCCGAATACGCAATCCTGACGCGCTGTTTATGGCCGCCGTGCGAACCGTCCGCCATGGCTTTCGCCCCACTCCACGCTTTTGAAGGGAAAGCTTAGCCCGCCGTTAACGAAACGGAAAGACCGGTCCTGTGGGGGCGCTGTGGCGCCGCGGGCACGCCCTTACACTAAAGAATATACCGCGAAAGGTCGGTATTGCGGGCGATTTTGCCGATCCGGGTCTCGACATAGGCCGCGTCGATGACGACCGCCTCGCCCGCGCGGTCGGGGGCCGAGAAGGAGAGGTCTTCAAGAACCGTCTCCATGATCGTCGCGAGGCGGCGCGCCCCGATGTTCTCGATCGAGGCGTTGACGGCTGCGGCCGCGTCGGCGATCGCGTCGATCCCACCCTCGGCGAAGGCGACCGCCACCCCTTCCGTCTTCAGCAAAGCCTCATACTGGCGGATGAGGCTCGCCTCGGGCTCGGTCAGGATGCGCCGCAGATCGTCGCGCGACAGCGCCTCAAGCTCGACCCGGATCGGCAAGCGCCCTTGCAGTTCCGGGAGCAGGTCGGACGGCTTGGCGAGGTGAAAGGCGCCCGACGCAATGAACAAGATGTGGTCCGTCTTCACCGGGCCATAACGCGTCGAGACAGTTGTTCCTTCGATCAGCGGAAGGAGGTCGCGCTGCACGCCTTCGCGGCTGACATCGGCGCCGCGCGCCGCATCGCCGCCGCGCGCGATTTTGTCGATCTCGTCGAGGAAAACGATCCCGTCGTTTTGCGCGAGGTCAACGGCTTCCCGCGCCAGCGCATCTTCGTCGAGCAGCTTGTCGGATTCCTCGGCGATCAGCGGCGCGTAGGCGTCGCGCACCATCACCGTGCGCCGCTTTGTCTGGCCGCCGAACGCCTTGCCGAGAATGTCGGAAAGATTGACGACGTTCATGTTGCCGCCAACATTGCCCGGAAGCTCAAACGGGGTTGCCGCAGTTTCGCGCACCTCGATCTCGATCTCGCGCGCGTCAAGCTCGCCGCGCCGCAGCTTCTCAAGGAACGTGGCGCGCGTCGCAGAGCCCGCCTGCGCCCCCACAAGCGCGTCGAGCACGCGCGTCTCGGCGCTGGCGTGCGCGCGCGCCTTCACCTCCTCGCGCCGCCGCTCGCGCACGAGCGCAATCGCGGCTTCGACCAGATCGCGGATGATCTGGTCGACATCGCGCCCGACATAGCCGACTTCAGTAAACTTCGTTGCCTCGACTTTGAGAAACGGCGCCCCCGCGAGCTTTGCGAGCCGCCGCGAAATCTCGGTCTTTCCAACCCCCGTCGGCCCGATCATCAAGATGTTCTTCGGCGTGATTTCCTCGCGAAGAGCACCCTCGACCTGACGCCGCCGCCAGCGATTGCGCAGCGCAATCGCCACGGCGCGCTTGGCGGCGTTCTGGCCAACGATAAAGCGGTCAAGCTCGGAAACGATTTCGCGCGGGGAGAAGCCGGTCATGATCGGATCGTTTCAACCGTCAGCTGATCATTCGTATAGACACAAATCGACGCGGCGATACTCATCGCCTTTCGCACGATCGTTTCGGCGTCGAGCGCGGTTTCCTCAATGAGTGCGCGCGCCGCGGCTCTGGCGAAGTCGCCGCCGGAGCCGATCGCGGCAAGGCCGTATTGGGGCTCGATGACATCGCCGGCGCCGGTCAGCACCAGCGTTGCGGTCTTGTCAGCAACAATCATCATCGCCTCCAGACGGCGCAGATAGCGGTCGGTGCGCCAGTCCTTGGCGAGCGCGACGGCGGCGCGCGTCAGGTTTGCGGGGTGCTGCTCAAGCTTTGCTTCAAGGCGCTCTAATAACGTGAAGGCGTCTGCCGTGCCGCCGGCAAAGCCCGCAATCACCTCGCCGCCGGCGAGACGGCGCACTTTTCGCGCATCGCCCTTGACGACGGTCGCGCCGAGACTGACCTGACCATCGCCGGCGACCGCGACAAGGCCGTTGCGCCTGACGCTGAGGATTGTCGTGCCGTGCATCGCCGCTGCCATCGAGGGGCCTTTCCCTTTTTGGAAACTCCATGGCCTGCGGCTGCGGGTAATTCAACCGCGCCGCCGCGTATTGACGACCGCAACCGCGCCGGGCGAAAAGCGTTTCGCTGGGAGCGAATACAATCTCAAAAGGGGATGCCATGAAAGTGTTTATTGCCATTGGCGCAGCCGCGGCTGCGTTCATTTCCGTCGCCTCTGCCGGCGAATGGGCGGATGCGTGCGTTGCGCGCCTTGAAGCTGACGGCCGCGACACGTCCGGCTGCCAGTGCCTTGAGGACGCGATCACTGCCAATCCGGCGCTCGAAGACGAATTCCTTGCGCTCGCCGAAATTGCCGACCCGAAGGCGCGCTATGAAGCCGCCTCGGCGGACGCCAAGGCGGCCATGGACGATTGCACGCGCTGATTTTTTCAAACAGTTAAGGACCCTGCCCATGATGAAACCAATCCTTGTTGCCGCGTTGCTGACGGCTGTCGCCGCGCCCGCTTACGCCAATGAAACCGCCGATGCGTGCCGGTCTTATGTCGAAGAAAACGGCGGCGACGCGTCGGGCTGCGACTGCCTCGGCGCGGCGGCCGCAGAAGACGCGGACCTTGCAGCAGCGCTCGCCGACATTACGTCGCCGGCCGCTCTCGAAGCGGCGGACGACGCCACGAAAGCAGCGATTGCCGCCTGTTTTCCTGACGCCGGCTGATTGACGCTCGTCAACCTTGGAATGGGCGCGGCTGTTCGGCCGCGCCCTTTTTCATGCCAGTCACTTCAAGCGGCCAAGGAACTCGGTGATGCGCCGCTCGGAATCGTTGGCTGCCGCTTCGTCGTAGAGATATTCATACGGGCCGCCGACATTCGTCCGGTCATCAAACGCATGATCCGCATCCGGATAATCGGCAAGATCGACGGCGGCGCCGTCGCGCTTCAGCTTCGCGAACGCGGCGCGGCATTCCTCGGCGCTGACGATTGAATCGCGCCCGGCGACAAAGGCGAGGACCGGCGGCGCCTCTTTCCACCGCGTGACCCGCGACCAGCTTCCCTCTCCGCAATAGGGATAGAAAAGCGCGACACCGGCAATCCCGGCGCGCGCCGGCGCCGACGTCAACGAGGCGGGCGCGCGCCCGGCGCTCATCAGCGCGACATAGTCCATGACCGACCAGGCGCCATGCGACCAACCGGCAAGGACGATACGCTGCGGATCGACGTCGCTGCGCCGCCGCGCGATTTCGATCGCAGCCGATATATCGCCCGCGCGTTCCTGGCCGATCAGTTTCTTGCCGGCGCAAATGGTTTTCAGCGCGTCCTCGCGGCCGATGCCGCGCGCGCCGTTGCTGTCGACGCCAATCGCCAGCCAGCCGGCCGCGTTGGCGACAGCCGCCCAGCGCGCCGACCAGGGCGGGCGATAGCCCGAGCATCCGTGAAACTGAATGAAGGCGGGATAGGGCGGCTTGCCGGTCGCGGGCGCAAAAATCTCGACATGCGGCGCAAGGAGCGCGATCTGCTCATCGAGCGATCGCTTCTCCGTCGACAGCCCGAGCGCGGTCAACACCAGCGCTTCACGATTCATAAAGGCGGCGAGCCCAAGCGCGGCGATCACGCCGAGCGATACAAGAAGGCCGCGCTTCACGCGAGCAGCCCCGCTTCAATCGCAAGTTTCTTCAATTTGGCTTGGGGGCGCGCGCCGAAATGGCTGATGACTTCCGCAGCGGCCAGCGATCCGAGTGCGCCGCATTTTTCCAGCGGCAAACTGCGCGAGAGGCCAAACAAAAGCCCCGCCGCATAGGCGTCGCCTGCCCCGGTCGTATCGACCAGCCGATCGGGCCTGACCGGCGCAACCGTCACAATGTCGCCGCCCCGCGGAATAAGGATCGATCCGCGCTCAGAAAGGGTGATGGCGGTGAGCGGACAGAGCGAGCGCGCTTTCTCGGCGATGACGCTCATATCGCTTGTGCCAAACAGCGTCTGCGCCTCGCGCTCGTTGGCGAGCAAGACATCGACATGCGCCTTGCTGAAGGCGATCAGCGCCGTATGCTGACGTTCGACGCAGCTTGAATCGGACAGGGTCAGCGCGGCGCGTTTTCCCGCGCGCTTGGCGATGCGGCAGGCTTTGACAAACGCTTCGCGCGCGACGGGTTGTTCAAAGAGATAGCCTTCAAAAAACGTGATCGACGCGCGCTCGATCATGTCGTCGTCGATGTCGGCTGGCGAGACCAGTCCTGCCGAGCCGAGATAGGTCGTCATCGAGCGCTGCGCGTCGGGCGTCACATTGATGAGGCAGCGCCCGGTGCCCGGCCCGCGGTCCAACGCATGCGCGTCGAAGACAACGCCAAGCGCGCGCAGGTCATGGCGGAAAATCTCGCCGAGATCGTCCTTCGAGACCTTGCCGACAAAGCCGCCATGGCCGCCGAGCGACGCGATGCAGGCGATTGAATTGGCCGCCGATCCGCCCGAGACTTCTACGCCCGGCGCCATTGCCGCATAAATTGCCTTGGCGCGCGGCTCATCGATCAGGATCATGCCGCCTTTCGGAATGCCGTGCGCGGCGAGAAACTCGTCCTCGGCCTGCGCCAGCACATCGACGATTGCATTGCCGACGCCGACGACGTCGAGGGAAGGAGATAGCATCTTCGTGCCTCAAATGCTCATTGTCGTCCGCGCCGCGTCGCCTTAAGCAGGCAGACGCGTCTCATATCGAAACGCGTTGTCAGGCGCACATCGCGTTTGGTCAAGGGCGTTTGGTCAAGGAGCCTGATGATGAAAATGAGGATGCGCGCCTGCCTGATGGCCCTCGGTTTGGCGGCGGCCGGCTGTGCGACGGCGTCTGCGCCGGTCGCTGGCGCAAAGTTGCCGTCGCGTGCCCAACGCGCCAACGCGCCGCCCGCCTTTGTCGCTGGCGATCTTGACGGCAAGACGGCCGGCGAGATCGACAAGGCGCTGGGGATCCCGGACCTGACGCGCATCGAGGGCGCCGGCGAATTTCGCCGCTATGCGCTTGATCAGTGCGCCCTGATAGTCATTCTGTACCCGGACGAAAAAGGCGAACGGCGCGTTACGCGCCTTGATACTGGCGCGCTGGTGTCAGGCGAAAAAGCGCCGGGCCTTGATGATTGCCTTGCCGCCGGCAGGGCGGATTAGGGGCGGGCGGCGCGGTCAGACCCCGCTTTTAGGAGTCGTCCCGGCGCCTTCATATTGGCGCGCAATGGTGTCGCGGGCCTCCGGCGGCTGACTGACGGGGTTTGCGCGCAGGGCCTTTTCCGACTTCTTCAGCACCAGTAGCAGGGCGAGGGCCGGAACTCCGATGAGCGCCGTGTAAGCGAAAAACCAAACGTAACCGACCGCATCGACGATAAATCCAGAAAAGCCGCCGACGAATTTGCCCGGCAATGCGTAGAACGAACTGAAGAGCGCATACTGCGTGGCGGTGAATGCGGTATTGGTCAAGCTTGACATATAGGCGATCAACACAGTTCCCGCATAACCGTAGGCAATGTTGTCGCCAACGACCGCGATCGACAAATAGAGATTGTCCGCCGGCATTACCGCAAGCCAGGAGTAAAGCAGATTAGTGGCCGACTGGACCACGACGCCGATTGCCAGCGACGAAAAAAACCCCATTCGAAGCAGCACGAGCCCGCCGACGAAGACGCCGAACATCGTCGCGAACATGCCGACGCCGCCGCGGATCACCCCAATCTGCGTCTTGTCATATCCAATGTCGACATAGAGGGGGCCGGTCATGAATCCCATGACGAAATCAGGAATACGGTAAAGCGATATGAACAGAAGAATCGCAACCGCTACAATACCGTAGCGCTTCAGAAAGTCTGCAAACGGACCAATCACTGATTCGCGAAGTGCGCGCATGAACGGTAGACGCTCTGGCGCCTGATAGAGTCCGGCCTCGACCTTTGGGCCAAAAATCGCAACGCCCATGCATGCGATCATCAGCGCGGCCATCGACTGATAGGCGAGCGGCCAGCTCGCTTGGTCGGCTATAATCAAGGCGAGAGTGCCTGAAGTCAGAATCCCCATTCGATAGCCATACTGGGTCATCGCCGCCATCATGCCTTGCTCGGACGCCGGCGCGGCTTCGATCCGCCATGCGTCGATGGCGATGTCTTGGGTGGCGGCGGCAAAAGCAATCAAGACCGCGATTATCGCCGTGTAACCGAGACCCGACCCGGGGTCTGCGAACGACATCGCAACCAGCGTCGCGGCGACTGCGGCCTGCGCTACAACCATCCATGCGCGCCGCCGTCCGACTCGCGCCTCAAGAAATGGGACCGGCGCGCGGTCGATGATTGGCGCCCAAAGAAACTTCAAAGTGAATGCGAAGCCTGCCCAAGCGAACAGCCCGATTTCGCTCCGGCTAACATTTTCCTCGCGTAACCAAATCGAAAGCGTCTGAAAAATGAGGTAGAACGGCAGGCCGCTCGAGAAGCCGAAAATCAGCATCATCAAGCCGCGCGGCGTCAGGTAAGATTTCAGGGCATCGAGAGTTGACCGCTTCGGCGATGCCGCGTCGTCAGGGGTCGCTATGGTCATAATTACCTTTGTTCCGCGAACTTTGCACCCTAGCGGCGTTCGCGGCGAGAAGAAGGCCTAAAGCCTAGGACGCCGCGTCGAGCGCGCGGCGCGTTCCCCATTTGGCGAGCATCGCGGTCAGGTCGTCCGGTTCAAACGGCTTTGACAGGAAGTCGTTCATGCCGGCGGCCAGGCATTTTTGACGGTCGGCCGCCATCGCGTTCGCGGTCAGGGCAACGATTGGCGTCGCGCCGGCAGGGGCCGGCAGCGCGCGGATGCGCCGGCTCGCCTCGAGGCCGTCCATTTCCGGCATGTGCATATCCATAAAGATGAGGTCATAGCCGCCAGCCGCTGCAGCGGCGACCGCCTCGACGCCGTTGGCCGCCACGTCCACTTTGTGGCCGCCGCGCCGGATCAGCGTGGTCGCCAGAACGGCGTTGATCTGGTTGTCCTCGGCGAGCAGAACCCTCAGCGCCTGGTCAAATTTCTGCGGTGCAGTGCGCGTCATCGCAGGCTCCGCGCGCCGTGGTCCGCGCGCAACCTCGCGCATCAAGGTCGCGTGGCGCACAGGCTTGATCAGATACCCCTCAAAGCCCTTCATGCGCAGCCCTTCGACCGCGCCGTGCGCCGTCACCGGGGCGAGAACGATGGCGCGCCCCGCAAGCGCAATTGCATCGCGCGGGAGCGATTCGGCAATCTCCATATCGCAGAGGAAGAGCGCGCCCGGCGCTTCGCGCAAGGCAAAGACAACATCCTTCGGGTCATCGATGATGCGGATTTTTTCCGCGCCAAACGCCTGCATCTGCAGGCGGGTGATCCGTGCAAGGATCGTAGACCGCGTCGCAATGACGACGGGCGGGGCGTCAATTCTGTGGACTTCCGGCCAATCCGCGTGCGCGCCCGCATGGATCGACAGCGTGAAGACGCTTCCCTTTCCCGGCGCGCTTTTGACGGCGACATCGCCGCCCATCGCGTGCGCAAGACGGCGTGTGATCGCAAGGCCAAGGCCGGTCCCCTCCGAACGGCGCACGGCGTCATCGTCCGCTTGCGCGAATTCTTCAAACAGGCGCGCCTGCGCCTCGGCCGGGATGCCGACGCCGGTATCGCGCACGGCGAGGACAAGGCGAACGCCTCCGGCGTCCTCTTCGGCTCTGACTTCAATGGCGACGCCGCCGTCATCGGTAAACTTCACGGCATTGCCCGCGAGATTGAGCAGCGCCTGCCGGATGCGCGCTTCGTCGCCGGTCAGCCGGCGCGGCGTTGAGGGATCGACAAAACAGCCGATCTCAATGCCTTTCTCCGCCGCGCGCGGGGCAAGCAGCTCGGCAACGCCCTGGACGAGCGTATACGGATCAAAAGGCGCACGCTCCAGCTGAAGTTTTCCGGCGTCGAGTTTCGAAAGATCGAGCAGGTCGTTGATCAGCGCCAGAAGGCCGTCGCCCGATTGTTTGACGGCATCGACATAAGCGCGCTGATTGGAATTGAGTCCGGTGTCGAGCAGCAAGGTTGCCATGCCGAGAATGCCGTTGAGCGGCGTGCGCATTTCGTGACTGAGGGTCGCGATGAACTTCATGCGCGCCTCGTCGCGCGCGGCGGCAAGATTGTTCGCGTCGGTGCGCCCAGGCTCTGCCGCCTCCGCACGGCCGGGCGCAGCGTCAGGCGCAGGATCGGGGCGGCCGGCATAAAGCTTCTCGCCGCTGCCGAGACATTCGAGGCGCCACTCAATCGCGCCGCCGGCGACGCCGCCGGTTCTGAAGGATATGCCCTCGCCGCGCGCGGCGCGCGCGCCTGGCGCAAAAACTTTTCCGTGCCAGTCGCCTGGGGTCTTGTTTGCTCTTTCGCCGGCGCCGCCGCCAAAAATTGCCGCAAACGAGAGGCTGACGAAGCGGATGATGTCGCTCTCATCGCACAACACGATCAGATCGCCAGAGGATGGAGAGAGATCATCGGGGGCAATCATGGACTCACGCACGATGAGCCGAGATTTTTTTGCCTTGCCGCGCGATCGCGCCGGGAACGAGCGTTCCCGCATCGCGCCTCTGGCCTTCCCGGGCGGGTGTGCGTGCGGCGATCATGCTGAGCGGTTCCCCCTCTGCGCGGCAGGATGAGCGGCAGAAAGGAGAAAGGTCGGCGATCAGCCTGAACTTTCGGTTAGCTGGCGTGGTTAACGCCGGGCGTGTCTTCGGGCCGGCCGATTACGCGTGGGCGCATTGCGCGCTATACGCCTGCCCCGCCGCCCCGCTGTCACGGCGGCGATAGCTGACGGCCTCGGCGATATGCCGGCGCCGGACGCCCGTCTGGCCTTCAAGGTCGGCGAGCGTTCGCGCAACGCGCAAGATCCGGTGATACCCCCGCGCCGAGAACCCGAGCGTTTCAGCGGCGCGCGTCAACAGGCTGGCGCCCTCCGCGTCCGGCGCCGCAACGCGCTCGAGCGCGCCATCGGGCAGCGCCGCATTGACGGCCGCGCTGCCTGTTTCAGCAACCGAGCGTTCAATCTGCGCGCTGCGGGCGTCGGCAACGCGCCGCGCAACACTTGCCGTCGGCTCGCCATTGGCCGGGGCCGCAAGGTCCGCGGGCATCACGGGCGCGAGTTCAATCGCGATGTCCATGCGGTCCAGCATCGGCCCGGAGACGCGCGACTGATAGCTCGCCTCGCAATTCGGGCCCCGCCCGCATGCCCGGCCGGACGCTTTGCCATGGCCGCAGCGGCACGGGTTCATCGCCGCAATCAACTGAAATCGCGCTGGATAGCGCACATGGAAATTCGCTCGCGCAATCAGCACGTCGCCGGTCTCCATGGGCTGGCGCAAGCTATCGAGAACTTGCGGGGGAAATTCCGGTAATTCGTCAAGGAAAAGGACGCCGTGATGGGCGAGCGAGGCTTCGCCCGGCCGCGCCCGCATGCCGCCGCCAACCATTGCCGCCATTGACGCTGAATGGTGCGGCGCCCGAAACGGCCGCGCGCGGGTCAAGCGCCCGCCCTCGAGGAGGCCAGCCATCGACTGAACCATCGAGACTTCCAGCATTTCCTCCGGCGTCAGCGGCGGCAGCAGACCGGGCAGGCGCCGCGCGAGCATCGACTTGCCGGCGCCC
Organism: Parvularculaceae bacterium; assembly: GCA_046154725.1. Classification (GTDB taxonomy): domain Bacteria; phylum Pseudomonadota; class Alphaproteobacteria; order Caulobacterales; family Parvularculaceae; genus Amphiplicatus. The sequence continues at coordinate 18,412 of JBJXFO010000012.1, read as the reverse complement.
GGCGGGCCGACCATCAAAAGATTGTGCCCGCCCGCAGCGGCGGCCTCGAGCGCGCGCTTGGCGCTTTCCTGGCCTTTGACCTCGCGAATATCCGGGCACGCCGGCAAGCCTTCGACGACGCCGGGCGCAGGCGGCGAGAGAACCTGCGTTCCCTTGAAGTGGTTGATGAGCTGAATGAGGCTCTTCGGTGCGATAATCGCGATGTCCTTCCCGGCCCACGCAGCCTCAGGGCCATTGGCCGCCGGACAGATCAGGCCGAGCCCATGCGCGTTCGCAGCGACAGCCGCCGGCAGCGCGCCGTTGACAGGCGCGACCGACCCGTCGAGCCCGAGTTCGCCGATCACAGCATACCCGTCGGCGCCGTCGCGCGGGCAGGCGCCCATTTCCATCAGCAGGCCAAGCGCAATCGCCAGATCGAAGTGACCGCCCTCTTTCGGCAAGTCGGCCGGCGCAAGGTTTACGGTGACACGTTTGGGCGGCAATCCAAGCCCGATGGCGGTAAGGGCGGCGCTGACCCGGTCGCGCGCTTCAGAGATCGCCTTGTCCGGCAAGCCGACAAGCGCAAAGTGGTTGCTGCCGCTGCCGCCCAATTGCACTTGCACGGTCACGGCGCGCGCCTCGACGCCATGAAAAGCGAACGTCGTCAGTTGTGCAACCATCAGCCCCGCTCCCCATCGATTGCGTTGACTATGCCATCTGATTTAGAACATAGCAAGAACACAAAGCTGCCAAAGTTTAAATGCGCCGGAGCGCTGCCGCCCTTGTTGTCGCGGCCGCAATCGGGGAACAACACAGGGTCGGGGCCCGTTGCGGGGACAGGCGCCGTCCATCAGAAAGCGCCGTCGCGAATGAGCAAGGTCCGGCTTCTTTTTGCGCCTGAAAATATCGGCTTTGCCGACAAGATCGCAAACGCGCTGGCGGCGAGCGGCTATGACGCGAGCACGAATGACGACCCGGCGGCGGCGGCGCTGGTCGTCTGGTCGCAAGCCTCCGCCACATCCAAGCCGATCCTGTCGGCTGCCCGCTCGGCGCTCGCGCGCCGGGTCCTGGTGCCGGTTGCTTTGGGGCGCGCGCCGCCGCCGCCGAGCTTTGAACATTTGTGGCCGATGGATCTGGCCGGCTGGAACGGGCGCCCTGACGATCCTCGCTGGAAGTTTGTGCTCGACGAACTTGAGCTTGCAACGCGCCGGGGCGTCGTCGTCCGCCCCGCCATCACCGCCAATGCCGCCCCAAGCGCTGCCAATGATCGCGGGCCCTCGCCCGTCATTGCGGCCCCGCAAGTCGAGACGCCGGGGCCGCTGCGCGCGCAAGGCGCGCCCGCGCACGAGCCGTTGTTCGGGGAAGATCGCATCGAAACGATCCGTCCGCGTCCGAATGTCCCGCGCGCCGCCATTGGCGCCGGATTGTTCATCGCCGCGCTTGCTGGCGCGGGGGCGGCGGCGCTGATGATTGGCGTCTCCGACGGGCGCCGGGCAAGGCCCGCTGCGGACGATCCGGTCGTCGCCTTTGTCCAGCCGCTCGCGGCCGAGCCAGAAACGGACGGTGTCGCCGAAGGTGCGGTTGAAGGTGCGCCCGACACGGCAACAAATAATCAAACGCCAGCGCTGGACGTGCTTGTTGACGCAAATGAGCCCGCCGCCGGCCTTCGCGACGGTGGGGCGGCGCCTGTCGCTGATGCTGCTCCCGGTACGGACGATGATGCGTTGGCGCCGGATGATGAGGTTGCGCAAGCCCTGGCGGCGATCGAGGCCATGGCGCAGCCTTACGACGCCGAAACAAATGATGACGCCGACCTTATCGCCGGCCTTGCGTTCAGCGCGACCGGCGGCGCCGCAGCCGAGAATGCCTATTTTGGCCGCTATTTCCGCGAATGCCTTGAATGCCCGGACCTTGCCGAGATTGATCCGGGCTCGTTTCTCATGGGCGCCAGCGCCAGCGAGGCCGGCGGCAAGGATTTTGAGCGCCCGCAGACGCGTGTGACGCTGACGCGGCGCATGGCGATCGCCGTGCGCGAAACGACATTCGACGAATGGGCCGCGTGCGTGGCGGGTGGCGGCTGCGCTGCGCGCCCGTCTGATGCCGGCTGGGGCCGCGGCAAGCGCCCTGTCATCAATGTCAGTCACGCTGAGGCGGAAGCGTATGCAGCCTGGCTGTCCGCCACGACAGGCTCTCGCTATCGGCTGCCGACGGAAGCCGAATGGGAGTACGCCGCGCGCTCCGGCACTTCGACGCCCTTCGCTTTTGAGGGCCTGATCGATGCCGCGCGTGCCAATTACGACGCCGCAAAAGAAGATCTTGCTGGAGCGCCCGGGCGCTCATACGGGCGCACGGCGCCCGCCAGCGTTTTCGCGCCGAACGCTTTCGGACTGTACGACATGCACGGCAATGTGTGGGAATGGACGGCCGATTGCTGGCGGGCGAGCCACGACGGCCGCCCGGCGGACGCCTCTGCTGTCGGCGGAGCGTGCGGTTCGCGCGTCGTCAAAGGCGGGGCCTGGAACACGCCCGCATCAAGCCTCAGGCCGGCCCACCGCGATGGCGCGGTTGCCGGGTCGCGGCGCAGCGATCTCGGCTTTCGCGTGGTGCGCGATTTCAACTAGCTGCGCCGATCTCTGAACGCCCATTGTGCTGCGCGCTGATCGTTTGGCCAAGGACGATCATGGCCAATCGCCAAGTGAGTGAGAAGGCGAGACGAAGGCAAACAACAGCATGGTTCTGCGCACGAAACGCCGCCTCCGGCGCCCGCGACTCTTCACACTCAAAAGCGCCGTTTCAAGACTGCCCGCTCGAAAAGGCGCAGTCCTGTCGCGCAAAGCTCCGGTTAATCGCGTCAGGCTAGGGTCCGCGCCGAAAGGGCGATCCGATGGCCTACCGAACGCTGCGCGCCGATTGCGTTATCGAGACGATCGAAAAGCTTGCGCTGCGCATCAATGAACGGTTTCCGGCGTCGGGACTAAAGGGCGTTGCCGATGAGCTTTTGGCGACGGCGAGGCGCTGCGCCGAGGAAGCCGAACGCCTCGGCCAGCCGCAGCGCTGGATTCGGGCGGGGGTTTATGCGGTCTGGACCGCGGGCGCCGCCGCTGCGGCATTCCTCGCGTCAGGTCTCCATTATGACGGCTTTGACTGGCGCGCGACAAGTTTTGTGCAGGTGCTTGAACCGGTGATGAACATCGCGGTCCTTGTCGGCCTTGGGGTTGTCGCCCTCGGCCGGATGGAAGAGCGCTACAAGCGCTCGCGCGCGCTTGGGTATCTTCATGAATTGCGCTCGATCGCGCATGTCGTTGACATGCACCAGCTGACCAAAGACCCGTGGCGCGAGGGCTCCGCGCTGGCGGCGACCACACACTCCCCGAAACAGCCTTTGTCGGGCGCGCTGCTCGAGCGGTACCTCGACTATTGCAGCGAGATGCTGTCGTTGACGGCCAAACTCGCGGCGCTGCTTGCGCAGTGCTGCAAGGATGGCGAAGTGGCGGCGGCGGCTAGCGATGTCGAGACGCTAACAACCGGGCTATCGCGCAAGATCTGGCAGAAAATTATGGTCATGCCGCGCCTCTGACGCGCATCGCGTCGTCAAAACCGCCGGGAGATTTCGACGCCCCACAGTGGCGGCTCGTTCACGTAACCGGAAAAATTGTTGAAATCGATCGCGCCGGCGATCGAAACATCGTTGGTGATATTTCTTCCGAAAGCGGAGACCTCCCAGCCGTCGTCGCGCGCGTAGCCAATCCGCGCGCCGCCTGTCAGTTCGTTCGCGTCCTGAAATTCGACGCTGTCGTAGAGGAAGAAATTGATCCGGCTCCGATAAGCCCAATCGGTAAAGACGAAGATTTCGCCGCCCTTGACCGGAACGGCATAGCGCGCGCTCGCGTTCGCGATCCAGCGCGGCGCCTGGGGAAGCGAATTGCCGTCGATCAGCGCATTGCCGTTTGCCGCACGCGGGTCGGTCACGGCGCAAGGCGCGCCGCATACGCCGACCTCAAGCCCCGGGCTGTCGATGCGCGTAGTGTTCAGCGACACGCCCGCCGACACCTCCAGCGCGTCCGTCGGGCGCAGCGTTGCATCGAGTTCAAAGCCGCTGCCGACAACGGCGTCGGCATTGAGAAGCTGATTGAAATTGCCGGCGCCGCCGACAGCCGTCAGCTGCTGGTCTTTTGTACGGTAGTAAAAGCCGGTGACGTTGATCCGCCCACGGCCATTCCAGAAATCGGTCTTCAAGCCCGCTTCGATCGAGTTGACGGTTTCGGTATCAGCTGTGGTAATCGCATCTCCGAAAACGATGCGTCCTTGCACGTTTGGCGCCCGGAACCCGCGCGCGTAGCGCACAAAGCCGCTGAGGCGTTCGGTGAACGCGTAGGTCGCAGACGCATCGCCGCTGAGGACCGTATCGTTGAGGTTGACCGCGACAGGGCCGAGCGTTCCCGATCCGAACGGCCCGACAAGGCGCTCCGCGACGAAGTCCTTGTCCTCGACCGACAGCCTGACGCCGCCCTGAAGCGTAAGCCGGTCGCTCGCTTGCCAGCTTGATGACGCGAACGCGGCAAAGGCAAAAGTTTCCTGATCCTGAATGGCGCGTCCGTTCTCGGCGCCCGCCGCCAGCGTGTCGAAGCTGAGGTTTTCAAGCTCGAGGTTCTCCTTGAAGAAAAAGACGCCAACCGTTGAATCGATATCGGGCGCGGGCTTGAAGGCAAGACGCGTCTCGCTCGTCGACTGATAGTGGCAAGTAATATTGTCGGCGCTTTCCGCCGCGAAGGGGATAAATCCGGGTCCGGAGGGCGGCGCGAAATCGGCGCCAAACCCGCCATCGACATCGCCGCGCGCCGTGATGCCGACAGTGTCGTAACTCGACACGGAGGTGATCACGCCAAAGCCGACGTCCCAGTCGGTCTTTGCGCTGACGCCGAAATTATAAACATCGAGCTGTTGCGTCGCGTCCTGCGCCGTTTCGCTACGCTCAAAGCCTGCGACGAGGCCGCCAACGCCGGGCTCGATGATGTTGGCGCGGAATAGGCGCGAGCCTCCATCAAGGCGGCGTCCGTGCACGTTGAGCAGCGTTGACCAGGTCTCGCTCGGCGTCCACAGAAACTGTAGCCGGCCCGCGAACTCGGAAAAATCTTCAAAGCCGTCAGCGCCGTCGCCGGTGACGGCGCCGGGGAAGTCTTCCGCAAACTGATTATCGACGAAATCGTCGCGCCGCTGGAAAAGCACCGACAGACGGGCCGAGAGCGCATCGCCTGCGATGGGCCCCGAGATCGCGCCTTCAGCGTCGACAGTGTTGAAGCGGCCATAGGAAACCCGGCTGTAGGCTTCGAAGGACCCTGTCGGTTTTGCGCTATCGAATTTAATGACACCCGCCGGCGTATTGCGGCCAAACAGCGTTCCTTGCGGGCCGCGCAGCACCTCGATGCGGTCAAGGTCGAAGACCGGAAAACCTTTCAGGATCGGATTCTCGAGGACGACCTCGTCATAAACGAGGCTGACCGGCTGGTTGGCGTTAAGATCGAAGTCCGTGTTGCCAAGGCCGCGAATATAAAATCTCGGAAACGTCCGCCCCGATGACGCCTCAGCGAAAACGCTCGGGCTGCGGCCGGCAAGAAAGAGGATGTCGCGCCCGCCGGCGCGGATATTGTCCAGTTCCGACCCGCGGATGACATCGATTGAGAGCGAGACGTCTTGCACGTCCTGTTCGCGCTTTTGCGCCGTTACAATTATTGTGTCAGCGGCTGCCGTTGCGTCCGCGTTTTGCGCGCGCGCAACGGCGCCGTGAGAAACGGCGAGGGCCGCGGCGCAAGCGCCGGCGGCAAGGTGCGTTCTGTGATTTGTCATGAGGTCCCCAAGGCAATATTGAAAGTTCGTCGGCAGCCGTCGTCTTGACGAGCGCTCCGTCAGTCCCTTACCTCTATCCCAGAACTTTTTGATATCAAATTTAGTTGATGTGATGGCGGGCAGGGCGACGATCCAGGATGCGGCGGGCCAGGACCCAACTGGCATTTCGGCGGCGACGGAGTGCGCCGCGCGGCTCGACCTCTTATCGAATCCGGTGCGCCTTGCGGTGGTTCGCGCGCTTGGGCTTGCGCCCCGTACCGTCAGCGACTTGTTGGATAAAATTGCGATTGAGCAAAACCTATTGTCTCATCATCTGAAAGTCCTTCGGGAAGGCGGGCTCGTCGTCACAGAGCGCGTATCGCGATCGGTGCGCTATTCGCTGGCGCCGGGGGTTAGCGTCGAACAGGCTCGATCGATCAACCTCGGATGCTGCCGGGTGACCTTTCCGACTCCGGGAAGCGAAGGGCGCTGATCGAATCGCCAGCCTTGCCTGCGCAACCTTTGGCCAATTGCAGCGCTGCGCCGGCGCCGCATTTTATGGCCGCGCAAGTCCAGAAGCCCCGGATCGCGTCCCGGGTTGCGGGCGCTTAGCGCCCTCCCTATATCCCGCTCCAGCGGCAGGAGGGGTTTTCTCTTGCCGACCCCGTCAACCCTTTAATCAGAGGAAAGTCGGGGGCCGACCTTTGGCGTGACAAGGATCGGGGGCTGTCCGGGCGCTGTCGCTTTATTGAGGCCCGGCCAAGACGCTCCCCCTCCTTGCCGCCGGCGGCCCGCCGCATTGGAGAAGAGATATGGGCAAGGTAATCGGCATTGACCTCGGCACGACGAACAGCTGCGTCGCCGTCATGGAAGGCAAAACGCCAAAGGTCATCGAGAACGCCGAAGGCGCGCGCACGACCCCGTCGGTTGTCGCCTTCACCGCCGATGGCGAGCGCGTCGTTGGCCAGCCGGCCAAGCGGCAGGCCGTCACCAACCCTGAGAACACCTTCTTCGCCATCAAGCGCCTTATTGGCCGCCCATTCGAAGACCCGATGGTGAAGAAGGATATCGGCATGGTGCCCTACAAGATTTCGAAAGGGGCCAATGGCGATGCGTGGGTTGAAAGCCGCGGCGACAAATACGCGCCCTCGCAGATTTCCGCGTTCATCCTGCAGAAGATGAAAGAAACGGCCGAGGCCTATCTCGGAGAGACAGTGACGCAAGCCGTCATCACGGTCCCCGCCTATTTCAACGACGCGCAGCGGCAGGCGACCAAGGATGCCGGCAAGATTGCCGGGCTTGAGGTCTTGCGCATCATCAACGAGCCGACGGCCGCAGCGCTCGCCTACGGCCTCGAGAAGAAAGAGGGCAAGAAAATTGCCGTCTATGACCTTGGCGGCGGCACGTTCGACATTTCCGTTCTTGAGATCGGCGACGGCGTTTTCGAAGTGCTGGCGACGAATGGCGACACGTTCCTTGGCGGCGAAGACTTCGACATGCGTCTCGTCGATTACTTCGCGGACGAGTTCAAGAAAGATCAGGGCATTGATCTGCGCAAGGACAAACTCGCGCTGCAGCGCCTGAAGGAAGAGGCCGAAAAGGCGAAGAAGGAACTGTCGTCAACCGCGCAGTACGAGGTGAACCTTCCCTTTATCACGGCAGACCAGACCGGCCCCAAACACCTCACCATGAAGCTGTCGCGCTCGAAGCTCGAAAGCCTTGTCGAGGATCTCATCAAGAAGACGGTCGAGCCCTGCCGGGCGGCGCTGAAAGACGCAGGGCTCTCGGCGGCTGACATCGACGAGGTCATTCTTGTTGGCGGCATGACGCGCATGCCCAAGGTGCAAGAAACCGTCAAAGGCTTCTTCGGCAAGGAGCCGCACAAGGGCGTCAATCCGGACGAAGTTGTCGCGCTCGGCGCGGCGATCCAGGCCGGCGTCCTGCAGGGCGATGTCAAGGACGTCCTCCTCCTCGACGTGACGCCTCTGTCACTCGGCATTGAAACGCTGGGCGGCGTCTTCACGCGCCTGATCGAGCGCAACACCACAATTCCGACGAAGAAATCGCAAACGTTTTCGACCGCGGAAGACAATCAGTCGGCGGTGACGATCCGTGTCTTCCAGGGTGAGCGCGAGATGGCGGCTGACAACAAGCTGCTCGGCCAGTTCGACCTCGTCGGCATCCCGCCGAGCCCTCGCGGCGTGCCGCAGGTCGAGGTGACGTTTGACATCGACGCCAACGGCATCGTGCATGTTTCCGCCAAAGACAAGGCGACAGCGAAGGAGCAGTCCATCCGCATTCAGGCGTCGGGCGGGCTCTCCGACGGCGACATTGAAAAGATGGTGAAAGACGCCGAAAGCCACGCCGAGGAAGACAAGGCGCGCCGCGCCCGCGTCGAAGCGAAGAACCACGGCGAAAGCGCCATCCACCAGACCGACAAGGCGCTCAAGGATTATGGCGACAAGCTTTCGGCCGCTGAAAAGAAGGCGATTGAAGATGCGGTCTCGGCCTTGCGCGTGACGCTCGACGACGGCAATTCGGACGCGGAAAAAATCGCCGCCGATACCCAGACGATGCTGTCAGCCGCGATGAAGCTCGGCGAAGCGATGTACAAGTCGCAAGGCGCGGGCGCTTCCGGCGGCGATGCGCCCGGATCCGGCTCCGGCGATGAGAAAGTCGTCGATGCCGATTTCGAAGAAGTCGACGGCGACAAGAAGGAATAACGTAGGGCGGACGGAGGCCGAAGGCTGATATCCGCCGCGTCGTCTGGCGGCCGGCGGATATCGCTTCGCTCCATCCGCCCTACGAGCGAGGGGCCATGGCGCAAGACTTTTACTCACTGCTGGGCGTTGATCGCAGCGCGGACGAAGCCGCCATCAAGGCTGCCTTTCGCAAGGCGGCGATGAAGCATCACCCTGACCGCAATCAGGGTGACCCGGCATCGGAACAAAAGTTCAAGGAAGTGGGCGAGGCTTACGAGATCCTGTCGGATCCGCAAAAGCGCGCCGCCTATGACCGCTTCGGCCACGCCGCCTTCAAGAATGGCGGCGGCGGCAATGGGGGCTTTGCCGGCGGCGCGGGCTTTGATGCGTCAGCATTTTCCGATGTGTTCGAAGACCTGTTCAGCGACCTGATGGGCGGGCGCGGGCAACGCGGGGGAAGGGGCCCGGGGCGCGGCGCCGATCTCAAATACGCGCTCGACATTTCGCTGGAAGAGGCTTTTCACGGCAAGAAGGCAACGATCACCGTTCCGGGTTCCGTGTCGTGCGAGACCTGTACGGGCTCGGGCGCGCGCCCCGGCTCTGGTCCTACTGCGTGCGGAACCTGTCGCGGCGCGGGGCGAGTGCGCGTCCAGCAAGGCTTCTTCACGCTCGAGCGTACCTGCCCTCAATGCGGCGGCGAGGGGCGCGTGATCGCCGATCCGTGTACGGATTGTGGCGGGCAGGGCCGCGTCCGGCGCGAGCGGACCCTCGCTGTCGATGTCCCCGCCGGAATCGAATCCGGAACGCGCATCCGGCTTGCCGGGGAGGGTGAAGCGGGTCCTCGCGGCGGACCGGAGGGCGATCTCTACATCTTCGTCGAGTTGAAAGCGCACGAGCTCTTCGACCGCGACAGCGCCGATCTCTTCTGCGCCGTGCCGGTGCCGATGACAGCGGCGGCTTTAGGCGGCGCGATCGAAGCGCCAACAATCGACGGCGGGCGCATCTCGATCGACATCCCCGAGGGATCGCAGACCGGCAAGCGCTTCAAAGTGAAGGGGCGCGGCATGTCACGCCTCAACCAAAAGGGGCGCGGCGACCTTTACGTCGAAATCGGCGTCGAAACCCCGGTCAACATGACGCCTCGCCAAAAGGAATTGCTGCGCGAGTTTTGCGCGGCCGGCGGCGACGACAAATGCCCGCAGTCGAAGGGGTTCTTCGACCGGGCGAAGAAGTTTTGGGATGGGTTGGCGTAGGGGCTTTGCCTGGTAGGGCGGGTTGAGCGAAGCGATACCGGCCATGCGGCGCTCAAGCGCCGATACCTATCAGTTATTGCCAAGATTTTTCTGGCGGAAAAGTACGGCGGGTATCGCTGCGCTCCACCCGCCATACACTGATCGCTCCAGCATTCGCCTCCCCGCGTGCTTTACCGAGGGTTGCCCTCAAGTTTGTATAGGCGGCGAACCAAACCCCGTCCCTTTGCTATTGCGGCGGGTTCCGGCGCCGAACGGTGAACAGCAGGATCGCGCTTGAGAAGACCCAGCCGAGCAAGCCCCAGACGGCGAAATTGATCTCCGGCGCGGCGTCGCGCCAAAGCGCGGTCGAAAGAACGATAGCGAACGCCCAAAGGAGGCCGTTGAGGATTTCTATCAAAGCGATGCGCATTTAAATCTCCTATTCTGTAGGCGGATCGATCGTGAAGGAGGGGCCGGTCCTCTCCCATAGCGCGAGCGCCGCGCTGGCTGCAAAGGCGCCGACCGCAAGCGCGCTCGCCGTCAGCGGCGCATCGCTGAGCGGCGCAAAAAGAAAAATCGCAATGACGCCGATACCTGTAAGCGTGAAAAGCCATCCCATGAGGCGTGTCGCGGAATTGCGCCGCGCGCGGTGCCTTGATCGTGACGAAAGCGGGTCGGCCATTTTCGGCAGAAAGTTTCCGCTGAGCATCAACACCGCGCCAAGCGCCGCGCCAATGGCGCGCAGCAGCGCCTGCGCGCTGGACGCTTCCAGCGCGGCGGCGATGCGCGTTGCAAACACCGCGCATGCGAGGGCGCCGATCAACGCAAGTCCACGTTTCAGGAATGCTTTCTCGCTCATGTCGACGCCGCCTTGCGCGAGAAGCGCCGCGGCTTCTTGTGCGCGCGCGGCTTTTTCTCCCAGCCGAAGAAGCTGGAGAACCCGAACAACGCGTCTTCCAGCACCGACATATTCAACTGATAGACAACCGACGTTCCGGCCTTTTCTGAGCTGACAAGTCCCGCCTCGCGCAACACGGCGAAATGCGCCGACATGGTCGGCTTTGAAACATCGAAGGCGGCGGCGAGGTCGCCCGCGCTCATCGGCCCGTCGCGCAACAACTCAAGAACGCGCCGGCGCGTCGGGTCGGAAAGAGCTTTGAAAACGAGGTCCATATTTCGATGATTAGCCAATCATCGAAATAGAGTCAAGGCGCGCTTGAGAGACCCCGGCGGTACAAAACTTTTGGCGAAGAGCGAGCAAAATTTATTGGATTAGCGCTTGCCGCTGTCGGAAGTGTTGGCAGCAAAGTCGTGCGGTGTGTAGGACCTCAACATTTTTACAAGACAGGAGCGCTGCTTATGACCCGCGACATTCTCTTCCTCCTCCCGCCCGGCTTCCTTGCCAATAGCCGGCGCGAGTTCTGTCCGGAATGCGCCGAATTGTGGGGATTTCTTGCCTGGCATCCGGCGATCCTGCATGGCCTCGAGGTGCGCTATGAAGAGCTGGCGCATCCGCGCGCCGGGATAACCGCGCTCCTCGGCGAGGGGCGTTGGAACTGCCCGACACTCGTGCTCGCCCCTGATGCTCCGCACCGGGATTTTCCGGCCATCGCGCACGCCAATGGACGCGAGTACATGGGAAGCGCGCGCGACATTGTGCGCTATTACGCCTTGCGGTTTGGAACTCCGGCGCCGCGCGGCAGTTGATCATCCATGCGCAGAAACGATCCTCTCTCCCTTTGGCTGGAAAGCGCAGCCGCGATGAATGCGGCGGGCGTCACGATCGCGATGCGGCTGATGCGCATGCAAGCTGCGATGCTGGCGGGCGACTTGACCGGCGGTCGAGAGGCGCAGCGCATGGTTCCGGAGAAAATCCTCGCGGCGCAGCAAGGCTATTTCAAAATGGCGGGCGCATTTGCGTCGATCATGATGGCGCCGCCGGCAAGCTCTGCCGCACTTCAGCGCCGGACGACAGCGGCGATTGCCGCAGGGGTCAGACCCGGCTTTGCCAAAGCGCGGGCTAACGCGCGCCGCCTCACGCGCTAGAGCGCCGGGCGAAAAAGTGGAATCACCGGTTTTTCGGAACCCGGCGCGACCACAAAAAGACTAGAGCTTCGGGCGTTTCCTATCAACCGCCCGAAGCTCTAGTCGAGACCTTGATCGTCGAGCTTTGCTGCGCGATCCCACGCGCGTTCCTTGCGGCGGTATTTCGCTGTGCCGCTGATTGAACCGGAATCGGGTGCAGGCTCGGCGTCCTTGCCAGCCGCGTCCGCGCCGCGCGGGCGGAACCGGGGGGCTTTGTTATCCGCGCGCTTCTTGCGTGACGCCTCCGCTTGCCGCACCGCGAACAGGCCATGCGCGCCGTCCGACTGCTTCATCTCGTTTTCGAGATACCAGAAGCCGACAGCGAGAATAACGAGAAGCGTGACGATGTAGGCGGCGGTGTCCATAGGAACTCAATCCCGTGCAAACGCCATGCTAGAGCGCCGGGCGAAAAAGTGGAATCACCGGTTTTTCGGAACCCGGCGCGACTACAAAAAGATCGGAGCTTCGGGCGTTTCCTATCAAACGCCCGAGGCTCCAGCGCGCCAGACTGACCGATTCCATTAACCAAATGGCGCCGAGCCCTCGGCTAGGAAAGGCGCGTGACCCAAGCTGCGCCCTCAAGTGTTAAAGTCGATCCGCCAGCCCTCCTTCGCAAGGCGGGGCTTTGGGCGGGCCTGACGCTTTATGTGGCGCTGGCAGCGGCAAGCGCGGTTATCGCGCCGCCGCTCGCAATCGTGTTCCTCCTGCCGCCGGTCGCAGTGTTGATCGCCAAGGCCCCGCCGGCGCGCGCCGCGCCGCGCGCGCTTGCCATCAGGCTAATCCTCATCGCCGCTTTTCTGCTCGCGGTCTGGCCCGTCTATCTCTTCGTCAAACTTGGGCCGATGCCGATCCTGACGCCGCCGCGCCTCATACTCTATGCCGTCAGCGCCATGTGGCTTTATGATATGACGGTCTCGCGCTTGCGGCGCGCGCAATTCGCATTGGCGGCGCGGCGCAGCGGGGCGGTCTCGGCTTCCGTCTTTCTGCTGTTTGCGCTGGGCGTTCTCAGCCTTCCTCTGGCGGAAGGAAAAGCGCTCGCCATTCCTGAATTCTTTCGTCAGTCGATCATCTGGCTGCTGCCCTTTTGCGCTGTCCTTACCTATTGCCGGCGCACGCTCGACTTCGAGCGGGTCGTCAAGGCGTTCCTCATCGGCGCGGTGATTGTAGCGGCAGTCGCGATTATCGAAGCGCTGTCGCAGCGCTTGATGGCGAGCGTCTTGTCGCCGTTCATTTCGGGCGACGCGGTGTGGCTGCAAAATGCGCAGCTGCAGAAGATTCGCGACGGCTTTTTCCGTGCGCAGGGCTCGCACACGCATCCCCTGTCGCTCGGCGAGCACATGGCGTTCATGGCGCCATTCGCGCTCGCGTTTGCCGCGCGCGCCGCGGCGCCGCGCGCGCGCGCTCTTTGGGCATTGGCGTTCGGCGTCATTCTGATCGGCGCGGTGGCGACCAATTCACGCGGCGCCTTGCTTGGCATGATGGTTTCGATCGGCTTCATGGCGGCGGTCTTCGTTGCCGCTTTCCTCAAACGCGCGCGCGCTGAGCGCTATCGCCCGCTCGTCGGACTCGGCGCGGCGTTGCTGCTGATCGCGTCGCCGGTCGTCGGCGTTGGCGTTTATGCGATGGTCGCCGGCAAGGGCGGCGTCTCGGCGTCGAATTCGACGCAGTCGCGCCTCGATCAGATCGAGCAAGCCTGGCCGAAAATCATGAAGCGCCCTGTGCTCGGCTACGGCACAGGACGCTCCTCGCGCATTCTCGGCTTCTGGGGCCAGACGCTGACAATCGACAATTACTATCTGACGCTCGCGCTCGACTACGGCTTGCCGGGGCCGCTCGCTTTTTTGGCCATGCTGGCGGCGTTTGGCGTTGCCGGGTTGAAGCGGGCGATGACGGCGCCGCCGGCGATCCGCGGGCTTTATCTCGCGTGCTTTGCCTCGGCGGCGGCGATCGCGATCAGCCGCACGATCACCTCGCAGACCGGCAATCTTGCGATGATCTTTATACTGATCGCCGCCTTCGCCGCCGTCTGCGCGGCGCCGCGTCCGCGCCAACCCGCGACGCTAGCGCAAGGCGGCTAGCTGCGCGTCCGCTCCTTCAGCATGGATAGCGGTCAGCGCCGGACTTCCGGCGCCAACGATGAAATCGCCCAACAGATCGGCGGCGCATGCCTTTTCGGCGCTTCTGCTCCACAGACCTTTACGGCCGCGCGTTGTGCAGGCCGCCTCTGCGCGCGCTGCCATTCGCTCATAGAGAGCCTCAGGGCTGTTAAGTTCTGACGCATGGAAACGGAAACTGTGATCGGCGGCGCCTGCGGATGTCGAATAGGCGGCGAGGGCAAGCGTAGCGGCGGCGAGTGAGCAGGCTTTGAGCGTCGTCATGGCTGTTTCTCCACTGAGTGTTTGACGCCCTCTGATCCGGCTAACCGCGTTACGACAATCATTTGCGCCGCGCCGCGGATCAGCCGATAGTGTCATGATTGTCCGTCTGCGCCCTTATTGGCGATCCCGTTCGCCGCGCGCGCGGGCCTGCCTGTCTCAAACGCGCACGCTTCGTCGCAATTTTCGCCGGGAAAGAATTCGCCATGAGCATCAAGGGAAAATGGGCGCTCGTCACCGGCGCTTCGGCGGGCATCGGCGAGGCGTTTGCCGAGGCGCTCGCCGGGCGCGGCGCCAATCTCATTTTGACGGCGCGGCGCGCGGACCGCCTCGCGGCGCTCGCGGCGCGCCTTGAAAAAGATCACGGCGTCGCAACGCTCGTCGTCGTCGGCGACCTCGCGCAGCCGGATGTGCCCGCCGCGATTGCCGCAGCGATCGCCGCCGAGGGCGTTCGCGTCGATATCCTCATCAACAATGCCGGTTATGGCGAGCCCGGCCATTTCGAGAACGCAGAGTGGCAAGTGCACCGCGACTTCATCGAAGTGATGGTCACGTCTTACGCGCATCTTGCGCAGCTGTTTCTTTCGGGAATGCAGGCGCGCGGCTTTGGCCGCATCATCAACGTCGCTTCGATCGCGGGCCTGATCCCGGGCTCGGCGGGCCATACGTTATATGGTGCGACGAAAGCATTTCTGGTCAGCTTCTCGCAATCGCTTGCGGCGGAGAGCATCGGCAAAGGCGTGTTGGTCTCGGCGCTGTGTCCGGGCTTTACCTATTCCGAGTTTCACGACGTCAACAGGACGCGCGGTCTTGTCAACGCGCTGCCGCGCTACATGTTCATGGACGCGCGCCCCGTCGCGGAGATGGCGCTCGATGCGGTCGAACGCGGCCATGTCGTTTTCGTGCCGGGGCTCTGGAACAAATTTGTCGTCTGGCTGATGACAGCGCTGCCGCGGCCATGGGCGGCGAAGGTTGTCGCCGCGCAAACGCAGCGCGTCCGCCTCCGCGACGGGGCTTAAGCCCCAGCGCTTTAGACCATCGTATCGATATGTCCGCCGTTTGGCGCTGCTGCGGGCTCGCCGGTCGAGACGATGACGATCGCGGCGCGCAACACCCGGTCGCCGATGACAAAGCCCGGCTGCGCGGTTTCGGCGACGTGGCCCGCGGGAACCCCCGGCGACGGCGCCTGCGCGACGGCCTGATGCAGATTGGGGTCGAACTTTTCGCCCTTGGGGTCGATTTTCCGGACGCCGTGGCGCTCGAGCGCCGACGCCAGCGACCGCTCGGTCATGCGCACGCCCGAGGCAAATGCCGACAGCGTCTCCGGGCTCGCCTCAACGCCTTCGGGCGGCAGGGCGGCCAGCGCCCGGTCAAAAACATCGGCGACGCTAACGAGGTCGCGTGCAAAGGACGCGATCGCATAGCGGCTCGCGTCCTGCTTTTCGCGTTCGCCACGGCGCCGGGTGTTTTCAAGCTCGGCGGCGAGCCGCAAAACGCGGTCATTCAGTTCGCCAAGCTGAGTCTCAAGCGTTTCGATGATTTCCGCCGCCGCAACGCTCAGGACCGGCGGGCCGTCGTCGGCCTCGGGCTGGTCGTCGTTCGGCGCGTAGTCAGGATCGGTCATCATGGCGCTTTTCCAATTGAAGGGGATTGACGGCGATGTACGCGCCGGGTCTCGCTTTTTCAACCGCCCTGACCAAGCGGCGGCCCAATCGCCGCAGGGCTATTTCAGCCTGCGGGAGACAACTTCGGCGGCGTAATCGACGATCGGGATAATGCGGGCATAGTTGAGCCTCGTCGGGCCGACGACGCCCAAAACGCCGACGATCGTGTTCGAGCCGTCGCGGTAGGGTGCGACCACGACGGACGAGCCTGACAGCGAGAACAGGCGGTTCTCCGACCCGATGAAAATCTTCACGCCTTCGCCCTCGCGCGCAGCGTTCAAAACCTCGATCACGTCGCGCTTGCGCTCCAGGTCGTCAAACAGCATCCGCACGCGCTCAAGATCCTGGACGGAGCCTTCGTCGAGCAGGTTGCCGCGCCCGCGTACGATCAGCGAGGGGCGCTCGGCGTTGGAAATCTCGGCAACCCCGTCGGCGACGAGGCGCGAGGTCAATTCGTCAAGCGCCGCTTCATTGCCTTCGATCTCTTTCAGAATCGTGTCGCGCGCCTCGCCAATCGTGCGGCCCCTGAGGCGCGAGGAGAGATAATTGCCAGCGGCGCCGACGCCCGACAGCGTCAGGCCCGGCGGCGTTTTCATCACGCGGTTTTCAACGCGGCCGTCTTCAAAGACGAGCACGGCGAGCGCCTCACCGGGATTGGTCGGCACAAACTCGATCGTGCGCAGCGGCGCCTCGATCTTCGGCGCAACGACAAGGCTCGCCGTTTTTGTCAACCCCGACAGTCTCGCCGCTGCTTGCTCAAGCACGGTGCCGGGGTTGTCCTCCTCACCCGCGACATCGAGCGCGCGGCGCTCGACATCGGAGATATCGCCGAGCTGCAACAGGCTGTCGACGAACAAGCGCAGGCCAAGCTCGGTCGGCAGGCGGCCCGCTGAGATATGCGGCGCATGCAGAAGTCCGAGATCGGTCAGATCCGCCATGACGTTGCGGATCGTTGCGGCCGATACGTTCAGACGCCGGTCATGGCTCAGTGTGCGCGAACCGACCGGTTCGCCGTTTTCAAGATAGGTTTCAACGATCTGGCGAAAGATTTCCCGCGATCGCTGATCAAGATCGGTAAGTCCGCTCATGGCCGACTAGATAGGTTCATTCGGGGCGTTTCGCTAATGCGGGCGCCAAGTCCGCTCAGGGCGTCAGAATGACCGGCTCGGCGCGATAACGGCGGCCGCCGAGCAAGGCGGCGATGCTCGCCGGGTTTGCAAGAATACCGGCGAGTTCGGCGCTCGCAGCATCAGGCGACAGGACTTCGTCGGTCTTGCGGACGCGGGAGACAACCAGCACCCGGCGCTGATAGGCGGTAGCGACGCCAGTCTCGTCCGGCGATCCCGCCGCGTGCTGGCCGAGATCGACGGCGAAGACCGGCGTTGCGCCGCAATCGGAACGGCGCGCAATCCAGCGCCGAGCCGCCTCCGCAGCGGCCATGGCGCGCAAGCGCGAGCGCTCGGCGTTGCGGTCAGCCGGGCCTTCTTCAGAGGCGGAGCCAGTAACGGCGACCCACGCCTTGCCGCAAAGCAGCGTCTCGGCCGCATCATCCGTGAACGGTCTTTCGCGGGTCATCCATTGGTGGCTGCCGCTGCGGATCAGTGGATCCTTGAAGGTCCAATCAAAACCGCTGTCGCCGAACAAGATGGTCGAGAATTGACTGTCCAGATCGGCAACGGGATCGCCGCCCTGCAGCGCATCCTCGACCTCATCGGCGACAGGCGCTTCGGGCGCGACCGCAACGGCAATCGGGTCCGCAGTCTCGACGGCCGGCGCGCAGCGCAGCGCATACCAGACAAGCGCCAGCGCCAGAACGATCAGGATCAGCGGCGCCGCTTTCGGAAAGCTGCGACGCCGGAAGGGACCGTCGTCCTCTTCCTCGCGGGCGATGAAGGCGAGGAACGCGGTAAAGATGCCCGCCGCGCCGAAAGCGACCGCTCCGGCAGCCGCCAGAAAACACCAAAGGCCGGGGGCAGGGCCAGCCAGTAGAATTTCAAGAAAGTCAGCGCCGCTTCGCCCGCTCGTCCGCGCAACGATGAGCGCACCGGCAAGCAGCATCACCGTCGCCAATATCGCCGCCAGTACCGCCCGCGCCGGGGTCATTGCCGCTCCCCACCCAATTTGCAAACAAAGGTTAACGCCCGCTTGCGTGAAAGCAAAGCGCGAAGTCGCGGCGCGCCGGCGAATTCCCCTCTGATTGGCTTGGACATCCGGCATCGCGGGCGCTACGGCGTCGCGTACAAGATAATGGAGACGTCGATGCGCCCCTCAGGCCGGACTTTCAACGAAATGCGCGCCGTCAGCCTTGAGGCGGGCGTTGCCAAACATGCCGAGGGCTCGTGCCTAGTAAAGTTTGGCGACACGCATGTGCTTTGCACCGCCTCGTGGGACGAGACGACGCCGCCTTGGCTGCGCGGGCAGGGGCGCGGCTGGGTGACGGCCGAATACGGCATGCTGCCCCGCTCGACGCATGAGCGCATGAAGCGCGAGGCCAAGGGCGGGCAGTCGGGCCGCACCCAGGAAATCCAGCGCCTGATCAGCCGCGCGCTGCG
>JBJXFO010000010.1:0-28162 GCA_046154725.1 Parvularculaceae bacterium | reverse complement strand
GCTGCTGGTCCGGGCGCAATTTTTTGACGCGCGGGCTTTCATAGACAGCCTGCACGCGCGCGAAGAGTTTTTCGTTCTGGGTGATCCTCGTGCCGAAGTCGGCGAGCTTCGGGGCCATTTCCTGCTGGATGGCGCGAAACTCCGGCGTCGATAGATTGCCCCCAAGAATGCCGTAATAGGAAAAGACGCGGGAAAGGTCGCGGCCTGAATCCTCGAGCGCGAGAATAGTATTATCAAACGTTGGCGCTGCGGGGTTGTTGGCGATCGCGTCGATCTCGGCAAGGTTCATCGCCATGCCAGCCTCTAGCGCGGGTTTGAGTTGCGCGAGGTCCATCTTGTCGAAAGCGGGCGTGCCGTCGAAGGGCCCTGTCCACTGCTTTAGAAAAACATTCGCAGACGGATCGACCTTGACCGACGCGGCGGCGGCGGCAATGTCGGCCCTTGGCCAGGACATCGCCTGATCGGCGGGCGCGGTGGCGCAGGCGGCGAGGGCGATCGCGACGGCGCTGGCCGTCAGGGTGAGGATCGAACGCATGGGGGCCCCTTCTTTGGTTTGTCGGGGTTAAAGCAGGGCAGGGGGTTCGAAGCCAGAAAAAATGCGGCGGAGCGAGCCTTTGCGGCGGCGAAACGCCTTCTTACCCGATACGCTCGGCGCCCGCGGCCTTACCCAGCGCACGGTCGAAGGTTCCAAGCGGTAAATGCCCGGCCTTCCGGGCAAGTTCGAGTATGAGGCAGTCGGCGAAATCCACCGCGCGGTGTTTTCGAAATTGATCCAGCGCCGCCGACGCAACATCGGCGTCCTGAAAGGCGAGGCGCGAGTCGCCGAGAAGCAGGTCGAGGGACTCGGCGATTTCGTTTTGCGATTTTGTGTAGACGCTCTCCAGGACCCAAACCGTCTCGACAAGCGCGACCGACGAGACCCATCCGCCCGTCGCGATAAACGCTACGGCTTTGCCAAACTGCACGGCGTCGTCGCGAACCAGCAGTCGGACGAGGACGTTAGTATCGACCGCGCGCATGTTTCTCGCGAATATGCTTGCGAACGCCTTCCTTCAGCTCCTTGAGCGATTTGCGCGGCGGCGGTCCGTCCGGGAAAAGCGCCTTGTGCGCGTCGTCCAAGGTATGCCGTCCCGCTTTTCGAACCACCACTTCGCCGTCGCGCTCTTCCCATTCGATGGTGGAGCCGGGGCTGAGGCCGAGCTTATTTCTAATCTCGGCGGGCACGGAGATTTGCCCTTGAGCGGTAATTTTGGATTGGATTGTCATGTCGGCACATTACCTCGGTAATGCGTCGAAAGTCAATTAGGCGTCCGCGCCTTGCGCCGGGCTGTCCAACGCCAAAAGACGAGCCAGAAACAAGCATAGAAGAGCGCCGGTATCCAGCCGAACAGAAAAGTAAAAACCTTGTTGGCGCCATCGGCCGTCGCCGCTTGCATATCTTCAACCGTTGCGCGCGGATCGGCGAAAGTTCGTTCGGAGCGAAGATCCCAATATTCGAGGACGTCGAAATTCATCGCGGCTTGCGTGAGGATCGTCACACTTGCGATCCAGACCAACGACTCAGCAAGACCTGCTTTCCGGGCAAAGTACAAGAACATAGGCGCCATAAAGATGATCGGCCAGACCCAGGCGATTTCGAAGGGAGAGACTTCCCCAATCTCAGTCATTTCGCGCCCCGCTCATTCCGCCGCCGCCAATTGCTCCGCCTTGTTGAGGTCAACCGACACAAGTTGCGACACCCCGCGCTCGACCATGGTGACGCCGAACAGGCGGCTCATGCGCGACATAGTCAGCGCCGAGTGCGTGATGATAAGAAAGCGCGTTTTCGTTTCCTTCGCCATCTCGTCGAGGAGACGGCAGAAGCGTTCGGTGTTGGCGTCGTCGAGCGGCGCGTCGACTTCGTCGAGCACGCACACCGGGGCGGGGTTCGCCATGAACACGGCAAAGATCAACGCGGTTGCGGTCAGCGCCTGCTCGCCGCCTGACATCAGCGACATCGACGCAAGTTTTTTGCCCGGCGGCGACGCGTAGATTTCAAGGCCTGCTTCCAGCACGTCTTCACTGTCGATGAGGCGCAATTCCGCCTGTCCGCCGTTGAACAGACGCGTGAACAGTGACGAGAAATTGCGATTGACGATCTCAAACGCGGCGTTGAGGCGCTCACGCGCTTCGCGATTCAGGCTGCCAATCGCTGCGCGCAGCTTGCGAATGGCGCCGTCGCAATCCTCGCGCTCGCGCGTCAACTCTTCAAGGCGGCCTGCAACTTCCTGCATTTCCTCATCGGCGCGCAGATTCACGCCGCCGAGCGTCTCGCGCTCGCGCTTGTAGCGTTCAAGCCGCGCATCGATTTCGGCGCGCGCCGGCAAATCGGCGCCGTCCTTGAACTCGGCAATCCCCGGCAAGTCATCGGGCGCGGCGTTGCAAGTCTCTTGCGCGAGCACGGCGGCTTCCTCGACGCGCGCGATCGCCGCTTCCGACTGCGCTTCCAGACGCGCGCGCATCTCTCGCGCTTCGGCGGCGGAGGCGTCAGCGGTTTTGGCGGCGCGGTCAGCTTCACTGGCGCGTGCGAGCGCTGTCGCCAGCGCGTCGCCGGTTTCGTTGCGATGCGCCTCGGCGTTGCCAATCTGGTCGAGCAAAAGACTACGCTTGTGTTCAAGCTCGGCCGGAACGGCGCGTGCAGTGCTTAGCGCGGTGTTCGTTGTTTCGAGCCGGCCGCTGATTTCAGAGATGCGCGCCGCTGCGGTTTCGCCGCGCGTTGCCCATACGCTGCGCTCGCGCGCGATTTCGTCAAGCCGCTGCGTGCGCATTTGCGCCTCGCGCGTCAGATCATTGTTTGCTGCGCGCGCTTCGGTCGCCTCGGCGCGGGCGCGCGCGACTGTTTCGCGGGCAACGCCAAGCGCTTCCGCGATCAGGCTGGGGTCCGGCAAGGCCGCGCGGTCGGCTCTGGCGCTGCCAAGCTCCGCGTCATTTTCCGCACGATCCGTCTCAGCTAGCGTCAGGGCGTCGGCGATGGCGGAAAGGCGCGCCGTTGCGCGCTCATGCTCGCGCTGAAGATCGGCAAGCCTCGCGCGAACAGCGTCAAAGGAGCGGCGCGCTTCGGTGAAGAGCGCGCGCGCATCGCGCTCGTTTGCCTGCGCGCGCGAGAATATTTCCTGTGCGGCGCGATGCGTCTCGATTGCCGCGCCTGCGCGTTCCTCCGCGACGCCGAAATCCTTGTCCAGTTTGGCGAGGCGGTTTTGCTGTTCAAGCCGGATGGCGGCAGCCGTCTTGGCTTCGGCGCGTGAAACAAACCCGTCCCAGCGCCACAGATCGCCGTCGCGTGAAACAAGACGCTGACCGGGCGCCAGCTGCAATGACAGGCTCGCGCCATCGGCCGCATCGACAACGCCGATCATGGAAAGCCGCAGCGACAGCGCCGGCGGCGCCGCGACATACAGCGACAAGGGCGCAGCGCCGGCCGGCAACGCCGCTGCACTCGCATTGCCGGGCTTGCCGCTCCAATAGGACGGCGCCGCCTCGTCGAGCGCAGCGAAGAGATCGTCGCCGAGCGCGGCGGCGAGCGCGTTCTCATAGCCCGGCACAACTTCAACGGATTGAATGAGCGATGGCCAATCGCCATCGGCCTGCGAGGCGAGAATGCGGCGCAACGCGTCGCCCTCGGCTCTGATTTCAGAAAGGCTCTGTTCGGTTTTCTGGCGCGGAACGCGCAAAGCCTGCTCGCGCGCTTCGGCGGCGCTGCGCTCGTCTTCCGCGCGATGGAGCGCGGCTTCCGCGGCGCGCGCCGCTTCTTCGGCGGCGGCAAAGCGCGACGTCGCGGCGTCAAGGTTCGCCGCCTGGTCCGGCGTCGGGGCGATGCGGCCGCGGTCCTCCGTCAGCTGAGCGATTTGCGCAGTTGCCTTCAGGAGGCGCCGTTCCGCCGCCTCAATGGCGCCCGCGACAGCGCGCCGGCGTGCGTCAATTTCCGCGGCCTCCTTGTTGCGGTCGTCAAAGACGATCTCGGCGGTCTTCACGGCAGCACTGGCGGCGTCAAGGCGCGCCAGTGCTGCCGCGAGGCGTTCTTTCTCGGCGGCCTCGCGCTCAAGAAGCCCGCTGGATTCGCGCCCTAACGTATCGACCGCGTCTTCAGCATCGCGCTGCAACGACGCCTCGCGTGCAAGGTCCGCAGCAAGGCGTTGGGCTTCCTGATTGAGACGGCGGATTTCCGTTTCCGCGCGCGCGGCTTCCGCATCGAGGCCCTCGCGCGCGACGGTCAGCCGGTGCAATGCGGCGGCAGCTGACGCTTCTTCAAGACGAAGCGGGTCAAGGCTCCCGTGTGCGTCCGCTTGCCATGTCGATGCAGCCGCCGCGGCGCGCACGGTTTCCTCAATCAGCGTAGCGATCTGTTGCAAATGCTCGCCCGCCGCATCGCGCGCCTCGACGGCTTCATGCCAGCGCAGATAGGCGCTCGCAGCTTCCGTGCGGCGGATGTCGCCCGACAAATTGCGATAGCGCGTTGCCTGCCGCGCCTGACGCGACAACGCAACTTTCTGGTTTTCCAACTCGCCAATCACGTCGTCGAGCCGCTCGAGATTTTGTTCCGCCGCGCGCAGGCGCAGTTCCGCTTCGTGGCGGCGCGAATGCAGCCCGGTGATGCCGGCGGCTTCTTCGAGGAGGCGGCGGCGGTTCTGCGGCTTGGCGCTGATCAGTTCGGAGATCTGACCTTGCCGGACGAGCGACGGGGAATTGGCGCCGGTCGAGGCGTCGGCGAACAGGAGTTGCACGTCTTTCGCGCGGACTTCCTTCGAATTGATGCGATAGATCGACTGCGTGCCGTCGTCCTTGTTGAGGATGCGGCGCGACACTTCGATCACTTCGGCGTCGTTGTATTCCGCCGGCGCCGTGCGGTCGGAATTGTCGAGCGTCAGGATCACTTCCGCCCAATTGCGGGACGGGCGCATCGAGGTGCCCGCGAAGATGACATCGCCCATGCCGTCGCCGCGCAGCGCCTTGGCGGACGTCGCCCCCATCACCCAGCGCAGCGCTTCGAGAAGGTTTGATTTGCCGCAGCCGTTCGGCCCGACGACGCCGGTCAGGCCGTCGCGGATTTCAAGGTCCGTCGGTTCGACGAACGACTTGAACCCGACGAGGCATAGGTTGACGAATCTCACAGGCGGTTCCCTGACGCTTCAACACGCCGATTGATCGCCGATTCTCCGCAGGCGGCAATTTGTGCACGCCCGTTTGTGCATAAATCGCCTGTGGACAAATTGCGAAAGGGAGCCCCTCGCATCAGGCCCCGGCTTTCGCGACCGCCTCGGCGACCTGCTTTTCGAAGTCTTCCTTGGTCTTGAACGTCATCTTCTCGCCGTTCAGGAAGAATGTCGGCGTGCCCGATACTTTGTATCTGTCGGCCCCGGTCTCTGCGTTCTTGTTGATGACTTCAATCAGGTCCTTGCGCGCCACGCAGGCGTCGAGCGCGGCCTCGTCCATGCCGGCCTGGCTGATGATTTTGATCAGTTCCGCGCGGGCATTCTCCGAAACCCAGGTCTGCTGGTTGCGGAACAGCGCATCGGTAATAAGGAAATAGGCGTCGGACCCCGATTTTTCGGCGGCGCAGCGCGCCAGCACCGACCCGATCAGGGAATAGTTCGCCGGCGCGGTCGGAAACTCCCGGTAGACGAGCTTGACCTTGCCCGTCGCAATGAACTTTTCCTTGATGCCGGGGATAATCTGCGCGTTGAAAGCGGCGCAAGCCGGGCAGGTGACCGAGGCATATTCAACGAGCATGACGGGCGCATCGGCCTTGCCGAGCACCATGTCGGTCGGCAGGATCTCAATTTTGCTCTCGCTGGCGACCGCGACTGCGGGCTTGTCGCCAACCGGTGTTTCCGACGAGGCCTTGTTGCAAGCGACGAGAGCGAAGGGCGCGGCAAGAAGCGCGGCGCGCAGGGTATTGAAGGTCATGACTGGGCCTTTCTGGGTCGGGCGGGTGCGCGGACGCGCGTCTGATAGCGAAATAGCAAGGGTTTTGCCGGTTGTACAATCTGGCACGGGACGGTCGAGGGTTTGTGAAAACCGGGCGGAAAATTCAGTCATCGCCGGCCCTGAAACGCGACAGGCCGGGTCTCGCGTTGGGCATTCCTCCCGCATCGGCGCCAGTAGTCCCCTGAATGACGGTAATGCGGGCGATTGCATCCGGCCCGAAATACTCGTTGAGCCGGCGTCTTAGCGCTTCCGAGGCGAATTCGACCGAGGTTGCGGCAGCGCCGTTGGGCGCGATGACCTCAAGGGTGCGCCCGCCCGTCGCGCCCGTTTGGCCACCTGTCAGCCGCCCGGGCCGGCAAAGCCGCGACAGCTCAGGGCCCGCGAACTCGGTCCAGCGGGCGGCGATTTCGGGATCGACATAGCGCGTCCGCCGCGCGAGATCGGCGACGAGGGCGCCAGCGAAGCGCGCGAGCCGTGGTGGCGAGGCGCGAGGCCCCCGTGTTGGCGGCGGGGGACCGAGGTCGCGAAGGGGCGGGCGAGTGACCTTTGCCATGACGCAAAGCCTAACATACACGCAGCGCCGATGCTCGCTCTCTCTGGCAAAATCCTGAAATGGTACGACGCCCATGCGCGCGATTTGCCGTGGCGCATTACGCCGCGCGCACGCGCGCAGGGCGCAAGACCCGACCCCTATTGCGTCTGGCTTTCCGAAATCATGCTGCAGCAGACGACGGTGAGGGCGGTCGCGCCTCGCTACGCGCAATTTCTGGCGCGCTGGCCGACCGTCGAGGCGATGGCGGCGGCCAGCATTGACGACGTGCTCGGCGAATGGGCGGGGCTTGGCTATTATGCGCGGGCCCGCAACCTCCACAAATGCGCGCTCGCGGTTGCCGCGTGCGGCGGCTTTCCGGACACGGAGGACCAGCTTCGCGCGCTTCCGGGCATTGGCCCCTACACAGCTGCAGCGATCGCTGCGATCGCGTTCGACCGGCGCGCGGTCGTCGTCGACGGCAATGTCGAGCGGGTCGCGTCGCGTCTTTTCGCCATTGAAACGCCCTTGCCAAAGTCGAAAGCGGAACTGAAGGCGGCAATCGGGGGTGTCTGGCCCGCAAAGCGCTCCGGCGATTTCGCGCAAGCGCTGATGGATATCGGCAGCAACATTTGTACGCCGCGCAATCCGAAATGCCTCTTGTGCCCCGCGAGAGATCATTGCCGCGCCTCTGCGAAGGGAATCGCCGGCAAGCTGCCTGTCAAGCTGATGAAGGCGCTCAAGCCGACGCGCCGCGGCATCGCCTATGCGCTCATCAACACGCAGGGCGACATGCTGTTTGAGCGGCGCCCCGGCAAGGGATTGCTTGCCGGCTGTCTCGGTCTTCCGGGTACGGATTGGATGGAGAGCAAGCCCGCCGCCGCGCCGCCCGTGCGGGCAAGGTGGCGGCATTCCGGAACCGTGCGTCACACGTTCACGCATTTTCACCTTGAGCTTGAGGTGATGGCCGCAGCCGCGCCGAAAACCTTTCGGATTGGCGAGGGTCAGCAATGGCTCGCCCCCGGCCATGCGCGCCTGCCGACGGTGATGCGCAAGGCGATCGACGCCGCAATGGCGCACCCTACCGCAGCAGAGGCCGTTTAGCGGGTCCAGCGCGCACCAAGTCCGCTGCCTCGCCGTGGTTTCCGGGTTCTGCCAATGGGCGGCCCCGGAATGACCGGAGTCTTCTGTTGTAATGAGCGCAGCGACTACGCCATCAATCCAGAAAATCGAGCCCCAGATCGAGGCAGGGCGCTGAATGCGTGATCGCGCCAGAGGAGATGACATCGACGCCCGTCGCGGCGATTGCTTTCACGCTGTCGAGCGTGACGCCGCCGGAGGCTTCCAATACCGCGCGGCCTTTATTGAGCGTGACGGCGAGGCGGAGATCGTCCAGCGACATGTTGTCGAGAAGGATGATGCGCGCGCCATGCTCCAGCGCTTCTTCCATCTGTTCGAGCGTTTCAACCTCGATCTCGATCGCCGCCATATGGCCGACAGCGTCTTTCGCCGCGCGCAAGGCGGGCGCGATGCCGCCAGCCGCAACGATATGATTGTCCTTGATCATCACCGCATCGGAAAGTCCGAAGCGGTGATTGCGCCCGCCGCCGCACAGGACCGCGTATTTCTCAAACGCGCGCAAGCCCGGCGTCGTCTTCCGAGTACAGACGATCTTGGCGCGCGTGCCGGCGGCCGCTTCGACATAGAGCGCGGTTTGCGTCGCGACGCCGGAAAGGCGCCCGAGGAAATTGAGCGCCACGCGTTCCGCCGAGAGAATGCCGCGCGACGGGCCCTCGACGCGCATGATGACGTCTTTCGCACCGACATGCGCGCGGTCGGCTTTTTCGACGCGCACTTCAATGTCGCGCTCGACAAGGCGAAAGGCGGCAAGCGCGAGATCAACGCCGGCTATGACGCCCGGCCGGCGCGCCGACAGAATGGCCTTGCTCATCGCGTCGGCGGGAACGCACGCCGCGCTCGTGATGTCGCCGGCAAGCCCAAGGTCTTCTTCCAGCGCGCGTTTGACCGCTTCCTCGATGATGAAGGGGGGCAGGTTGATCATGCAAGCTCCTCCACCCATTCAAGGTCCGCCGCGTCAGCAAGGCAGATTTCGGTATGCATCGCGTCGTTGTCCGTATCCGGAAAATCGCTGCGCGTGTGTCCGCCGCGGCTTTCCTCGCGCATCAGCGCGCCTTGCACAATCAGCTCGGCCGAGGAAAGCGCGCTTTTAAGGCCGCTTGTCAACAACGGATTTTCATTGAGCGCGTTGATGACATCGATGACGCCGTTGAGGCTGTCCGCCGAGCGGATCAGCGCCGCGCCCGACGACATCGCGGTCCGGAGACGCATCATCAACTGCGCATCGGCGGGCCTCGGCGCCAACTCATAGCGCGCCTCTGGCGCGTTGCCGCCAGAGCGGTGGGCAAGGCGCGCCGATTGCAAGCGCTCGGCAATGCGGGCGCCGAAGACAACCGCTTCGAGGAGCGAGTTCGACGCGAGGCGGTTTGCGCCATGAACGCCGGTTGAAGCGACCTCGCCGACAGCCGACAAGCCATCGAGCGACGCGCGCCCCTCAAGATCGGTCATCACGCCGCCCATATGATAATGCGCGGCCGGCGCAACTGGCATCACATCGACCGACGGATCAACCTTGGCGCGCATCGCGGCGGCAAAGACGGTCGGATACTTTTTCGCGAAACCGGCGCCAACCGCGGCGCGCGCATCGAGGAATGCGCCGCGCCCCGCGGCGCGCTCGGCTTCGACCGCGCGCGCAACGACATCGCGCGGGGCAAGGTCCGTGTCGCGGTGATAGCGCTGCATGAAAGGCGCGCCATCTGCGTTGACGAGCACGGCGCCGTCGCCGCGCAAGGCTTCGGTCGCGAGGGGCGCCGGGTCTTCGCCAACATCGAGCGCGGTCGGGTGGAATTGCACGAATTCCGGATCGCGGATGACGGCGCCCGCGCGCGCGGCAAAGGCGAGGCCGTGGCCTTGCGCAGGCTTCGGGTTCGTCGTCACGGCGTAGAGCCCGCCGAGCCCGCCGGTTGCGAGTACGGTTTCAGAGGCTTCCATCATGACGCGCTCGCCCCGCTCGACAACATAGGCAAGGACGCCGGCGACGGCGCCGTTGTCATCGGTAAGCAGATCTTCAACGACAACGCGCTCCAGGATTTTGATATGCGCCGCGCGCCGCGCCGCTTCGATCAGCGCCCGCATAATCTCGGCGCCCGCCTGATCGCCGGTTGCGTGCACGATGCGGTGGCGGCAATGCGCCGCCTCGCGCCCGAGCTTGAATTGTCCGTCCGCGCCTCGATCGAACTGAACGCCGAGCCGTTCAAGGTCCTCAACCGCCGCAAGACCGCCCTCAACGAGGATGCGCGCAGCGTCCGGATCGACGAGGCCGGCGCCGGCTTCCATCGTGTCGGCAAAATGGAGATTGGGGCTGTCGTTCTCGCCTATCGCCGCCGCCATTCCCCCTTGCGCCCAGGCGCTCGATGCGTCCGAGCCAAGCGGGCGCGCGGTGATGACGGTCACGGGACGCGCAAGTTTCAGCGCCGTGTAAAGACCGGCAACGCCGGCGCCGATGATGAGGATGGGGTTGGTCATCTTTCTTCCCCCGCACAGCGGGGGAAGTGTCGCCGCAGGCGACGAAGGGGGCCCTTGCCGCGTGTCCTGTCCGCACGGATAGAGCGCGCCCCCTCAGTCACGCTGCGCGTGACAGCTCCCCCGCAAGCGGGTGAGCAAAAGAAAGTAGCGGCGCCGATGCTGGGGATGGGAGCGGTCAATTAAAGCTAGCCCGCGCCTCGACCGCCATCACCTGCGGCGCCTTTTGGTGCGTGTACATCGACTGGCGTTTCAGGGGGAGGGCGATCATGCGCTCGATTGCGAGGCGCGCGCGGTCTGCAATGACGGGATCGACGAACACTTCGTGCGTCATCGTCTCCAGCGACGCCAAAATCTTCGGCAGCGTGATGCGCTTCATGTGCGGACAAAGATTGCACGGCCGCACGAAATTCACGTTCGGGTTCTCGAGGCTGACATTGTCCGACATCGAACATTCGGTGATGAGAACGACCTTGTCCGGCTGATGGGTCTTGACGAAATTCGACATGCCGCTGGTCGAGCCTGCGAAATCGGCTTCGGCAAGCACATCGGGCGGGCATTCAGGGTGGGCGAGCACGATGACGCCGGGGTTTCCAGCGCGGATTTCGCGGATATCCTCCGCCGTGAAGCGCTCGTGCACTTCGCAGGCGCCGGCCCAGGTGACGATCTTCACATCTGTCATCGCCGCGACGTTTTTGGCGAGATACTGGTCAGGGATGAGTATGACGATGTCGGACTTCCACTCGGCGGACGCCCATTCGACGATCTCGACCGCGTTCGAGGACGTGCAGCAGATATCGGTCTCGGCTTTTACATCCGCCGAGGTGTTCACATAGGTAACGACCGGCGCGCCCGGATATTTCTGTTTCAGGAGGCGCACATCCGCGCCCGTCAGCGACGAGGCGAGCGAGCAGCCCGCCGCCATGTCGGGGATCAGGACAGTTTTGTCGGGGCACAGGATTTTCGAGGTCTCGGCCATGAAGTGGACGCCGGCCTGCACGATGACCTGCGCTTCCGTCGCCTGCGCCATCTTGGCGAGTTGGAGACTATCGCCGGAAAAATCGCCGACGCCGAAATATATCTCCGGCGTCATGTAATTGTGCGCGAGGATGACGGCGTTCTTCTCGCGCTTCAGGTCATTGATCGCCGCGATATAGGGCGCATGCGTCATCCATTCGGCGCGCGGGATCAGCTTGGCGACCTTTTGGTAGAGGTGATCGGTCAACGCCGCGACGGCGTCGGTGAAGGGGAGCGCCGCGGACTTGCCGTTAGCCCGGCTGACTTCCAGAACGGCCATCGATCTCGCTCCCAAACTTCCCGGTCTGAACGGCCGGCCAGACTTACCGGACTGAAATATGCTCAGATCGAGCATATATGGGCCGGAAAAAATCGCCCGCAATGGGCGAAAAGCGAAGCCTAACGATTGCCCCCGGCCGGTCAATGCGCAGTTCTGGTATTGTGAAGTCTTGGCGAGGACGCGAAGCGGTTGTACCTAAACGGTGTCGCCACATCCGGCGGGGCTGGGAAGGGGCGCGCGCGAAGCGCCCTAAGCCATGGAAATCGCAGTCCTTTTCGTCCTTTTCCTGCTTAACGGCCTGTTCGCCATGTCGGAGATGGCGCTCGTTTCCTCAAAGGAAGGGCGGCTGAAGGCGCGCGCCGACAAGGGCGACAAGGGGGCCGAGGCGGCGCTGCGCTTCCTCAAGGACCCGTCGCGGCTGTTGTCGGCCGTCCAGATCGGCATCACCCTCGTCGGGGTGGTCGCCGGCGCTTACGGCGCGACCGCGCTCGCGGATGATCTGTCGCCAGTCATCTCGGGCGCCTTTCCCCAAATCGCGCGCCAGGCCGATGAGATCGCTTTCGCGATTGTCATTGTGCTGACGACGTATTTCTCGCTCGTCCTTGGCGAGCTTGTGCCAAAGCGCATCGCGCTCGCGGCGCCGGAGCTTATTTCCTCGTTTGTCGCGCGGCCGATGGGGCTTGTTGCGGCGATTGCCTATCCCGCCGTCGCCGTCTTGAGGTTTTCGACCGAGGCGGTGCTGGCCATGATCGGCATGAACCGCGTGAAGCAGGGGCAGGTGACCGAAGAAGAAATTCTCCACCTCGTCGAAGAAGGCGCCTCGTCCGGCGCAATCGGCAAAGAGGAGCGAACGATGATTGAGAGCGTTCTCGAACTCCCGGAGCGAAATTTACGCTCGATCATGACGCCGCGCATGGGCGTTGTCTGGATCGATCTCGACGATCCGCCGGCCAAGGTCATTTCAACGATTGCCGACAGCGGGCATTCGCGCTTTCCCGTTGCACGCGGCGATGTCGACAAGGTTGTCGGCATTGTTCAGACCAAGGACCTCCTCGCCGATTTTGCGCGTACCGGCGGGATCGATCTGGAAAAATCGATCAGAAAGCCCGTCTATGTCCCCGAGACGTTGTCGGTCGCGCGGCTGTTCGATTCGATTTCAACGTCCGAAGTCAGGATGGCGATTGCGCTCGACGAACATGGCGCGTTTGCCGGCATCGTTACAGCGGCGGATTTGCTGGGCGCAATCGCCGGGGCGGTTGCCTATTCGCCCGCAGACCGTCTCGATGCGGCGGTCCAGCGCGATGACGGATCGTGGCTGATCGACGGCATGACGCCGATCGAGGAATTCGAGCGCCTGCTCGACCGGCGCGGCTTTGACGACCAGGCGAACTATTCAACCGTCGCCGGTCTTTTCATGCACAAGCTGCAACGCATCCCGGCGACCGGCGACAGCCTCGTCGAAAATCGCCTGCGCTTTGAAGTCGTCGATATGGACGGTCGCCGCATTGACAAAATCCTCGTCGCGGAAGCCGCGCGCGAGGACGAGGACGAGACGGTGATTTAGGGGCGCGTTCCTCACCCGCTTTGGTTGGGCCCAGTTAAAAAGCGTCACCCCGGGGCGCGCGGCTTTCGCGCGAACCCGGGGTCCACCTCGTAACATCGTCCCGGTATCGCCGTGCATTCCGGGCTCCGCCAAGTGGCGGCCCCGGAATGACGGCAATCTATCAGTCGCGGTTACCGCAATCCGACCTTAGAAAGCGTAGCGGCCAACGAGTTGGAAGAACGGCCCCGCCTGTTCGCTTTCAAGTTCGAATTCGTCGAAATCGCGCGCGACCTGATCGTCGATCGTGTCGAACTTGTTGAAGGTCTCGTCCTTGGAGCCGTTCAAGAGGTTCGATCCGACAAAGCGGAGCGTGAGCTTGTCGGCAAAGCGCTTCTCGGCGAAGACTTCGAGGTCGGCGCCATAGGTCGTCGTCACTTCCTCGCCGACGATGCGGCCGAACGCTTCGCCCTGTTTTCTGTAGGTGGCGCCGAACGCGGCGCCGAAGTCCCTGAAGTCATGGATGAAGCCAAAATTGTAGACGAATTTCGACTGGTCGTTGAAGCGGCGCGATCCGAAAATGTCGTCGATGTCGCTTTCAAGCCAGGAGAAGTTGGCGAAAATGCCGGTATCGGGAAGGCCGATGACGCCAAGCGGGGTCGAGAGGTCGAATTCGACGCCGTAGACTTGCCCGTCGCCGGTGTTGCGCGGTGTCAGCACGAACGTGCCGGGGCCTTCCGAGCCTTCATCGCCGGTGCTGGCGACTTCAACGAGATCTTCGACCGCGCGGTAGAAGAAGTTGATGCCAACAACGCCGCGCCGGCCAAGACGGCGCTCATAGCCGACATCGACACCCCACGCCGATTCCGGTTGCAGAAGCGGATTGCCGAGGAGGTCGTTGTCGCCGAGTTCGGCTTCCAGCAATGCGGGCGAGATGAAATCGAAATTCGGGCGGCGCACCGTGCGCGCGCCTGAAATCGACACGCGGTCAGCGTCCGTCAGGTCGAACTTCAGATGCGCCGACGGCAGGAAGTAGCTGTAATCGGTTTCCTGCGGTCCGGTCAGCGGATCGAGCGTGAAGTCCTCAATCGTCACATTCGTCGATTCATAGCGCAGGCCGACTTCCCAGGACGCGCGGTCAAATGATCCCTCGAGCAGCGCGAAGGCGTCGAGGCGATCCTCGTCAATCGTGTTGACGCCGCCGGGCACAGCCTCGAAATCGACGAACTCGAGCGAGAACGCCGAGGGCGAGGTCAGGAACTGGTTATAATTGTCGAGTTCCGTCGTGTACGTATCTTCGGTCTCCGATACGATAATGTCGGTGTCGCGCTTCTTCAGCTGGTAAAAGCCGCCAAAGAGCAGATTGGCGTTGTCCGACACCGCGTATTCCTGCGTCAATTCAAAACCAAGCTCGCGGTCGCGGAAGTCTGTGGTGAGAAATTCGCCGCCGAATTCGAGGTCTTCGAAGTCGATCTCCTCTTCGACGCTGTCCGTCTTGCTGTCAAACAGCGCATAGCTCGCCTTGAAGGCGGTGCGCCCGCCGAAGAGATCGCGCTTGTAACCGGCATTGATCGAATAGTTGATCTGGTCGATCTCCTGCACTTGGCCATTGTCGGTCAGCAAATTGCCAACAGGAACCGGAAGCGTGATCGCGGTCGGATCGTCATATTCGAACGAGCGCTCGGTTTCGGTGCGGTCGGTGATGACGAGGAAGCCGGACAGCTTGAATTCCTGATTGTCGTCGGTGCGGATTTCGTAGTTGGCGTTGAACGAATAGTCGCGGCCGTCGCGGATGTCCGACTGGTCTTCGCGGTTGTCGAAATCGTCGGTCGCAAAGTCCGGATTGTTCTCTGGCGAGTCGCCAAAGCGAAGGCTGGTCTTTTCTTTCGGGTTATAGCGCCCCTGCACGTTGGCGCCGACGAGCAGGCGTCCCGGGCCAACCTCGCCGCCCCAGACGATGCCGGCAGTTTCCTTCAGCGTCGCATCGTCAAAGCGAAGGGCGCCGCCGCGGATATAGCCGCCGTCAAGCGCAAACGCATCGCGCAGGACAATGTTCAAGGTGCCGGCGACGGCGTCGCCGGTGCGCCGCGCACTCGACGAGCGCACGATCTCGACGCGGTCGATCAGTTCGGCCGGAATGCGGTCGAGGAAAAACGAGCGGTCAAAGCCCGCGCCCGGAACGCGCTCGCCATTGATAAGGATCTGCGTATAGCCGGGATCAAGGCCGCGCAGGCGCGCGCCGTCGGATTCAATAACGTCGGAAAGGAAGGTGACGGAGGGCACGCGCTTCAGCGCATCGCCGGCCGTCAGCGGCTCGAAGCGCTGAAAATATTCCTCGCCATAAGTCAGCGTCGGCTCCGGCGATTCCGTGCGGTTGCGATAGCCGATCGTCCCCTGAACGACGATTTCGTCAGCGGTCTGGATGGTGTCTGCCGTCGGCGGCGCATCGCTCTGCGCGCGCGCAACGGTTGCGCTGGCAAACACGAACGCGAGAAGGCTTGCGCCCGAGAGCGCGGCTGATTTCAGTTTCATGATGATCCCCGATTAAACCCCGGGGAGGCGCTACGCGGCGGGGATGACATTCGCGTGACTGCGCCGTGACAGAAATGTTAACGGTTAATGCTGTTGCCGCGCCGCCATAAAATCGCGGAGGGGCGCGCTAAGCGCGCCGCGCTGGTTTCATCCGTGAAATGGCAAGGCCCGAGGCGGCAGCGTCCGTGCGAATTGCTGGCGAGGCGCGAAACAGGGCGGCAGGGCGCCCGCTCGTTTGCGACGCAAGGACGCCAGTTTTCTCGACGAGGCCGCCATCAACAACCGAACGGCGAAAATTCTGCTTGTGAAGTTCAAAGCCGACAATCGCCTCGACAGTTTTTTGCAAGGCCAGCAACGTAAAGTCACGAGGCATCAGTTCGAAGATGACGGGGCGGTATTTCAGCTTGCCCCTGAGGCGCCCGATCGCGGTCGCAAGAATTCGTCTGTGGTCGGACGTCATCGCGGCGCCGCAATCGTTTGCGCCATTGCCGTTGCGCGACGCCTCGCTGGCAAGGCCCGCCTCAAACATCAGCTCATAGCGCTCCAGCGCGCGCTCCTCCTCCCAGCCGGCTTCAGCGGCGCCGAAGGCCGTCGCAACGCGCGCCGCGCGATCGGCGCGCGCCGCGGGGCTAGGGCCTTGCGTCGTCCAGTCGCGCAACGCCGGCATGATGACGCGCCCGAGGATTGCGGGCTCACCGCGGCGCCAGTCTTCCCACGGAAAAAAGTCGTACCAGGACCGCCACCCCGCAGCCTTCTCGGCAACTTTGGCCGCTTCCGGGGCCAGCGCGAGATAGCCGACCGACACGACGCGGGCATCCGTGTCGCCGCCGGCGATGACGGCGGCCGGGCTTTCGCGGCCCTTGTCGCCGAAGGTGTAGAGTTGCTCGACATAGCCGAGCGACACGCGGGTTTGCTCCGCGACCCAGCTTCGAAGGCCGAGTTCAAACGTGCGATGGCGCGCGGGATCGAACGGGCCGTAGGGAAGCCCCAACCCGTCGCCGCGTTTGACGCAGAGGGATTTCGGCTGGCCGTCCTCAACGACCGCGAGCACGGCGTTCAGAACGATCGCAATCGGCGGAGGGCTGGCGGCTTTTGACACGCACCGGGTTGTAGGCCGATTGCCGGTTTGCGCAAAAAGACCGCTACGCCGCCACTTTCACGACGGCGGTCGGGGCCGGCATTGCGGCGCAGGGCGGGCAGGTTTCATCGAGCGCGTCGGCCATGCGGCCGTTCCGTCCGAGGATGTCGTCTGCGTAAGAGACGAACAGCGGGCAGGGGTCGGCGTGCGGGGCGGCGGCGCGAAGGCGCTTCATCAGCGCCGCCTCGGGCGTTTGCGGCTCGCGGATGCACAAGATGATAAATGCGGCTGCGGTCGAGCGCGCAACGCCGCGATTGCAGTGGATAAGGATATCGCCGGCGCCGTCCCAGCCCTTGGCGAAGTCGATGATATCGCGCGCGCGCTCCCTCGCCGCCCGGCTGATCGTTGCCGCGCAGCTTTCATGGGCGACGTAGAGAACGAGATGGCCGCACGGCGCGAGGCCGGCAAAAGGCGGCGGCGCCTCGTCCTCGGACAGGAGCGAGATCACGCGGGCCGGCCGGTGCCGCAGATAGGCTTCCGTCGCGCCGGCAAGGGAGGAGACAATCAACACGTTTATGACAATGGCGCGCCAAGCTTGTCAAAAATAGAACTTTGCGGTCACACCCGCTTGAGGTCGCGGTGAGGTGACTGTTTTTGGCCCTGCCGCCGCCCGCCTCAGGCGCCGGCGTCGAGTTCCGCAATCAGCTCCCGGAACCGGGCGAGATAGCGGGCCTGTACGAGCGCGGTCGGCTCGGTTGCCAGCGTGATCGCCGGCGCCCCTTCCGGGGCGCCAAAAAGTGTTAACGCCTCGGCGGGCGCAAACCCTGCAAGCTGCGTTGCCTCGAAGAAGGCGCTGGCGCGGTCGGCGCGCTTGATGGTCCGGGCGATGGCTTCAGGCAGTTCGGCCGGCAAGCCAAAGCGCAGATGGATCGCGGCCTGAAGGCGCCGTTCGATCGATTTGTACGCCTCGCCGAGCGCCGATTTGAACGGGCTGATCATGTCGCCGATAACGAATTCCGGCGCGTCGTGAAGGAGCGCTGCAAGGCGCCATTTGGCCGGCCAGTCAGGCCGCATCGCCACGCAGAAATCGACGACGATCAGTGAATGCTGCGCAACGGTAAAGGGCAGCGCGCCGGTCGTCTGCCCGTTCCAGCGCGCGACGCGCGCAAGGCCATGGGCAATGTCTTCAATCTCGACATCGACGGGCGAGGGATCAAGGAGATCCAGCCGCCGCCCGGACAGCATGCGCTGCCAGGCGCGCGGGGGCGGCGAAAATTTGCGGGGCATGAAGAACGTTTACCGTAGGGTGAATTGAGCGAAGCGAAATGCACGTCTTTCTTTGGCGCCGCAAGAAAGGCGTGCATTTCGCTTCGCTCCATGCACCCTACGGCGCGGGGAGCGCAATCGAGGCTTGCCCGAAAGCGTAACGCCAGCCCGCAGGCGTCCTCACATAGGTGTCGCTGAACCAAAGGCGCCGGTCGAAAGGCTTGCCGCGTTTTGTTCCCTTCAGCCACAGCCGCGCCGTTACGATCGCCGTGTCGGGGCCGTAGAGGCGGGCGGTTTGCGTGCCCTCGTCCTCGACCTGATGCGCGTAGAGGAATTCCCGCTCGCGCGCCGACCGCAGGATGTCCTCGCGCGTGAAGACGGTTCCGTTGCCGACGACAAGGATCATATCGTCGTGGAGGATCGCGGCCATCGCGTCGGCGTCGTTGCGCTCGACGGCGGCTTGATAAGCGGTGTCGATCGCCGCGATGGTGCGGCGATCGCCATCAGGGGACGCGTTCGCCGATCCGAGCTGCAATGCGACGGCGGCAATGACGGCGGTCTTTAGTTTTTTCTTCACGGGGCAATGTCCTTGGCTGGCCGCCAAACAATTGCCACGCAAGGGCCGGTTCGCGCTTGGCGGATCTTGCTAAAGTCACGGGGCTAAAATCAGCGCGCAAACCGCGACGGCGAGATCCCGTGCCAGCGCGAAAAGCTGCGCGTGAAATGGCTGATGTCGCCGAAGCCGACAGCAAAGCAGGTCTCCGTCACGCTTCTCCCGTCGCGCAGCATGGCCGCGGCGGCATCGAGGCGCTTTCGTAAAAGATAGCGGTGCGGCGGGCTGCCGGTCAGCTCCGTGAAGATGCGCGCGAAGTGAAAGAGGCTCATGCCGGCCGAGCGGGCAAGGTCAGATGCGGTAAGGGGCTCTGCGAACTCGCGGTCAAGCCGCTCGCAGGCAAAGTGAATACGCTCCGCATACCAATTGAACTTCCGTGCGCTGAGCGCCGAGGCCGCGCGCTCCTCGGGTAATTCGCGAAAAATCTCCGCAGCGCAATATTCCGCCAGCATGGGCGCGCCCGTCTCGACGGCGTGCGCAAGGCCCCAGCGGAGATAGTTGAGGCGGCCGGACGCCGCGATCACGCTGCGGTTCGCGCGCTCCCATGTCCCGCGCGCATCGAAGCCCTCTTCCGCCGCAGTGAGATAGACGACGGACAGGCAGGTGTCATTGAAGGCGGACCCTGAAAAGCTCGCGCGAAAGCGCATCCGCGGGCGCTGCAGCATGACGTCGCCGGCCGCGACCCGCCATTGCCGGCCGTCAACGTCGAGATCAAACGACCCATGCTCGACGAAGCTCGCGACATACGCTGTCGCGACCTCTTCATAGGGCTGGTCTTCGTGCTCGGCCGGATGATCGAAGCGGTGGACGCTGATTTCCGCCGAGCGCCACAAGGGAACGATGCGCGCCATGGTTCCTACGATAATAGAGCGTTGCCGGTCTGGCGAGGCTGGCGGGGCGCTGTCTGCGGCAGGCAGGCCGGAGTTTGCGACAGGCCGACTTGCGCCGTTGGCCCGGGCGCGCAACGATCCCCGGACAAGGGGAGCGCGTTCAAGACTCCCATCACAGCCAAAGCAGAATCACAGCCAAAGGGGTGACCACCATGGCCAATATCGACGCGGACTATGCCGGACAAAAGCGCAGCAACAGCGCCTGGCTCTATATGCCGATAGTTCTCATCGTATTTCTGGGCGCCGCGCTCTCTGTCGCGGCGTACTCGTGGTCGGAAGCCGACCTGACGGTCGCTGAATCGATTGTGGCGGGCTTTGGCGGCCTTGCCGGCATTATCCTGGGCCTCATCGGCGCGGCGATCGGCATTGTTGTCGGATTGATCAGCGCACTGATCGGAATTGTGCTGGCAGGCGGCGCGGTCGCGATGACGCTCTTCATCGTCGCCTCGCCGGTGATTGCGCTGATCCTGCTCGCGCTGCTGATGCGGCGCGGCAAGTCGGGGGCTTGCCCCGAGCCCGGCGCGCATCGCGCGGTCTGAGAGCCGGCTAAAGCCTGAACGTATGCCCCAGCCGGACGGCAAAGCTTGACCCTTGCGCGCGGAACGACGTCGGGAAACGCTCCTCTTCGATCAGCGCGGTGTGGCCAATCGAGATGAAGATCTCGCGTTCGGGTTGCGGCTCCCAAGTGAAGCGCGAGAAGAACGTGAAGTTCTCGGAAATGTTGTCGTACTGAATATCGGTGGCGATGAACATTGTCGATGAAAATGCAATTGTCGTGTTGATGACGCCGACATGTACATCAAGCCCGCCGGCCGGCAAATCGAACTTCGTCAGTTCATACTCCGCGCCGATCCGGAAGTGCTTGCCGGGGCGCCAGCTGACTCCGCCTTCAATCCCCAGAACATCGCCGCCGAACGCCCCGCCGAATTCCACCTCGCCGCGCGCCGATACGGCCCGGGCTTCGGTCAGCGCGGCGCTGGCCGAATAGCGTTCATGGCGGTAGATGCCCGCGGGAACATTCAGGCGTCCGGCAATGTCGAAGGGCTCGCGAATGTCCTCATAGAGCGATAACGCCTCGACTTCGTATCTGTCGCCAACCTGGGTCTGGACGTTGACGAACCCGCCCCAGAAGCGGTCGAGCAGCGTATCGTCGAGATCGGTGAGGAGTTCGGCAAAGCCGCCGGCCTCGATGAAGCGGATCGCGCCGCCTGCCGGGCGAAAGCGCCGGAAGCCATCTTGCACATAGCGGCGCACGCCGGTGCGATTGGCAAAGCCAAGGCGCGGGTCGTAATTCTCGCCAATGTGTTCAAAGCGCGTGGTCCAGTTCCATTTGTCGCCGCGATAGGCAGCCTCAACGGCGCCAAACTGCCCCCCGGCGTCGATTGCGCCGTCGCCGCCGAAGCTTTTGAGATACGCAAAATCGGCCGTCAGCGCGCCGTCAAAGCGCGTGGTGTTCTGATACTGGAAATCGACGCCGGCAACCGCATTGTCGATCTCGCCGGACGGATCGCCATAGGTGAAAACGGCGCCCACCTTCGATTCGTCCAGCACCTGGAACGACGCACGCGCCGAACCGAGATATTGCCCATCGAAAACGTCGTCGCCGCCAGTCCTGACCGCCAACGCGCCGACATTCGCCGGGCCGAGCTTGCCGCTGACTTTTGCGCCGGCGACGATATCGACCGGGCGGCCCTCCACTATGCCGATCCGCCGCGAAAAGAACGGCAGGCCATTGACGCTTTCGCCGAAAACAGCGCCGCCGAATTCGAACGACGCCACGTCCTGTAAAAAGAAGTCGCGCGTCTCCGGGAAGAACAGATCGAAGCGGCCGGTGTTGACCTGGCGCGCGTCAAGCGGCGCGTCGGCAAAGTCGGTGTTGAGCGTCAAAGACCCGGTCAGCGACGGCGTGATCTTGTAAAAGATGTTGGCGCTCGGGTTGAGCGCGGTGTCGATTTCGTCCGTCTCCCAATCATAGGAAGAGGCGCCGGTAACGAACAGCTGCGCCTCCAGCCCGATTCCGGTCGATACGTCCTTGACGCCCGACAGGCGGCCCGGATTGGTAAGGTCGATGCGGTCTCTGGTGCGGTCGATGTTCGACCAGCGCGTCTCCTCGTTCTTGCGGGGGATGTTGCGCAGGAACTGGAGACCCCATTCGTCAAGCGAGGCATCGACTGAAATCGAGCGAAAGGGAATGGCGTACTCGGCAATCCATCCGTCCTCGACGATCTTCGACTTCACGTTCCAGATCGTGTTCCATTCGACCCGGATCGCGCTGCTGTTTTCGATGAGGGCGTCGACGCGCATGCCGTTGGGATTGGTGCCGAAAAAGAAGCCATCGCGAAACGTGCCGAAGGGGTCGAGCATGACGCGGATCGCGTCTTCCTCGCGCAGCGAGGAGTCGCGCGCCAGCAGCTTGGCGGTAATCTTGTCGGGCTCGCTGTCGTAGAGGTAGAACCCGACATAGAGTGTCTCGGAATCATACATCAGATAGGCGCGGGTCTTCTCGGTGGGGGCCGCCCCTTCGACCGGTTCGACCTGATAAAACGCGTCGGTCGTTGCGGCCTTCGCCCATGCCGCGTCGGACAGATCGCCGTCGATCTTCGGCGCTTCCGCATCGTCAATGCGTACGGCCTGCATGCGCGGATAATAGCTTTGGAAGTCGATCTCCTGCGCGCGCGCCGGCGCCGCCGCGAGGAGCGGCGATAAAACGATTGCGACCGCCCCGCCCGCCGGCGCCAAGGTTAACCAATGCATTGCTATTCCGTATCAGGAGAAGCCTTACGGTTCCCTTCCGCAAGGTTCAGGCCTTTAAAGCCGCCGCCGATCCCCACCAGCAGCTGTTGTTAGTTTAAAACATAATTTAGCCCGCCGCGGGCTCAGCCCGCAAGGCGTTCCATCTCATCGGCGGCAATATCGTAATTGGCATAGACGTTCTGGACGTCATCGCAGTCTTCGAGCGCATCGATCATCTTCATCAGGGATCCCGCCGCGTCGCCATTGACCTCGATCAGCGCCTGCGGCTTCCAGACGAGCCTGACGGAGGCCGCCTCGCCGAATTTTGGCTCCAGCGCGGCGGCAACAGCGGCAAGCTCGTCGTTCGCTGTAAAGACGCTGTGGCCGTCCTTGCCCGATGCGACGTCGCTGGCGCCGGCCTCGAGGGCGGCTTCCAGCATGGCGTCTTCGCTCGCAACGCTCGTCGCGTAGTCAATCTGCCCGACCCGGTCGAACATGAAGGCGACCGATCCCGTTTCGCCGAGATTGCCGCCATTCTTGGTGAACGCCGAGCGCACTTCGCTCGCGGCTCGGTTGCGGTTGTCGGTCAGCACTTCTACGATAACGCCGATGCCGCCGGGCCCGAAACCTTCATACCGGATGTCTTCAAAGCCGGCCCCGCCTTCGCCGGTCGCTTTCTTGATTGCGCGCTCGATATTGTCGCGCGGCACTGAAAGCGCCTTGGCCGCCTGGATGGCGAGACGCAGGCGCGGATTGAACGCGGGGTCCGGCGCGCCGAGCTTTGCGGCGACAGTGATTTCCTTGGAGAGTTTGGAGAACATCTTCGACCGCTTGGCGTCTT
Organism: Parvularculaceae bacterium; assembly: GCA_046154725.1. Classification (GTDB taxonomy): domain Bacteria; phylum Pseudomonadota; class Alphaproteobacteria; order Caulobacterales; family Parvularculaceae; genus Amphiplicatus. Next base: position 5,279 of record JBJXFO010000010.1, on the reverse strand, counting down.
GCTTGCCCTTGCGGTGCATGATGTTCGCATACTGCGAATGTCCGGCCATGGCGCGCCGCCCTTCGGTTCTTGCTTGCTGACGAAACACTGGGGCCATACCAAGGCTGGCTCGGACGTTTCAAGAGGCGGCGATGACGGATCTGACGGACAAGGCAATCCTCATAACGGGCGCTTCGCGCGGGATTGGCGCGGCGATTGCGCGGCTGGCGGCCAGCCGGGGCGCGCGCCTGATCGTCCATGCCTCCCGGCCCGGCGCCGCGATCGAGGCGCTCGCCGCCGAGCTGTCGATTGTGCCCGCCTGTGTGGTCTATGAGGACCTGTCAAAGCCGGGCGCCGGGTTTCGCGTGCTCGAAAAAGCGCTTGCCGCTGCCCCGCGCATCGACGGCGTCGCCAATAATGCTGGCCTTTACGCTGAAACGCCGCTGACCGGCGCCGGCGATCAGTGGACGGACGGGTGGGCGCAAAATCTGGCGGTCAACTTGCAGGCCCCGGCCGACCTCTGCCGAGCGGCGATTGCGCATTACAGGGCAAAAGGCGGCGGCATCGTCGTCAACATTGCGAGCAGAGCCGGGCATCGCGGCGACGCGATCGACGGCGCAGGCTACGCGGCTTCCAAGGGCGCAATCCTCGCGATGACAAAAACCTTTGCGCGCGCGCTCGCGCCCGAAAACATCCTGTTCTACGCGGTCGCGCCGGGCTGGGTCGAAACGCGCATGGCGCCGGCGGACGTTTCGGCGCGGGCAAGAGCGCTAGCCGACATTCCTCTCGGCCGCGTTGCAAGCCCGGAAGAAGTCGCGGCGATGACGGTCTTCCTGCTGTCAGGCGCCTGCGCCTCGGCAACCGGCGCGACGTTTGACATCAACGGTGCCAGTTACGTGCGTTAGACCCACCGCGTCGCAAAAGGCAGCGGCGTCGTCATCTACGGGTCGAGCGGGTTAATCCGGAACCCGCCGCTGTGAAAATAATCGCGCACATGATCGAGCGCCATCAGCACGATGACGAGCCCGCGCAGCATGTCGATATCGGAAAGGCGGTCATGCTTGGCGCCCGTTGCCCCGCTCATGGCAATTTTCCCACTATGCAACGCGCTTGCCGCTCAGTTCGCGCAGGTAGGCTCTGCTTGCCGCAAGGCGCCGCCAATCCGGATTGGCTCTATCGACACCGCGAGCCCCGACGCTGCCGTCTCGATCACAACTCCGCAGATCGTCGCCTCGCCGGCGGCGGGCTGGAATCGCTGGCTTGGCATCTTGGTGAGGAAGCGCCGCAGGGGTTCTGACTTCTCCATACCGATGACGCTGTCATAATCGCCGCACATGCCGATGTCGGACATGTACGCCGTACCGCCGGTGAGGATGCGGTCGTCGGCCGTCGGCGTATGCGTGTGCGTGCCGACGACAGCCGTGACGCGCCCATCGAGATAATGGCCGAGCGCCTGTTTTTCGCTGGTCGCCTCGGCATGGAAATCGACGACGATCGCGTCGGCGTCGCGGCCAAGGCTGGCGCTCGCCATCGCCGCATCGATCGCCGCGAAAGGGTCGTCACACGGGTGCATCGCGACCTGGCCCTGCGCGTGGAGGACCATTACCGAACGGCCCCCCTTTGCTTCAAAAAGCCCGGACCCGCGCCCGGGGTTTGACTTCGGAAAGTTCAGGGGACGGAGCAATCGCGATTCGCTGCGATAGATGTCAAGTTCGTCGCGCTGATCAAACGCGTGGTTGCCAGTGGTGATCACGTCGGCGCCCACTTCCAGAAAGCCCTCGACAATTTCGGCGGTGACGCCAAAGCCGCCGGCGGCGTTCTCGGCGTTGACGATAATGAAATCGAGACCCAGCCGCCGTTTGAGGCGCGGCAATTCCTCGCTCAAAGCCTTGCGGCCCGAGCGTCCGACCACATCGCCAAAGACGCCGATCCTCATCCGAGCCGTTCCCTCCAGCCGCGCGGCTCAATCGCTTCGCGTTCCGTGACGATATAGTCAAGGCGCTGGTCGCTGCGGCCGAAGGGCATCGTCTCGACTTCCTGCGCGCCGAACGCGAACCCGACCGCCAGCACGTCGCCGCCGGTGCGCAAGGCGGCAAGCGTCCGGTCGTAATAGCCGCCGCCATAACCGAGCCGCTTGCCGTCGCGCGTGAAGGCAAGCAACGGCGCAACGATCAGCATCGGGCGCACTTCCGGCGCATCCTCTGTGGGCGCCATCACGCCGTAGCGGTCGGCGCTCAAAGGGTCGCCGTCACGGAACGTGCGAAAGGTCAGGGGCCCGCGCTTTTTCGGCGTAACGGGCAGCGCAATCTTGAAGCCGCGCTCGATCAGCGCCGCTGCAAGCGGCTTGGTGTCAAGTTCGTCCTTCAGCGGATGATAGAGCGCAATCGTTGCTTGCGCCGGAATCGGGATGTGATCCATGAAGACGCGCGCGGCATGTTTGCCAGCATCGGGCCGCGCTTTCGCGGCGGCGCTGCGCTCCGCCGCCATTCGCAGCCGGAGGATTTCCTTCGACCCAAAACCAAGCGACAGAGGCGGGATCGGAGGCAGCAAAGCGCAACTCCTTGACGCAAACAGAAATTAAGCGCCGCCACGGCCGTTGGACTGTTGTTCGCCCTGGACCCTAAGGTTCAGGTGGGCGCCGCATGATGGAGACCAAGGGTCCCCGCCAGAGGCAGCTCCCCTTCTGTGAGATACGGCCCCGGGGAATGTCGTCCTGACGCGCCGGGCAGCACGCTTGACATAGGCGCGAGGGGCCGGCGCGTAAAGGGGCGAGCCCGGCATTCGCGCATTAACTGCGCATTACAATGCGCGCCGATGCAACGCGGCGCATGGCGAGGAAGGAGCCGCTGCGTTTTACATAGCCGCTGGCGCTAAAGAGCGAGGAATTTGCAACCATGAGCGCGAATATTTATCAACCTGCGACACATAATGAGACCTGTGCGCGGGTTGGCGCAGCGGTTTGATTTGAGACGCTTTTTCGTGATTGCCCATGCCGCGTCTGTGCGCCGCCTTTCAACCGGTCACGCGACGCGAGCAGCCTTGATATTCAGGGTGCGTTTTAAGTTGTAAGCGATGGCGGTGAGGCGGACCTGGAGAGCGGCTTTGGCGAGACCTCGCCATCGCATCCGGCGCAGTCCGTAACTTCGCTTGGCGGTTCCGAAAATCTTTTCGATGCGGGCGCGGACCTGGTGGATCGGCCGGTTCCAGTCACGCAATCGTTTCTTGGTTTCCTTCTCGTCGGATCCCCACATGCCAGTCGCGACGACGCGCGCGCATCCGCCTTTCGCTTTCACGGCGTCGCTGAAGGAGCGCCCGCGATAAGCGCTGTCGGCGAACGTGTCGCCGGGATCGTCGGGGAGCGCTTCGGGACCCGCCTTGCCGTCATTGACATTGGCGGGCGTGACGAAGACTTCCTCAATCAGCGCCGTGCCGGCGTCCGCGCCGACATGCGCCTTGAAGCCGTGTACGGCCTTTTTGTTCTTGTGCTTCACCCAGCGGGCCTCGCCGTCGTCCTTGCTCGCCGAGGCGATGATTGTCGCGTCGACGATCGTGCCGGCCTTGATCGTCACCGCTTGCGCCTTGAGCTGCGCTGTCACGAGGGCGAAAAGGCGCTGGTTGAGACCATTGTCCACCAGCGCCCTGCGGAACCGCACGAAAGCCGTCCGTTCAGGCGTCGCTTCGGTTTTCGAGAAGCCGCAGAAGCGACGAAACGAGGCTCGGTCGTCGAGCGCTTCGGCAAGCTTCACATCCGAAAGATCGTACCAGACCGATAGCAGCAGGGCTTTGACCATCGCCAGCGGGGGCCACGCCGCCTCGCCCTTCGCAGCCGCATGGATGTTAGCGAGCAAGCCGTCAATCTCGGACCAGTCGATTAGCCCCGAAAGCTCTTCAAGCGCCGTAGGCGATCTCGCCGCAGCGCCGAAATCAAGCCGTTCCTGACCGATCGAACGCCGCGCCATAGACTGCCTCATGAATTCCCAACCCCAAGGAATCATAAGTCATTTCAAACGTCTACGCCAACCCGCGCACAGGTCTCATAACGCCCCGATATTTAATTCAAAGCTTAACGCGATGCGTATAGGAGAGTTGCGCGGCAACTATGGTCTGTTTGATGTTTACAATTGCAAAGGGAAATATTTACGACTTTAACGTGACTGTTTTCACGATCGGCCGTAGTGACGGCACTGACTGGACCTTTGTGCCGTTCGAGGTTGGGGAGACACACCTTTACGCGGCGTCAGACCGGCTGGTGCTGGCCATTGGCGCCGTTGGCCAGATGCGGGTTTTCGATATCGTCGAAGAACGGCGCGTGCTCGATGTTCCTGCGAGCACTAATGACACCACCGCCTATCTCAAACCATGGGCCTTCGCGCCAGTCCGGGCCGCGTTCTTCTTTGCCTCCTATAACCACGTCCGCGAAGTCAGCCTCGATGGCAAGATCGATCGAATTCACGAGATCAAGGCCCCGCATGCGCCGGAGACCATCGTCGAAATCAACGCCGATACCGGAAGGCCGCGCATCTTCCTTGCCAGCGGCTATGGCAAGATCGCTACCGTAATTCTTGACCCGGAAACTGGTGAGACGATCTCATCGGCCATCGAGGGCATGTGCGGCTCGGTGAGCGACAGGAGTTTAACAAAACTGCAATGGGCGAGCCCTGATGGCCGCTTTGTCCTGCGTCATCATCTTGGGTCTGTCGTTCGCCTCGCGCCGGCCAAACGCCGGCTCTGGCCCGCCGGCGCCGGCGATCCCTTGAGCAAGCACCCTGACTTCGCGGCCGATGGCGAGGTTCGATATGGCCTCGCCATTGATGTCTATCGCACCAACCCGTTTGCCTTTCACCAGCGCATCATCACCCGCCTTGTGACCGCCGAGGACATCATGGCCAACCGCGCCAAGTCAGGATGGAACAGGCAAGCCTGCGCGCTTGGGATGGAGGTGATCGACGCCCTCGCGGCCGCTGTCGACTTTCGCAACTGGGACCAGCAGTCGCAATTGCTGTACACGAAGGACGTCGATAGGCTTGGCGATGAGGCTGCTAAAGAACGAGATTTTTGCGCGGGTTTCTTTGTTCGAATGATCAACAGCATCAACTGGCAACAATCAGCTGACGCATTTGAGGTGGTTTTTGCCGACGGTTTGCGCCGCCGCGCCGGTCTTGCCGGCGATATTGGTCCGCTGGCGGAACATGTGCCTGCGCCTTACTTAAGCGTCGATGAAAAGAAACTGGCGCCGATCCGCGCCAAACTGCGCGACAGAGCCATTCACCGTATCGAATTGCCTGATCTGACGGTGCAAT
>JBJXFO010000001.1:0-26800 GCA_046154725.1 Parvularculaceae bacterium | reverse complement strand
GTTGATGCCGACGATTAATGAAATTCAGGATCTATGGGTACTATTCGCGGCGGTGCTAGCGGCGGGGTTTGTCGCAGGTTGGTTGTCCAGAACCGCCCTGTTGCGAGAAAAGCAAAAGCCAATCGTGAACCTGTTGGAGAGCACCCAAAAGGTGTTTCTCATCAACGAACAATCCGTCGCGAAACAAATTCAATTCGCAGTTGATATGATGGAGACGCTCCGCAAGTTTTCGGACGCGTCGCAAAGTGCGAGCAAACTAGCCGAAGATCGTGTGAGGGAATACCGTCAGGAATTTATTGAACTTTACAAGGACAACCTAGTTCCGGATATTCTTGACGACGTGAAGGCACAAGTCACGAAACTTTCGAATGATGCAGATGGCGGGATCAAACGTCCCTAGATCCGTTCCGCCACAATCTCCATCAACAGCGGCGTCGTCATGATCGTGCGCGGGTCCTGTTCCGCCGCGTCCCAGTCTCGGGCAACTTCCTCCGCCCACTGAACGCTGACGACGCCCCGCTCGGCGAGGCGCCGCGCGTGGGGCGGTATGAATGTTTTCGGCCATTGCCAGGTGAAGTCGGCGGGCGAGGTCGTGAAGATGATCGGGTTTGCTTCGATAACCCTCAGACTCGCGTCGGGGAGGGCGGGCAGAATCTTTCTCGCAACGTCGATGTCGCCGGCATTCCTGTGCCAGTCGCGGATGGCGGTCTCGACGAATTCGGCAAGCTTTGGCCGATGCGGCGTCCACGCCATCGTCCCCCAGTCGAAATAGTCGTGGCAGATGAATTTGCCGCCGGGCCGAAGCGCGCCGCTGAGTTTCCTCAGCACCGCGATCGGATCTTCCATGAAAATGAAGACCCAGCGGATGAAAACCGCATCGACGCCGCTAACCGGCATCGGATCAACGCCGAGATCGACATTGTGCAGGGTGACATTGGACAGTCCGCGCGCGGCCGCGCCGGCCTCAATCGCGTGCCGGAAATTGTCCGACCGGTCGAGCGCATGTACGCGACCCGCGGGGCCGACGATCTCGGCAAGGTCAAGGCTCGCATGGCCGGGACCTGACCCCGCGTCGATGACGGTCGAGCCATCGGTAATGCCAGCGCGCCGGAAGACATCGAGCGTCCGCGCCCGCCATACGCGGTGCTGCACGCCGAGCCGCCATGCTTCAACGTCATGCGTGCCGAGATAATAGGATTTTTCTTCGCCTGTCGCCGTGCTCATCGCTGGCCTCCATAAGAAGCCAGCATAGCATACCAAACAAAAGTCCCGCCGCCGCCCGGTTCTTGTCGGGCGACGGCGGGGCTAAAGATCGCTTTAGTTTTCCTGCGCTTATTTGGGCAGGAGAACCGCGTTGACGACGTGAATAACGCCGTTCGACTGATCGACATCAGCGATTGTCACTTCGGCTTTGCCGCCGCTTTCGTCGCCGACATACGCTTTGCCGCCCTCAGACCAGAAGGTCAGGGTATCGCCGCTGACGGTCTGCAGTTCAGCTTTGCCGCCCATCGACGTTGCTTTGGCGATGAGGTCGGCGGCTTTCATATCGCCCGCGACGACGTGCGCGGTCAGGACTTTTGTCAGCGTCGCCTTGCTTTCGGGCAGAAGAAGCGTGTCCACCGTGCCGGCCGGCAGCGCGTCAAAGGCGGCGTTGGTCGGCGCAAATACCGTGAAAGGCCCCGGACCAGACAGTGTCTCGACGAGGCCGGCGGCTGTGACCGCGGCGACGAGGGTGGTATGATCGGCCGAATTGACCGCGTTCTCGATGATGTTTCGCGTCGGGAACATTTCCGCGCCGCCGACCATCGTCATCATCTCGTCTTTCGCCATCATGTCGTCTTTGGCTACGGTCGGCGCTGTCGAATCGCTGCCGGTCGAGGATGGGGTCGCGGAAGCGGTATCGGCACTCGCGGTGGTCGTTGTTTCGCTGTCCTCCGGGGTCGTGCAACCCGCAAGAACGAAGCTGAGCGCAGCGGCGCTCACTAGAAATTTGGACATAGAGGTGCTCCTGGATGTTCAATCGGCGCCGCAATGGCACACGCATGCTCAGGGTACGAACCCGCGATGCCTCTGGCCGTTCCCTCCCGGCGGCCTCACGTTAACGTGACAATAGCGCACACCGAAGCGTCCGCGCTCTTTGCAATTGCGAAAGGAGCGGTCTAGAACCCTGCGAAATTCATCGCTTTAGGCCAAGACGTGGGGTATCGCCGCAAACCTCTCGTTCCAATCCGCACACCGGCTTTCAATCTCCCGCGAAAGCGCAGTTCCTTCAAGGCTTTATGTCGATTGCCGCCTTCGCCTTCTGGGTCTTCGCCCTCAGCGCGATTGCGTCGGGGTTGATGGTCATAGCGTCGCGCAATCCAGTGCATTCGGTCCTGTTCCTGATCCTCGCCTTCATCTCAGCGGCGGGGCTGTTCATCCTTATGGGCGCCGAATACCTCGCGATGATGCTGGTCGTCGTTTATGTCGGCGCGGTTGCGGTGCTCTTTCTTTTCGTCGTGATGATGCTCGACGTCGATTTCGTCGAATTGAAGCAGGGCTTTCTCGAATATCTGCCGATTGGCGGCGCGGTTGCGGGCCTCGTCGTCGTCGAATTGATCCTTGCCTTCGCCGCGTGGTCGATGCCGTCCGACGCGGCGCTGGCGCGCGCGCATCCGATTTCGACAGCAGGATCAGCGCTGGCAAGTCCCGGCGCGCCCGGCAATGTCGAAGCGCTGGGGCTGATCCTCTACACCGACTTCGTCCACTATTTTCAGATTGCCGGGATCATCCTTCTCGTCGCGATGATCGGCGCGATCGTGCTGACGTTCCGCACGCGCGAGGGCGTGAAGACGCAAGACCCGGCCGCGCAGGTTGCGCGCAAGCGTGCGGCGAGCGTTGAATTGAAAAAGGTCGGGACAGGCCAGGGGATTTGAGGGGGGAATTCGAATAATGATCGGGCTTGGGCATTATCTCAGCGTTGCGGCAGTCCTGTTCGCCATCGGCATGGCCGGCATCTTCGTCAACCGCAAGAACGTCATCATCATTTTGATGTCGATTGAGTTGATGCTGCTCGCCGTCAACATCAACCTTGTCGCTTTCTCCCAGTTTCTCGGCGATCTCGTTGGACAGGTTTTTGCCTTCATGGTGCTGACGGTTGCCGCCGCAGAAAGCGCGGTCGGCCTCGCGATCCTTGTGGCGTTTTTCCGGAATCGCGGCGATATCGCTGTCGAAGACGCCAACCTGATGAAGAACTAGGGGACAAGTTTGATGGACCCCTTCGTCGTACTGCTGCCGCTCTTTGGCGCGCTGCTCGCGATGCCGATCGGCCGCATGGGCGGCGCGCGCGCGGCAGAGATCATCACAACCGCGCTGGTGGGGGCGGCCGCCATTCAGGCTTGGATTTTATTCTTCGATGTCGCGATTGGCGGCGATGCGCGGACGATTTCGCTGTTCACCTGGATTTCTTCGGGCGATTTCGTCGCGGACTGGTCGGTGCGTCTCGACACGCTGTCGGCGGTGATGCTCGTCGTCGTCAATTCGGTTTCCTTCCTCGTGCACGCCTATTCGATCGGCTACATGCACGACGACAATGGCCGCGCGCGCTTTTTCGCCTATCTGTCGCTGTTCACTTTCGCGATGCTGACGCTCGTCACGGCAGACAATTTCCTGCAGCTCTTCTTCGGCTGGGAGGGTGTCGGCCTCGCGTCGTACCTGCTGATCGGCTTCTGGTTCAAGAAAAAGTCGGCCAATGACGCGGCGATCAAGGCCTTCGTCGTCAATCGCGTTGGAGACTTTGGTTTTGCGCTTGGCATATTCTGCGTCTTCTATGTGTTCGGATCGGTCAATTTCGACGCGGTCTTCGGCGCTGTCGCTTCGAATGCGGTGGTGACGCCTTTTGGCTCTAGCGCCGGCGCGCCAGTGCAGGACCTCGTCATCAATGTTTTTGGCGGCGAGTTTCTTGCGCTGACCGTGATCTCAATCCTTCTCTTCATCGGCGCGATGGGCAAGTCGGCGCAGTTCCTGCTGCACACATGGCTCCCTGACGCGATGGAAGGCCCGACGCCCGTCTCGGCGCTCATCCACGCAGCGACGATGGTGACGGCCGGCGTTTTCCTCGTTTGCCGCTGCTCGGTATTCTATGAACACGCGCCGGACGCCGCAGCGCTCGTGACGCTGGTAGGCGCGACTACCGCATTCTTCGCGGCGACCGTTGGGCTGCTGCAAGACGACATCAAGAAGATTGTCGCCTATTCGACCTGCTCGCAGCTTGGCTACATGTTCTTTGCGGCGGGCGTTGGCGCTTATGGCGCGGCGATGTTCCACCTCTTCACGCATGCCTTCTTCAAGGCGCTGTTGTTTCTCGGGTCGGGCGCCGTCATCCATGGCATGCACCATGAGCAGGACATCAAGAAGATGGGCGCAGTAAAATCGCTGCTGCCCGCAACCCACATCATGATGTTGATCGGCACAGTGGCGATCACGGGCGTCGGCATTCCGGGGCTGAAAATCGGGGATGCGCCGGTCGGGACCGCAGGCTTCATCTCGAAAGATGCAATCCTGGAAAGCGCCTTCGCGGCGGGCGAGGCGGGCATGGCTTTTGGCAATTATGCCTTCTGGCTTGGCCTTGTCGCTGCGGTGTTCACGGCTTTCTATTCGTGGCGGCTGATTTTCCTCACCTTCTGGGGTCCTAGCCGCGCGCCGGAGGAAGTCAGAAAGCACCCACACGAAGTGCCGACGATCATGCTGTGGTCGCTTGTGCCGCTGGCGGCGGGCGCTCTTTTCGCCGGAATGGCGTTCTATGGAAACTTTGTTGGTCCGGACGCGGACAAATTCTGGAACGGCGCAATCTATTCGGCTGCTGCAGCCGAACATGACGCCGCGCCTGCTGACGATCACGGCGCGGCGAAAGAAGCGGAAGGTCACGCGGACGAGCACCATGTGCCGACATGGGTTCTGTGGGCGCCGCTGGTCGCTATGCTTTCCGGGCTTGGCGCCGCAATTTTTCAGTATATGGGCAGCAATCCGCTGAAACCGGGACTCTTGCGGCCGGGCGGAATGATCTATGCCTTCCTCAAGAACAAATGGTATTTCGACGAAATTTACGACTTCCTTTTGGTAAAGCCGATTTTGCGCTTCGGCCGCTTTCTCTGGCTTGACGGCGATGGGAAGACGATTGACGGCGCGGGACCAGACGGCATTGCCGGCGCTGTCGCGCAAGGGGCAAAGCGGATCGTCAAGCTGCAATCCGGCTATATGTATCATTACGCGTTTATCATGCTGGTCGGCATTGCTGCGCTCGTCACGTTTGTCCTCGTCCGGGCTGGGGGCGCCTCATGAACGAGATTGGCGCCCAGAGCCTCGCGGACCAGCCATGGCTGTCGCTGCTGACATTCCTGCCGCTTGCCGGCGCCATTGCGATTTCGATCCGCCAGATGGCGGCCAAGCGCGAAGCGAACGGCGCCGTCAGCGCCGCCGAGCAATTGCAGATCGACGCCGTCTCGCGCCGGCTTGCTATGCTGTTCACGCTTGGCGCGTTCCTGCTCTCGGTGTTCGTGGCCGTTGCGTATTACGACCCGACGATCAGCGGCTATCAGCTGGTCGAGAGCGCGCCATGGCTGGGCGGCGGCGTCGCCTATAAAATGGGCGTCGACGGCATCTCGATCCTGTTCGTCCTCCTGACGACGTTCTTCATGCCGATTTGCATCGCGGCATCGACCTCGATCGACAAGCGCGTGCCGGAATACATGGCCGCATTTCTCATCATGGAAACGCTGATCATCGGCGTCTTCTGCGCGCTCGATCTCGTGGTCTTCTACCTTTTCTTCGAGGGCAGCCTGATCCCGATGTTCCTCATTATCGGCGTGTGGGGCTCGTCGGGAGCAAAGACCCTTGGCGGCGTCGCGATGCCAAGCCGTGTTTATGCGGCGATGAAGTTCTTCCTGTTCACATTGTTCGGCTCGATTTTGATGCTGGTTGCTATTCTTTGGATGTGGAGCTTTGCCGGCACCACGGACATCCCAACCTTGCAGCAGACCGCGTTCCCGGCGGGCGCGCAGAAATGGCTATGGGTTGCGTTCTTTGCGTCCTTCGCTGTGAAGATGCCGATGTGGCCTGTCCACACCTGGCTGCCCGATGCGCACGTTCAGGCGCCGACGGCGGGGTCGGTCATCCTTGCCGCCATTCTCCTCAAGATGGGCGGTTACGGGTTCTTGCGGTTTTCCCTGCCGATGTTCCCGATTGCGAGCGCTGAATTCGCGCCGTTTATCTTCGCGCTGTCGATTGTCGCGATCATCTACACCTCCCTTGTCGCGCTCGCGCAGGAGGACATGAAAAAGCTGATCGCCTATTCGTCCGTCGCCCATATGGGATTCGTGACGATGGGCATCTTCACAGCGACAAAGCAGGGCGTTGAGGGTGCGCTGTTCCAGATGATCTCGCACGGCTTCATCTCCGGCGCGTTGTTCTTGTGCGTCGGCGTGCTCTACGACCGCATCCACACGCGCGAGATCGCCGCCTATGGCGGCCTTGTGCAGCGCATGCCGTTCTACGCGTTCCTTTTTCTCTTCTTCACGATGGGCAATGTCGGGCTTCCAGGCGTCTCCGGGTTTGTCGGCGAGTTTTTGACCATGGCGGGCGCGTTCAAAGTCAATTCCTGGATCGCATTTTTCGCCGCCTTCGGCGTGATCTTGTCGGCGGCCTATGCGCTGCGGTTGTTCCGCCAGGTCATGTATGGCGACCTCTCAAAGCCGGCGTTGATGGCGATCCCCGATGTCGATACCCGCGAAATGCTGATGCTGGGCGTGCTGCTCGCTTTTGCGCTGGTGCTTGGCGTTTATCCAAAGCCTGCGCTCGATGTTTTCGCGCCGTCGGTTGATGCGCTCTTGTCGGCGTTTGACGCCGCGGTTTCCGCCGGGGGCGTGCGCTAATGACGATCGTTGGCGACCTCAGCTATCTGATCCCCGAACTGATGCTGGCGATTGGCGCGATGGCTCTGTTGATTGCCGGCGTGTTCATGGGCGACCGCGCGTCGCGGCTCATCTCGACGGCGGCGATTGCGCTTCTGGTTGCAGCGCTGCTCGTCGTTGCCGCGATGAGCGGCTGGGAGGCGCGCACCGTTTTCGGCGGCGCTTTTCGCATCGACGCTTTTTCGACTTTTATCAGACTGTTGATCCTTGCCTCCGCAGCGTTGGCAATCTTGATGTCGGACAAATACCTCGCCGGCGAACAGCTTGGCCGGTTTGAATATCCGGTACTGATCGTGCTCGCAGCGTTTGGCATGCTGCTGATGGCGTCAGCGAATGACCTCATTGCGCTTTATATGGGCGTCGAGGCGCAAAGCCTTGCGCTTTACATACTTGCAGCCTTTCACCGCGACAGCCGCCGGTCGACCGAGGCGGGCCTCAAATATTTTGTGCTCGGCGCGTTGTCTTCGTGCCTGCTGCTTTATGGCGCGTCGCTCGTTTACGGCTTTACCGGCTCGACGCAATTTGACGCGATTGCGAGCGTCAATGCTGCGGCAAAAGAGAATGTCGGCTTTGTTATCGGTCTCGTTTTTCTGATATCGGGCCTTGCCTTCAAAGTGTCGGCGGCGCCGTTTCACATGTGGACGCCGGATGTCTATGAAGGGGCGCCGACGCCTGTCACTGCGTTCCTCGCGGCAGCCCCGAAGATCGCGGCGATGGCGCTTTTTGCGCGTGCGTTGGTATCGCCGTTTCCCGAAATCGTCGACCAGTGGCGCCCCATCATTGCAATCCTTGCCGTGTCGTCGATGGCGGTCGGCGCGTTCTCAGCGATCGTGCAAACGAACATCAAGCGGCTGATGGCCTATTCATCGATCGGCCATATGGGCTTTGCGCTGATCGGGCTGGCGGCGGGTACGGCGCAAGGCGTTCAATCGGTGCTCGTTTATATGGCGATCTATGTCGTCATGACTGTGGGCGCTTTTGCCTGCATTCTCCTGATGCGCCGTCGCGGCGGCATGACTGAGACGGTTGACGAGCTTGCGGGACTGTCGCGGACCAATCCGGGCCTTGCGCTCATTATCACCATTCTTTTCTTTTCGCTTGCCGGCGTGCCGCCCATGGCCGGGTTCTTTGGCAAGCTCTACGTCTTTCAGGCGGCGATCGAGGCCGGGATGGTCTGGCTCGCAATTGCTGGCGCCGTGCTGAGCGTCGTGGCGGCGTTTTATTATCTGCGTGTCATCTGGATCATGTGGTTCAACGAATCGGCGCCGGTGTTTGAGCGCGAGCAAGGCTCCCGGCTCGGCATCACCGCTTTCGTGTCAGCCTTGCTGATACTTCCCGTGCTTCCGATATTCATGGGGCCGGTGCGCCTTGCTGCCGAGCGCGCGGCCGCAGCGCTCTTTTGATCCCTTGACGACCCTCGTCCGTACGCCATCCCGCATTGAAGTTCATGGCTCGCTCGACTCAACGAGTTCGGAGGCAAAGCGCCGTGCGGCTCTTGGCGAAGCGGGTCCGTTATGGATTGTCGCGCTTCGCCAAACGTCAGGCTACGGGCGCCGCGGCTCTGCGTGGCAGCAGCAAGAGGGCGATATCGCTGCGACGCTTCTATTTCGCGCTGACGCCCCGCCGGATCGACTGCCGGAACTCTCTTTTGTTTCCGCGCTCGCCGTTGCGGACGCGGTGCAGCGATATGCGCCGCGTGCGCGGCTGTCGCTGAAATGGCCCAATGATCTGCTCGCGGATGGAGCAAAGCTCGCCGGGCTCCTGCTCGAACTCACCGGCGCGCAGCCGCTTGTCGCGCTGGGCGTTGGCGTCAATGTCGTGTCGGCGCCGGCCGGTCTTGCCTATCCGGCCGCGCGCTTGATCGACCTGATGGAAGCTGCCCCGCCGGCCCCGCGCGCCTTCGTCGAAACGCTCGATGAAACTTTCGCATTCTGGCGCCGCGTCTGGTTGCATGACGGCTTTTCGCCGATCCGCGCTGGCTGGCTTGACCGGGCGGCGGGGCGGGGCGGCCTGTTGCGGGTCGATACCCCCGCAGGCGTGATCGCGGGCATCTTTGAAGACCTCGATTCTTCCGGCGCGCTTGTATTAAACTGCGAAGGCGCGCGCCGGACCATTGCTGCCGGCGCTGTGCTGCGGCCGGGGCCATCGCCATGAAGACGCTACACATTGCCTTGTCGTCATTGCTTGCGATCAGCGGCTTCCTCCACGTCGCGCTCGTCTCGCCGTTTATGTACGACCGCATTGATCATGAGGCGGTGTGGTTCATCTCGGGCGGCATGCTGGCGTTGACTGCGGGTCTTGCAAGCTATGCCGTCGCGACAGCGCGGCCGCCGCGGCGCGCGGCAAGCATCGCCGCGTTGGCTGGCTGCGTTGGCGTCTTGCTGATGGCGACGGCGCTGACGCAAGCGAGCGTTCATCTGATCCGCTCGCCGCTCGTGATCACGTATCTGATTTTATCGTCGCTCGCCGGCTTGCTGGCGCTGCGCACACTCATTCGAGGCTGACATGCTGATCGCCATTGACGTCGGCAACACCAATTCTGTCATCGCGCTTTATGACGGAGATCGCCCCGTCACGCAGTGGCGCACCTCGACCTCGTCAACGCGGACGGCGGACGAATACGCCGCGTGGCTGGCGCAGATGATGACGATGAACGGGTTCAAGCTGGCGGATATCACCGACTGCATCCTTTCGAATGTCGTGCCGCAATCGCTGTTTCACTTCCGCAACCTGTCGCGGCGCTATTTTAATTGCGAGCCGTTTGTGGTGACGGCGGCGTCCATTCCGGGCGTTGAGGTGCGCATCCCGAAACCAGGCGAGGCGGGGGCCGACAGGCTGGTCAACGCGGTTGGCGCCTTTGTCAGCTATGGCGGCCCGCTGGTCGTCGTCGATAGCGGCACCGCCACCAATTTTGACATCGTCGGCAAGGATGGCGGCTTTGAGGGCGGCATCATCTCGCCGGGCATCAATTTGTCGATGCAGGCGCTGCACGACGCCGCCGCGCAATTGCCGCGCGTGGCGATCGAGCGCCCGTTGCGTGTTATCGGCAAAGATACCGTCGGCGCGATGCAATCGGGGGTCTTCTGGGGCTATATCAGCCTCATCGAGGGGCTCGTTGCTCGCATCAAGGCCGAATACCCCGAGCCGCTGAAAGTCATCGCGACCGGCGGGATCGCCGCCCTCTTTCAGGGTGCGACCGATTGCATCGACATTTTCGATGCGGATCTGACCATTCGCGGGCTATACGAAGTCCACAAGCGCGTGAAATCGGCAGCCATGACAGCGACGAAAGGGGGCAAGCCTTGATGGCGAAGGAAGAACTGGTTTTCCTCCCTCTCGGCGGCTCCGGCGAAATCGGCATGAACATGAACCTTTACGGGTTCGGTCCGCCGACGGCGCGCAAATGGATCATGATCGATTGCGGCGTGATGTTCGGCGATCTGTCGACGCCGGGCGTTGACGTCATCTGCCCCGACCCGACCTTTATTCTTGAAGAGCGCGACAATCTTCTGGCCCTCATCCTGACGCATGGGCACGAAGATCATATTGGCGCTGTCGGCCTCCTCGCGCCCGATTTCAAATGCCCGGTCTACGCGACGGCGTTCACGGCAAAGCTTGTCGAGAGCAAGCTCGAAGAGCGCGGCGTCTCTCTCGACATGCGCGTCATCGATCTCGGCGCGCGGCTGAAGATCGGCCCGTTTGACATCGAATTTGTCACGCTGACCCATTCGATTCCGGAGCCTAACGGCGTCATCATCCGAACGCCGCTGGGCACAGTGTTGCACACGGGCGACTGGAAGATCGATCCGGAACCAACCCTCGGGCCGGTGACGGACACGCCGCGCCTGAAAGCGATCGGCGACGAGGGCGTCCTCGTCATGGTTTGTGATTCGACGAATGTGCTCTCGTCCGGCGAATCCGGTTCTGAAATGCGCGTGAAGGAAAGCCTGATCAAGCTTATCGCCGCGCAAGAGGGCCGCGTCGCCGTCACGACCTTTGCCTCGAACGTGTCGCGCGTCGTTTCCATTTGCGAGGCCGCATATGCGGCCGATCGCTCCGTTTGCCTCCTTGGCCGCTCGATGTTCCGGCTTGTCGGCGCCGCGCGCGACGTCGGCCTCCTGCCGGCCGGCGTCAAATTCGTCGAGCCGCATGAGGCAGGCTTCCTGCCGCGGGAACATATTCTCTACCTGTGCACCGGCAGCCAGGGCGAGCCGCGTGCCGCGCTCGCGCGCATTGCCCGCGACGATCACCGCGATCTCGTGCTGGCCGAAGGCGACAGCGTCATCTTCTCGTCAAAGATCATCCCCGGCAATGAGCGGGAAATCTTTACACTGATCAATGATCTCGTCGAACTTGGCGTCAAAGTCATCACCGAGAAGGACGCCTTCACGCATGTGTCGGGGCACCCGAACCGCGATGAATTGAAGCGTATGTATGAATGGGTGCGCCCGCGCTACGCGATCCCCGTGCATGGCGAGGCGCGCCATCTCGAGCGTCATGCCGACTTTGCGATCACGCTGGGCGTCGAGGATTCGATCGCGCCGCGCAATGGCGACCTGATCCGCCTTGCGCCCGGCATCCCGGAAATCATCAGCGAAGTCCCGGCGGGCCGCTGGATGCTCGATGGCAATTTGCTGCTCCCCGATGGCTCCGGGCCGATGCGCGAGCGGCGCAAACTCGGCTTTGCAGGCGTCGTGACGGTCGCCATTTCGATTGATGAACATGGCGATCTTGCCGCCGAACCGGCAGTCGCAATTGCCGGGGCGCCCAAAGAGGCGCCGGGGATCGACGACATGGAGGTCTATGTCGCGGAGAAATCCGCGTCAGCGGCGCGCGGGCTCGCGAAGAACAAGCGGCTCGACGACGAAGCGGTGACGCTGGCGGTGACCCGCGCGGTTCGAAATGTCATGACCGAACGCTGGGGCAAGCGTCCCGGCGTCGCGGTCCTCATCCAGCGGGTTTGACAGCGTGAACCCCGTCGAAGTCGTCATTATCTTTATACTGATCTGGTGGTGCGTCTTTTTCGCGGTGCTGCCGATGGGCGTCAAAGGTCGGTGGGAAAGCAACAGTGACGGTGTTGCAGGCGCGGACCCCGGGGCGCCGGCCGACGCGGGCCTCAAACGCAAGGCGATCCTGGCGACTGGCATTGCGGCGGCGCTGACGGCGGTGACAGCGGCGATCATTCTCAGCGGCGTTATCCGGTTTGGCGCTTGAAGTCGGCGGATTATCCGCCTCGGGCGCGCTTGATCTGACAGCGCGGCTCACCTAGCAGTCGAAAGCGTCGCCCTTAAGCCCGTCCGCGCGTCCCGTCATCCGCTTTGAGGCAAGCCATGTCCGATCCGGCCTTGCTCGACGATCCCGATGACGGCCCGCCGCATCGCGGCCCCTTTGAAGAGGCGCGCGACGACGACGTGACGCTCGCTGAACAGAACGTCGGCCCGCTGGCCGGCGCGATCGAGGCGGGCGATGTCGCCGGCATTCAGGCGATCATCGATGACTTGCATCCCGCCGACCTCGCAGACGTTATCGCTCTTCTCCATGAAGACGACCGGCTCGGTCTTATTACGCTGCTCGGCGGCTCACTGCCTGCCGACGTGTTGCCGGAGCTTGATGCCGACCTGATCGAAGAGGTCGTCTCCGCCATGCGGCGCGAGGCCGTCGCCGAAGCGGTTGGCGAACTCGACACCGATGACGCCGCCTTCATCCTCGAAGATCTCGACGACGATGTGCGCGCGGACATTCTCTCCAAGACAACGGTCAGCGACCGGCTGGCGCTCAATCAGGCGTTCGATTTTGAGGAGGAAACCGCCGGCCGCCTCATGCAGCGGGACGTGTTCGCGGCCCCCGCATACTGGACCGTCGGCCAGATTATCGACCGCCTGCGCGGCGCCGACGATTTGCCGGACCGTTTCTATGAAGTGTTCGTCGTCGATCCCTCATTCAAGCCAATCGGCGCAGTGCCGCTGTCGACGCTCCTCAAAACCCCGCGCGAGGTCGCGATTTCGGCGATCATGAAAGACGATCTGACTGTCATTCCGGTCGCGATGGACCAGGAAGAAGTTGCCTATAAATTCGAGCAGTACAATCTGATCTCGGCGCCGGTCGTCGATGATGCCGATCGTCTCGTCGGCATGATCACGGTCGATGACGTTGTCGAAATCGTCCACGCCGAAAGCCGCGAAGACATGCTGGCGCTCGGCGGCGTTGAATCGGACGCAGGGCTGACCGACAGCGTTGTTGAAACCGTGCGTTCGCGTTTTTCATGGCTCGCGCTCAATCTCGGCACAGCCATCATGGCATCGCTCGTTATCTCGATGTTCGACAAGGCAATCGAGCAGGTTGTCGCGCTCGCGGTCCTGATGCCGATCGTTGCGTCAATGGGCGGCAATGCCGGCACGCAGACGCTGACAGTCGCGGTCAGGAGCCTCGCGACGAAGGACCTCTCCGCGTCGAACGCTGCGCGGATTATCTGGCGGGAAACGATCGTCGGCGGCGTCAACGGAATCGTCTTTGCCCTGATCATGGGCGCGCTCGCAGGGCTCTGGCACGCGAGCACGGGCGCGAGCCTTGATCAGGCAACACGGCTGTCGATTGTCATCGGCGCAGCAATGATCATCAATCTGCTGGCGGCGGGCCTTGCCGGCATTCTGGTGCCGCTCGGCCTCCAGCGCGCGGGGGCGGACCCGGCGGTGTCGTCAGCCGTGTTCGTCACGACAGTCACGGATATCGTCGGGTTCTTTGTGTTTCTGGGCCTTGCCGCGATTGTTTTGCTCTGACGCTTGGATGCGTCGAGCCGACTTACTTTATTCGGCAGCGTCATGGCGTTGAACGCCATTGCCTGCTGCGCTAAAAGCATTCCGCTTCGGCTTCGCGGCAGGTGATCTCAAGCTGGCTGCGTCTTGCGTCGCCGCACGCTTGTTCGCGACAAGCAGGTCATGCATCACGTCAAAGACGCGCACGCCGACATCGCTTGTTTTGGCTGCAAGCCACGGCGCGGCTTCGAGCGTTGTGACAGTGTCGGAGATACCCTGGGCCCAGCGCGCATCCATTGCGGCCCGGCTGAATTCGAAATCTTTCGAAGCGCCCTGCGGCTCGAACGGGCGATAGATGAGCTGGACAATATCCATTTCTGTTACGCAGCCGAGTTCGTAAAGACGGCGCGCTTGCTCTGTCTTTCTGATCTCTTCCGGCAGGATTTCGTAAAGTTCGTTGATGGCGTGTCGCACGTCGTGTTTTTGTTCAAAGACCTCCGTGCTGACGCGCGTGCGGCTGGAATAGCGGATATCTTTTTCGCGCTCGGCAACCTCCAGAAGGCTGGTTGGCAATTTGCCATAAGCCTGGAACACGTCGACCTGAAACGTCAGCCGGCTGCGACGCGGAATAGCGTCGAGGACATGTTGCAGCGGCGTGTTGGAGACGAGCCCGCCATCCCAATAGAATTCACCGTCGATTTCAATCGGCGCAAACCCGGGCGGCAGGGCGCCGCTCGCCATGATGTGTTCGGGGCCGATGTCGATGTCGGCGCTGTCGAAATAGGCGAACCGCCCGGTTCGCACGTTCACCGCGCCGACGCTGAGGCGCATGGTGTTCGGGTCGTTGATGCGATCGAAATCGACGAGGCGTTCAATTGTCGCCTTCAACGGGCTTGTGTCGTAGTAACTGAGCGGGCGTTTCGATGACATCCATTCGAACGGCGAGCGCGGCGCAAAGAAGCCGGGCTGCCCAAATGTCATTGCGGCGGCGGCGCTCGCGTCGCGTTGCGACGAGGCGAGCGATCCGCTGAGCCCCGGCGTCCACCACGACGTCGGCTCGGTGATCGCCTGCCAGAAATCGCGCAATCGCTCGACGCCATGCTCAATCGGATTGCCGGCAATGATTGCCGCATTGATTGCGCCAATCGAAATGCCGGCGATCCAGTCGGGCTCATAATGCGCTTCGGCCAGTGCTTCATAAACGCCGGCCTGGTAGCTGCCCAGCGCGCCGCCCCCCTGAAGGACGAGCGATATCTTTTTGTCAAAGTCGTCCGGACGCGTGGTGTTCGTGTGTGTGTCCATAGGTCCCCCTTGGGATAAGGGCCGATCACCCGGCGCAAACCAACGCGCACCCATGATCCAAAAAACGCGGCGACGTCGCCTTAATCCTTAAAAGGCCAGTGGATGTGAAATAGCAATCCGCCCGCTGTGAAGATCCTGTTTGGCGGCCCGAAATCCGCAAAGAGGGGATTTTCTTCCCGAATCCCCGCTGGCAGCGCCAAACGCCAACGAGGCGCGCGAATCGCGCGCCTCGTTCTTAAAATGCGGTGGCCATGATCGGTTGCCTATTCCGGTCGCGCGCGGCGCCTGCGTCCAAACACCAGCCAGACGCCGAGGATGCCGACCAACATGATCATGATGGTCGTCGGCTCCGGAACGTCATTCGGCGGCGGTGGCGGTGGCGGCGGCGGCGGGCATTCAGGGTCCTTGGCGGGGTCGCAGGGCGGGGGTCCCGGCGGAACGACGCCGCCCGGCGGAATGAAACCCGGATTGTCGAAGGGCGGGATAAAGGGTGGTGACGACGTTGTGACAGGCGGCGGGAAAACGGGCGACGGCGTAACGCTGGCTCCCGTGGGAACCCGCCCTGGTTCGCGCGGAACCGGCGTATAGCCGGCAAGCCGCGTCGGAACGGGGCGGGATCCTAAAAAGGGCGCGCCTCGCCTTTCTTTTCGTCTTCTCCGCAGCAGCCGCAGTTGATCACAATATCATTGCGGATGTCGCCAACGGCGCGCGCATACATCGCCGCCATCGCTTTTTCATCAGCCACGGGGCTGCGGCCGAAATTGTTCGACCATGCGATAGCGAGGCCGATAATGGCCGCCGCGACGATGTTAGCCAGACCATTTCCCATCATGGGATTACCCTACCTATCCTACCCGGCGCGCTTGTTTTGCACTGAGGGCGCAAAGAATGCCAAATCGGGATGACGGCCCGCGCGCCGTCCTCCCGTCCCCTTATCTTCCAAGCTTCGTGCCAATGCGGAACCCGGTGCAGGACATGGCCGCGGGCGCCAGCCCCAGATCGAAACGATCAGCCGGCTCGTCCCCTACCGACCGGCCGTCGTTCAAGTCTTTTCCCCGCCCGCCGAGTGTGGCCTTAAAATGACCACTGGGCCAGATGCGGCGAATCCGTCACATAGGTGACAGACAGGGGGCAGCCTGCGGCTTTCGCCTACCCTAGAGGCGTGACGCGTGCTAATGTTCGTTAACGCGGGCGCTTCTCCAGGTCCCGTTCAGGCAGGTCCCGGGGGGATCGGCTTCGGGCGTATCTTCGCGTTAGAGGGGTATGGCGGGTCAGCATGAAGACGGGAACTACCGGTCTCAATCTGATCAAGGGCTATGAAGGCCTGCGAATGTCGGCGCACTACACGCCCGGCGAGGAGTGGGCCGTCGGCTATGGCCACACGTCCACCGCTCGTCATGGCATGAGCGTCACGGAAGGCGATGCGGAGAGGTTGCTGCGCACGGACGTGCAGCCCCTCGAAAAGGTCATCGGCGACACCGTCCGCGCGCCGCTCAATCAGAACGAGCATGACGCCATTGTTTCGCTGATCTTTAATATCGGCGAGGAAAACTGGAAGCGCTCGACCGTTCTCAGAAAGTTGAATGAAGGCGACAAGCTGGCGGCAGCGCGCGCGTTTGAGATGTGGACCAAAGCGCGCGTTAACGGCGAACTTGTTCAGCTCGATGGCCTGGTGCGCCGCCGCGCCGCTGAAAAGTCGCTGTTCCTGATGCCGACCGATGCGTCGCTGGTTGTTCCGACGGCGGATGTCCGCCCTGCAGCGGAATGCGAGTTCGATTTCAAATCGGACCGCGAATTGAAATCGTCGCCGCTTGTCGACTTTGACCGGAAATCCGATGGCAAGGCGCTGACGTTGTCGAACGAGGAAATGGCCGCGCGCGGTCGCGCGCTGTTTGCCGCGACGCAAGCGCTGTCGGTCGACCCGAGCAAGATGATCATCTCGAAAGCCGAAGAGCATGCCGATATGGGAATCACCATCGGCGCCATCCTTGCCGGTCTGCTGGCGCTGTCGATGACATTGCTGGGGGCGACGCTGCTGATCGGCCAGGAATTCCCCGGTTTCGCCGGCGCACTCGGCATCAGCTACGAAAGCTTTGTTGCGCTGTTCGAGAATTTGCCGATGTGGCTTGCGGCGGTTGGCGCTGCGATCTGCTATTTCATTCTCTACATCCTCGTGAAGCGCGTTTCGCGTCATGATCTGAAACGTCAGCGTGCGCAGGAATTTGCGCGACTTCGCGTTATTGAATAGCCGCGTCGCCGAACAGGATTTGTTCCGCCGGAATGGCTTTGCACCTCATCAAATTATGCGTCGGCGCAGACAGCGTCGCGGATATGCAGGATTGGGTCAGCCAGCGCGCAGCCGCCAACCGCAAGGCAGGTCGCGGCAACGTTACCCAGCACACGACTCGGATGTTTCCGAAGCGGCGCCCGGATATCCTTTCGGGGGGCTCGATATACTGGGTTATCAAAGGCGCCGTGTTGATCCGGCAACGGATCGTCGATCTTGCGCCAGTTGCGGGCGATGATGGCATCGCCCGGTGCGAGATCGTCCTTGATCCGACGCTCCATCCGACGCACGCTCAGCCGCGCCGGGCGTTTCAGGGGTGGCGATACCTGAAACCGGAAGATGCGCCGGCCGATCTTGATAGAAAAAGCGCAAATTCGCCGCCCGAGCTTCGCGCAAAGCTCGCTGAACTCGGGCTCTTGTAGAAAAAGGGGGCAAGGATGTTGAGACCGATTGTCATGGGACTTGGCGCTGCTGGCGCGCTTTCGGCGGCGGTCGTGACCGGCGTGAGCGTTACTCGCCCCGAACCTCGCACTGATCCTCGCCCAGATTCCCGTTCTGCGCTGGCGGCAACGCTCGCAAACGCTTCGGACGAAACCGTCTGTGTCGAGAGCAATCTCGCGCTGGTCGAGGGGATGCGCGCTGCTTGCTATGGGCCCGCGCAATACGAAGCGATGCGCGACCGCGCGGTTATCGGCGGCGACGGTGCGCCCGTGCGCCTGTCGCTTGCGCATCCAACCGACGCGGCCGTGCCGGCGGCGATGGCATCGACATGCGCCGAATATGATTCGCTTGTTGCCGAGGGCTGGGGCGCGCTCTCGGGTGCGGACATGCGGCGCGAGGCGTTTTTCCAGCGCGCGTGCGGCGCGCTGACCTTGCTCGTCAGCGCCAGCCCGGCGCGCGACAGCCATTTTGCGGGCGGCAAGGCCGCGCCGGAAGATGTGCGCTCGATAGCGCAAGGCGATGCGATCGCTTTCGGCGAAGCCGCGCCCGCAGCGGCGATCGACGTCGTCAATGCCGGCAAGGGGGTCTGGAAGCTGTCGATCGGGCAGGGCGAAACCATCATCCATGAAATCGCGCATGCCGATTTCACCGGCGACGGCCTCGGCGAAATCCTCGCCTACCTGTCCGTTGGCGCCGCCGGCGGCACGGCGCGCGCGGGGTCGATCGGCCTGATCGAAAAGCCCGCCGCGAACGGGCCTTGCGTATTTAAAGCGCGTTAACCTCACTGACCGCAAAAGACTGCGAGGTTGCTGCTTTTCGCAATCGCCAGTTCGCCTGCTGGAAACGAGGGAACCGCTCAGCGATGACCGCCGCTCGCCGCCCGAACCTGTTTCTCATTGGCGCCATGAAATCCGGCACCAATACGTTGCATCGGCTGCTTGCTGCACATCCGGACGTCTTTATGACCACGAAGCCGAAAGAGCCGAACTGGTTCGCGGGCGGCAATAGCGCAAAAAGCGAAGACTGGTATCTCGGCCTGTTCAGTGACGCGGGCAACGCGACCTATGTTGGCGAGGCGTCAACCGATTATACGCGGGCTCCGCGTCTCAAGGGCGCCGCGGAAAAGATCAAACGCTTCTCGCCTGAGGCGCGCTTTCTCTACATCCTTCGCGATCCGCTCGACCGGGCGCTCAGTCATTATTGGTGGGACGTCCAGTACTCTGCGGAAGTGCGATCGTTCCTCGTCGCCGCAAGCCGCTCGCGCGAGATTATCGATGTTGGCAACTACGCCATGCAGTTGGCGCCGTATCTCGAACTCTTTGGCCGCGACCGCGTGCACGTGCTGACGCTAGAGGCGTTGACGCATGATGCGCCAAAGGTGCTGGGTCATTTATGGGACTTCCTCGACATTGCGCCCGCCGACGTGACGGGCGGCGCGCCGCCGCAGCGTTTCAACCCCGGGCGCGCCGCCGTTCCGCGCATTCCGGGATCGGCGCTGTTCTCCCATCTCAAGGAGACGCCGCTTTGGGCTGTCGCGAAATCTGTTGTGCCGGCAAAGGTGCGCCGTCAAACGATTGCGGCTCTGGCGCGGCCGGTTGAACGCACCCTCCGGGTTGAGGACCTCAACGAGGCGGCGGACGCGCTGCGGCCCCGGTTGCTTCAGGAAACACGCGCGCTGTCGGAGATGCTGGGGCGGGAGTTTCCCGAATGGGCCTGGCTGCATGGCGGGCCTGCGCCCATTGCGCCGCGCTGAGTTATGCTTTCATCAAGCGGCGAGCGCCGCTAACGACTGTCGCCATGACCGCCGCGCCCCTTCGTATCGCCTGTGTCACTGAAAAGCCGGATCCGGATTGGGTCTGGCTGAAGGACAAGGTTCAGTGGCGCCGCCCGCTTGAGTGGTCGTTTTTTCGGCCCGGCCGCCGCGGGCCGATCGATGCCGTCCTTAAAAAGCCGCTCGTTGGGCGCCTCGTTGAAGGGTTGCGATTGCGCAACGCGGCGCGCAGCGGCGCGTTTGACCTGATTGTGACGCATTTGCCTTACGTTGCCGCATGGATGTCCGATCTTGTCGGCGACAATGCGGGCGGCGCTCAGCGTCTCGCCTTTGCGTTCAACTTCACCGACTTGCCAGGCGGCGCGCAGCAACCGCGCATGAAACGCGCTTTCGCGCGCATCGACCGCTTCACGGTTTTTTCGACGCTTGAGCGCGGGCTCTATGCGCGCCATTTCAACATCGAGCCTGAGCGCATCGACCTTGCGCTCTGGGGGGCCAACCCTCCAATCGAGACGCCCTCGCCCCGGACAATCGATGAGCCCTATGTCGTCGCGCTCGGCGGCGAGGCGCGGGACTATGCAACGTTCGTCGAAGCGGCGCGCGCGACGCCTGACACTCTCTTTATTGCCATTACGCGGCCATGGAGTCTGGATGGCATTGCGCTGGCGCCAAACGTGCGCGCCTTTGTCAATTTGCCGTGGAACGACGCGTGGTCGCTTGTGCATCATGCGGCGGCAGCTGTCATTCCTCTGCGCGACGAACTTGCGCCGAACGGCATGGTGACGCTGGTCGGCGGCATGCATCTCGGTAAGGCGCATGTCGTTACGCGCTCGGCGGGGCTTGCCGATTACGCTATCGAGGGCGAAACCGCGCTCGTTACTCCGCCGGGCGACGCTGCCGCCATGAAGGCCGCAATTGACCGGCTGCTCGGCGACGCCAGCCTTGCCAGCCGTATTGGCGCTGGCGCCCGCAGCTTCGCAGCGACACATTGCAGCGAGCAAGCTGTCGTTGCTTACTTCCGCCGCTATCTCGACAGGGCTTTCCCGGAACACGCTTCATGACCGACGCCGCGCGCCGCCCGAACCTTTTCCTTGTTGGATCGATGAAGTGCGGCACGACGAGCTTGCACAACATGCTGGCGACGCATCCCTCAATCTTCATGTGCCAGAACCCGAAAGAGCCGGCATGGTTCTCCGGCGGCAACAGCGGCAAAGACCTCGATTGGTACCTAGAGCGGTTTGCGGACGCAGCGGATCAATCCTTCGTTGGCGAATCTTCGACCGACTACACGAAAGCGCCAAGGCTTGGCTGCGCAGCGGCCAAAATCAAGGCGTTCGCGAAAGATGCGCGCATCCTCTACATCATGCGCGATCCGGTCGCGCGCGCGGTTAGCCATTACTGGTGGGAAGTTGAATACTCCGCCGAAGGACGATCGTTCCCGGAGGCGATGAAATCCGCGCGCGAGATTGCCGATGTGGGCCATTACGCCATGCAGATCGCGCCTTACATCGAGGCGTTCGGACGCGAGCGCGTCCATGCCCTCACGATGGAGGAGCTGACCGCCGACCCGGAGAGAGCGATGGGCGCCATTTACGATTTTCTCAGGCTCGAACACGTGGCGAGGGAGGCAGCGCCGCTGCCGCGCGACAATGCCGGCAAGTCGACGGTGCCGCGGGTGACGGGCTCCGCCGCGCTCTCGCGGCTGAAGGGAACGCCGGTCTGGCTGGCGGCCAAAGCCCTCATTCCCTCATCGCTCAGAAAACAGGCGATGGCGGCGCTTGCGCGCCCCGTCGAGCGCGCGATTCCCGGCGACGACCTTGCCGCCGCAGTCGAGAGCATCCGTCCACGGATGATCGCCGAGACGCAACGCCTGTCGCAGCTGCTGGGGCGGGAGTTTCCGGAATGGCGCTGGCTTCATGACGCGGTTCCGCCAGCAAGTATTGAGTAACGCGCCGGCCGGAAAACCGGTTCCCGGGTGTCGCTCGGCAACTTATCCGGTTCCCGCAGCCGGCAAGCCTGCTGGCCAGTTATCGATCAGGCGGGTCTTGCCGACAATTGCGGCGACAAACACGCGCGAGGATCTGGTTATCGGGCCCGGTCCTTGCGGTTCGAGCAGGTCAGCCGAGCGCACTTCCAGATAGTCGAGCCGGTCGAACCCCGCGGCGTCTATCGCCGCGCGCCCTTCGGCCAAAACACTCTCGGCCGCGATGCCAGCGCTCAGCTTGCCAGCCATCGCCTCGATCACGCCGTTTAGCCGGCCAGCAATCGCACGCCCGTCCGCGGTCAGGTACGCATTGCGCGACGACATGGCGAGGCCGTCCGCCTCGCGCAGGATCGGGGCACCGATGATATCGACGCTCATGTTGAGATCTTTCACCATCCGCCGGATCACGAGCAATTGCTGATAATCCTTCTCGCCAAAGACGGCGATATCGGGCCGGACCTGATTGAGAAGCTTGGCGACGACTGTCGCGACCCCGCCGAAGAAATGCGGGCGCGAGTTGCCGCAAAGCCCTTCGGCTAGGTCGCTGACCCGGACTGATGTCTGAAACCCGTCCGGATACATTTCCTCAGGGGTGGGGATAAAGGCGAGGTGGCACCCGGCCTTTTGCAGCATTTCGAGGTCAGCGCCTTCCTGGCGCGGGTACGCGGCAAGGTCCTCGTGCGGGGCGAACTGGGCCGGGTTGACGAAGATGCTGGCGACGGTCCGCTGAGCGTGGACATTAGCCTGCCGGATGAGCGACAAATGCCCGTCATGCAGCGCGCCCATGGTCGGAACGAGCCCGACGGTGAGGCCGGCGGACCGCCAAGCGTCGACCCGCGCCCGCAGCGCCTTTATGGTTCGGGCAACCCCCATTTGCGAATCGACGGCGACAACGGGCATGCTATAGGTCCTTTGCGGGGGACGGGGCGGTGGGTCGGAGTGGCTAATGCGGCAAGCTTTCGGCGCTTTCAAGGCTAGACCGATGGTCGCGGCGAAAAGGGGCGGCGCGCTCGCCGTGTTCCTCCTCGTTCAGTCGTGCGCCACTCTTTTCGGCTCGGAGAAAGCTGACCTTGTCGCCAGCCAGGCGATCGAACTCGAAACAGCGCGCGCAAAAAGCGCCAATTTGCAATCGGAAGTTGAAAAGCTGAAGTCCGAGAACGAGCGTCTCGCCGGCGAGCTTTCAGATCTTGAACGCAAGACCTCGCGGATTGCCGCTATTGCAGCGGCAGCAGAAATTGCGCCGCCGCCGCCGGCAGCCGAACCTGCTGTCAGCGAGATAGCTGTTGCTGACAAATCGCCGTCGACGGCGCCAACCTCGCCGGTCGTCGCGGCGCCGAATGCGGATGTAACGCTGCCGTCAACGCCCGTGCCGGTCGATGATCAGCCGCGCCTTGTGCAGCCGCGCTTTGCCTCGACCGAAGAGATATTCGAGAACGAAGCCGCCAATCAGGAAATCAAGATGACGAGCGTCCTGTGGGGCGTTCATCTCGCATCCTATCGCCGCGCTGAGGAAGCAAGCGCGGGCTGGAACAAATTACAGCGGGATAATCCTGACGAACTCGGGCTTCTTGAGCCGCGCATCGAACGGGTCTCGATCGAGGGCAAGGGCGCCTATCTGCGGCTCGTCGGCGGCGGGTTCTCGTCGCGCGAAAAAGCCAAGGCTTTGTGCGATACGCTCGCGATGAAAGGCGTATTCTGTCGCATTGCAAATTTCGGCGGCGAGCGACTGTCGATGCTCGACGTGAACGACCTGCGCTAAAGGCGCTATTGCGGCGGCGCGATCTCAAAGTCTTTTGCAGCGTATCTTTGCGCGGCTTGTTCGCCAGCGCCGGTGAACGCAACACGCAAGCGCCCCGGCGGCAGCGTCTCACGCAAGAGCGGTATCGACACCTGCCGCGCGCCGCTCTCTGGATAAAGGGCGACATTGGTGAGGCGCGCGACCTCAATTGTCTTTCCGCCCGCCTCAAAAAATGCCGTGATCGTCCCGTAGGCGGAGTATTTTCCCTCGCTTGCGAGCGTTGTCTTGAACACAAGACGGCCAATGTCATCGCGCGCAAGGCGTGAGTTCTGAAAACTGGTCGATGGCGCCGCGAAGCCGCCCCTCAAGATGACAGGCGTTGAGACGCCAAGCCCGACATCGACCTCAAGGCCGGTGCTGGCCCGGCGCAAGGGAGTCCTTGCGGGCGTCGTCTCGATGAGCAGGTGCGACCGCCGCTCGCCGGCGGGAACAGCCATGCCGTCTTTAAGGCGGACAACAATTTCCGCCCGCCCGCCCGGCTCGAGGCGAAGCCTCGCGGGCGCCACGACGAGATAGGGCGCAGCGCTCAGCGCTGCGCGCGCAGCAGGGGTTGCCGAGACATACCCGTCCTCCGTCGCTGTCAGATCGATCCAGTCGATGCGCGCTTCGACGATCCGATCGGACGGATTGGAGATTTTGTACGTTGCGATCGGAGACTTGGCGGTAATGACCTGGCGCAAGGGCGCGACGACGATTTCGGCCTGCGCGCTGGCGAGCGCTGCAAGGAGCGCTGCCGTCAATCCTGTCAGAACGCGGCAACCCTGCATGGTTAACCTCTTGGCGGCGTCCAGAATCGGGTGAAGGTCCCGCCTTTCGGCGCGTGCCATGCAAAAAGTCAGCCCTGCCTCGCAGCCGCACCGGTTGCAGGCGGTGATGAAATCAGGGCGTGAATGCCGGTTCAGAAGACTAGCTGGCATCTTCCGCGCCAGATGCCCGAAGGGACCCCCTCGTGACGCACGTCATCGTTCTCGGCAACGAAAAAGGCGGCTCCGGCAAATCGACGGCGGCCATGCATGTAACCGTCGCGCTCCTGAAATCCGGTTACAAGGTTGCCGCGATCGACCTCGACATGCGCCAGCGCTCCTTCTCGCGCTACATTGAAAACCGGCGAGTTTTTGCCGCGGCGAAAAAGCCTGACCTTATCTTCCCCATGACGCCGCGCATCGAGCCATCGTCGCTCGACAGCCGCGAGGAGGCGCGCCGGGAGGAAACCGAACATTTCACCGGCACGCTGCAATCGCTTGCGTCCTGTCAGTTCGTCGTCATCGACTGCCCCGGCGCCGACACCCATCTGTCGCGCCTTGCGCATGCGCACGCCGATACGATCGTGACGCCCCTGAATGACAGTTTCGTCGATTTCGACCTGCTGGCGTCGCTCGATCCGCAGACGGGCAACGTTGTCGGGCCCAGTCTTTACAGCGAGATGGTGTGGCAAGCGAGGAAGCGCCGTGCGATGTCGGGGGTTCCCGGCGGCATCGATTGGGTGGTCATGCGTAACCGGTTGTCGGCCACGCGCGCCAACAACAAGCGCGCGATGGGCGAAAAGCTCGACGATCTGTCGACCCGCATCGGGTTCCGCCTTGCGCGGGGATTTGGCGACCGGGTCATCTATCGCGAGTTGTTCCCGATGGGCCTGACGCTTCTCGATCTGGGCGGCGAGGACGCGCCGCTGCGCCTGTCAACCATGAGCCACGTGACGGCGCGGCTCGAGATCCGGTCGCTGATCGCGACCCTCAATCTGCCACGGCCTGCGCTTGAAGCGGGCGACGCGGCCGCGGCCGGCGGACTGGAAGCTGCCTGATCGCCGCCGCATTCGGTGGTTCCGTCGGCGGAGGGTTTGGGGCATGGTGCCTTCTTTCGCAACGCAATAAGGCCCATGACCCTCGGCGCAATCGCCCTTCTGCTTGCCGTCGGCGGCGCCGTCTGGGCGATCGTGCGCGCGGGAAAAACTGATGCTGCAAGAGCGGGTGGACAAAATCGCAGCGTTTTGATCCTCAAAGGGATCGTCTGGCTTGGCGTGGCGGCGGCGCTGTTCGCCGCTAAACTTTTCCCGTTGGCGTTGATGGTGCTTCTCGCCGCAGGCGGCGTCACAGCAATCGAGATGTGGCGCGACCGCGCGATAAAATCTGGCGAGCGCGCGCAGGACGGCATGATCCCCGGCGCCGGTTCCGCGGGCGCGCTGACAAAAAAAGCGCTGGCGATTGAGGAGGCCGCGGCGATCCTTGGCGTCGGGCTTGACGCCAGCGACGACGACATCCGTGCGGCGCACAAGAAACTGATCGGCCAGCTTCATCCCGACAAGGGCGGCACCGATTATCTCGCCGCCAAGATCAACGATGCGCGGCGTGTGATGCTGGCGCGGCGCGGCGCGTGACAATGAGGGGGCGTAGGCAATGACGGCTGTTGAAACGATCATTGCGGGCGTCGGCTCCTGCCTGCCGGCGCGCGTTGTCACCAATCATGAACTCGCCAAGCGCATCGACACCTCGGACGAGTGGATCCGCTCGCGCAGCGGCATTGGCGAGCGTCACTTTGCCAGCGAAGGTGAGGTGACATCCGACTTCGCCGCCAGCGCGGCGCGCGCGGCGTTGCGCGAAGCGGGCCTGACACCCGACGATATCGGGCTCATCATCGTCGCGACGGTAACGCCCGACAAGACCTTTCCATCGACGGCTGTTTACGTGCAGCAAAAACTCGGTGTGCCGACTTGCATCGCGTTTGACGTATCGGCGGCGTGCGCTGGGTTCCTTTATGCAACGACCATCGCGCACAATTTCATCGCGACGGGGCAGGTGCGACACGCGCTTGTCATCGGCGCCGAGACGCTGTCCTGCTTCCTCGACTGGGACGATCGCGCAACGTGCGTCCTCTTCGGCGACGGCGCCGGCGCAATCGTCTACTCGGCCGGTGAACCGCGCACAGCAGCCGCGCCGCGCGGCGTTCTCGCGACGTATCTCGCGGCTGACGGCCGCCTTGCCGATCATCTCTATGCGGATGGCGGGCCCTCTTCGACACAGAGCGTTGGCAAGGTGCGCATGAACGGCAAGGAGGTCTTCCGCAACGCCGTGCAGGAAATTTCCAACGCCGTCCTCGAAGTGACCGAGCGCGCCAAAGTCGCGCGCGAGGAAATCGACTGGTTCGTGCCGCATCAAGCCAATGTCCGCATTATCGAGGCATGCGCCAAGCGCCTCGAACTCGACGCCTCGAAGATCATCGTAACGATCGAAACGCACGCCAACACGTCATCGGCGTCGATCCCGCTTGCGCTCGACCAAGGCATCCGCGACGGGCGCATCAAGCGCGGCGAGTTATTGGTATTCGCCGCGCTCGGCGGCGGCCTTGCGTGGGGCAGCGCGTTGATCCGGTATTAGCGCCGTGTCGCCTTAGGCTCCAGACTCAATCAGAGCGTCGCCTGTTGGCCCTTTTCTGCCGATCAGACCGTTTCGCGCGAATGTCGGGTCTATCTGGGAAGCGGACTAAAGTGATCGTTTCCTGAGCGTGCGCGTTGGTTTGCGATT
>JBJXFO010000076.1:0-2824 GCA_046154725.1 Parvularculaceae bacterium | reverse complement strand
AGTAGCGCTCCATGATGCGAGGCCGGAGTTACGAGGGAAGCCCGCCAAACAAGAAAAGGCCGGGCGCGCTGCCCGGCCTTTCACGCAATCGCCGCATGTCTGCGCGTTACGAAGCGGTCTCTTGGCTCCTGGCGGTAACCATGACGAACCGGCGGCCCTTGGCTTTGACCGCAAACTCCACCTGGCCCGCGGTCAGCGCGTAGAGCGTATGGTCGCGGCCGATGCCTACATTGGCGCCCGGATGATATTGCGTGCCGCGCTGGCGCACGATGATGTTGCCGGGGATGACTTGCTCGCCGCCGAATTTCTTCACGCCGAGACGCTTTGATTCTGAATCGCGGCCGTTGCGTGACGAGCCGCCTGCTTTTTTGTGCGCCATAAACGAACTCCTCTAAATTCTATTCTTCTTCAGCGTCAGCAACGTCATCGACCTTGGCGCGATCGGTCTTGGCGCGCGGCGCTTTGCCGGCGGCCAGCTCTTGCGCCTGTTCGACCCATTCATCGCGCGCCGCGCGGCCCTTGAGGTCAAGCGCTTCGTCCATCGCCGCGACGTCGGCATCTGACATCGCCGCGATCTGCTTCAGCGAGGTAATGCCGTAGCCTTCAAGCTTATCCTTCAGCTTGGGGCCGACGCCGCTGATCAGCGAGATATCGTCAATGAAGGCTTCAGCCTTTGCAGCCGGTTTTCTCGCGGCGGCGCGTCTGCCCGAAGGCTTGGCGCCGTCGGTCAAAATCTCGGTAATGCGCAAGATTGTCAGGTCCTGACGGTGGCCCGCCTTGCGGCGGTAATTCTGGCGGCGGCGCTTTTTGAAGACGATGATCTTCGGCCCGCGCGCCTGCTCGACGATTTCGGCGGCGACGGTTGCCCCTTCAACGCGCGGCGCGCCGATCGTTACAACGGCGCCATTGCCCAGCATCAGTACATCACTCAGCGTGATGATGTCGCCGGCCTCGCCGGGAAGGCGTTCAATTTTGAGAAGATCGTTTTCGGCGACACGATACTGCTTGCCGCCAGTCTTGACGACTGCGTACATAACCCGACTCCTGTGCGCGCCCATTGCGGGTCGCGAGGTTCCTTTTTAGCCCCGGTTTCTGTCGCCCGGTTCTGATGAAGAGGCGGTGGGTTAGCCGTTCGCTCCAAGGGCGTCAACCCCGCCGGATGATTGGCCCGATGAACTACAGACACGCCTTCCATGCCGGCAATCATTGCGACGTTCTCAAACACGCCGCGCTGTGCCTGATCCTCGACCGGTTGAAGGCGAAGGATAAGCCTTTTGCCGTGCTCGACACGCACGCCGGCCGGGGCCTCTACGATCTCATCAGCCCTGAAGCCGTGCGGTCGGGCGAGCACCTCGGCGGCATTGCCCGAATTCTCGATGCGCCAGCGCCGCCGGCGGCAATCGGCCCTTATCTTGAGGCGGTCGCCCGCGCGAACCCCTTTGGCGGCCTGCGTTGGTATCCGGGGTCGCCGGCCATCATCACGGACGCCTTGCGCCGCGGCGACAGCGCCAAATTCTGCGAGTTGCACCCGGAAGAACGCGCAGCGCTCGCGGGGAATTTAGGCGCGGACCGGCAAACGAGGATTTTTGACACGGACGGCTATCAGGCCGTGCGCGCGTTTCTGCCGCCGCCGGAGCGGCGCGGGCTCGTTCTCATCGATCCGCCGTTTGAGTTACCGGGCGAGTATCAGCGCCTCGGACAAGCGCTCGGCGACGGGCTGAAGCGCTGGGCGAGCGGCGTTTTCATGATCTGGCGCCCGGTCAAGGACGAGGGCGGCTATCGCGCGTTCGTGGCGGCGGCAAACGCGCTTGGCGCCGGTGACACGCTGTGTGTTGACCTTACCATTCGCGGCAAAGTTGCCGACACGCTGACCGGTAGCGGGCTCTATATCGTCAATCCGCCCTTTGGACTTGGCGATAGCCTTGCCGCGATATTGCCATGGCTCGCCAAACGGCTGGCGATCGGCCCCGGCGCGGGGTGGTCGCTCATGGAACGAGAGCGCGGCGCGATCCTTCGCAACGCAAAAGGCGAGGCCTAGGCCCAAGCGCCAAACCTATTGCCCGCCTCAATCGCCGCGCCTAATAGCCTCGTCTCCCGGAGAGGCGCGAGAGTGGCAGCCCACGCGCCGTCGGCGCGCAAACCATAAACATTCGGCCGCATCACGCCGAGGTCTTGCTCACGTGGAATACGGCGACTAGAAGCCGCGGTCTCCGGAGAGGTGCCAGAGTGGCCGAATGGGCCGGTCTCGAAAACCGGAGTGCGGGCAACCGTACCGTGGGTTCGAATCCCACCCTCTCCGCCAGAGTTATTCTCTATCTATCTGAATATAAAAGAGTTTTATCAGAAACCCCAGACTTACCCACCTTCCAAGCCACCACTTGTTAGGGATAGGGGCCTTTGAGTAGACTGCCTTTCTCCGTGGGTGATGTGAGCCCCGTTTGGTCCCTCATTTGAATGGAGAGTCCGTCATGAAGGAGACGGACGATGAGGAAGTCGAGATTCACTGAGGAACAGATCATTGCGATCCTGACCGAACAGGAACGCGGAATGGCGACGGCGGAGGTCTGCCGCAAGCACGGGATCAGCCCTGCAAGCTTTTACAAATGGAAAGCGAAGTTCGGCGGCATGGAAGGTGAGACGCGTTAAGCGTCGAACGACGCTCGCAAGCTGAAGGCGCTGGAGACGGAGAACGCCCGGCTGAAGCGGCTTTTGGCGGACACCATGCTGGACGTCGTCGTCCTGAAAGACCTCTTGGGAAAGAACTGACGACGCCCCACGCCAAGCGAGAGGCCGCGCTGCAAGCGATGTCGAAGC
Source organism: Parvularculaceae bacterium (assembly GCA_046154725.1). Lineage (GTDB taxonomy): Bacteria > Pseudomonadota > Alphaproteobacteria > Caulobacterales > Parvularculaceae > Amphiplicatus. The sequence continues at coordinate 10 of JBJXFO010000076.1, read as the reverse complement.
ACGACATCTC
>JBJXFO010000151.1:0-5516 GCA_046154725.1 Parvularculaceae bacterium | reverse complement strand
CTGCATCATCGCCTGCTGGCACGGCCAATTCATGATGCTTGCGCATCTGCATCCGGGCGACGTCAAAGTTTCCGCAATGGTGGCGCGTCACGGCGACGCGGAACTCATCGGCGAAGCGCTGCGCCGCTTCGATACCGGTCTCATTCGCGGCGCCGGCGCCGGCGGGCGTAAACGCGATCGCGGCGGCGCCTCGGCGTTACGCGCGTCCGTTCGGGCGCTCAACGAGGGCGCGTCGCTCGTCATGACCGCCGACGTACCGCCAGGGCCCGCGCGTGCTGCCGGCAGCGGCATCATTACAATCGCCAGGATGTCGGGCCGCCCGATTGTGCCCGTCGCGGTAGCGTCGTCGCGCTTCAAGTCTTTCGATACCTGGAGCCGGATGACGCTCAATCTGCCGTATTCAAAACTCGTCTATGTTGGCGGGGATCCCATTCACGTTCCGCGCGATGCGGACGATGCCATACTCGAAGCGCTACGTCTCAATCTCGAACACACGCTCAACGCCGCAACAGAGCGCGCTTACGATTTGGCCGGCGCCGACGTCCGCCGCGCAACACCGCTCGGCCAGCTGGCTGCAAAAAATCCGCCCGCTCCCGGCCTCAGACTGAAGCTCTATCGTTCAGGCACATCTGCCTTACGCGCGGCAGCACCGCTGCTCCTCAAGTACCGCGAACGCCAAGGCAAGGAAGACCCGGAGCGCCGTTCCGAACGTCTCGGTCAAGCAACAAAAAAGCGCCCCGAAGGCCCGCTCGCCTGGGTGCACGCGGCAAGTGTCGGCGAAACCAACGCCGTGCTGCCGCTCATCGAAGCACTTCTCGGCGCCGAACCGGACCTCCATGTTCTTTTGACCACCGGCACAACGACTTCCGCCGGTCTTGCCGCACGCCGCTTGCCGCCGCGCGCTTGCCATCAGTTCGTGCCGCTGGACGCCGCCAAATACGCAGGCGCGTTCCTCGATCACTGGCGTCCCGATTTGGCGATCTTCACCGAGTCCGAGATCTGGCCGAACCTCATTTTGGAATCGTCGCGCCGTAACATCACAATGGCACTCATCAACGCGCGCATGTCGCCGCGCAGCATGAAGCGATGGCGGCGCAATGGGGCTCTGGCACGCCCGCTCTTCTCGCGATTTTCTATCGTCCTTGCGCAAAACGAAGTGGTCGCGCGCACTATTCAATCGCTTGGCGCGCCAAATGTCTTGACCGTTGGCAATATCAAGATCGATGCAGCCCCGCCGCCTGCCAACGCAAGCGATCTCGCTGCACTCAAGGCGGCAGCGCCCGGCCGGCCGTTGCTGCTTGCCGCCAGCACGCATCCCGGCGAAGAAACAATCGTTGCCCGCGCCCACGAGATCCTAGAAAAGGCCCTGCCCGGCCTGCTGACGATCATCGCGCCGCGCCATCCAACCCGGGCCGAGGCGTTGCAAAGCGAACTGCAATCCAAAGGCCTTCGCGTTGCGAGGCGCAGCGTTACCGGCCTGCCATTGGGCGACACGCAAATCTATTTGGCCGATACCATCGGCGAGCTCGGAACTTTTTTCGCGCTGTGCCCGGTTGCCTTTATGGGCGGATCGATGATCGAACACGGCGGACAAAACCCTATCGAAGCCATCCGCCACGGCACTCTTGTTCTAACCGGAGCGAGCATCCACAACTTCCGCGACATCTACGAAACACTCGCAAATTCCGGCGGCGCAAAAACGGTCACGTCTGCCGAAGACATTGCTGCCGCTGCAGCTCTGCTTCTCGCGGACAAACTCGCCGCAGCCAAAATGCAGATAGGCGCCGAAGCGGGCCTCGCCAAGCTCGAAGGCGCACTGCAAAAGACGCTCGATGCACTACTCCCTCTCATCAGCGCCAAACGGGATACGTCAAGTGCCGCTTCATGAGCCAGCGTGGTGGTACGATACGTCGCGCCGGTGGCCGCCGCGCTTGCTTGCGCCCTTCGGCGCACTTTATGGCCGCTTCACTGAGCTGAGACTGCGCCGCGCGATGCCTTATACGCCACGAATCCCTGTTTTGTGCGTCGGTAATTTTACGGCCGGCGGCACGGGCAAAACGCCGATGGCGATTGCCCTTGCGCAAATCGTGCGCGATCTTGACCGGGAGCCCGTATTTTTGTCGCGCGGATACGGCGGCAAACTTACGGGCGCGCACATTGTCGATCTCGAACGCCATACGCATATCGATACCGGCGATGAGCCGCTCTTGCTCGCGCGCACCGCCCCCACTGTCGTTGCCCGCGATCGCCGTCAGGGAGCGGAATTGATAGAGCGCACCTTTGGGCCTAAGGCTGTGCTCATTATGGATGACGGCCTGCAAAACCCGGCACTAACGAAAGATTTCTCGATTGCAATCGTCGATGGTAAGCGCGGCTTCGGCAATGGCCGCTGCATCCCGGCCGGTCCCCTGCGCGCGCCGCTTGGCTTTCAAGCCGGTCTCGTCCAAGCCATTGCCATCAACGGCGCGGCTGGCGGGCGCGATGCCAGATCAATCCTTGCGCCAATTTCAGACCACTTCTCCGGCCTTGTCATTCAAACGCACGTTGCGCCGGACGCAAACATAAGCTGGCTCAAAAACCAAAAGCTTGTTGCCTTCGCGGGCATCGCCAATCCGGAGCGCTTTTTCGCAACTGTCGAAAAGCACGGCGGCATGATCGCCAAGCGTTACGCCTTCGCAGATCATCACACGTTCACAGATGAAGACGCGGCACGCCTTATCGAGGCAGCGGACAAACAAGGGGCAACACTTGTTACGACGGAAAAAGATTTTGTGCGCTTGAGCGGGGGCGGCGAAGTCATGCGGTCATTGGCGGAGCGAACCCGTACCATGCCCGTCCGCTTGAACTTCGAACGAGATGGCCGCAGCGAACTCACAGACCGCGTCACTGCTGCGATCTTCAACCGCGACCGCGCCGGTCAGCCTTGATCGCGCTTGCGCAATTCGAGATAGCGCTTCAACGAGACATCCGCCGTCGCGTACGGTTCTTGCACTTCGACGTTCCAATATTTGAGATCGGCGAGGGGAATGTGTGTGCCGGTCACCGCGCAGCGCACGAAATCGCCGGGCGAAACAACCTCGAACTCGCCGTCGAGATACCGCACCTTGGCTTCGTTCTTGATCCCGAAAAACTTGTCGATGCGGTTCATAAATATCCTTCAGCCGGACGCGGGATCGTCAACCCCGGCGGATCAACACGGCTCCATGAAATCGCCAATCCCGGCGCAGACGTCAAGAGCGGCCTAAGCCCCGGCCATTAATACTAACATTCACCTAGAAGAGCGAGCCCTGTCCGCCGCCGCGCGATGGGCCTTTGCCGCCCTTCAGAAGACCGCTGGCGGGTTTTTGAAGTGGTCCAGTAGCACCAGTGCTAGAGACCTCGACCGCCACCTGGCCGTCGCTAAACTCGATCCCGAGTTTATCGCCCCCGGCTAAGCTTTTGGCGAGCCGGACCATCCGCCCATCGCTATCCCTAACGAGAGCAAAGCCGCGCGCCAACACGCTCTGGTAGCTGAGACTGCCCAGCAGTTTTGCGTGGCTATCGAGCATCCGCCGCCGCGCCGTCACGCGGTTCTTGAGCGCCTCGACGCCGCGCGCGCGGAGTACCTCGAGCCGCTCCCCCTGGCGCCCCAAGCGCTGCCGGAGTGCCGCCGGTGCGAGCCTTGAGGAAACCCGCGCCAAGCGCATCGCGTGCGCCCGCGAATTCGCGAAAAGCGCCCGGCCCAAGCGGCCCGAGGCGCCATCAAATCTCTGGCGCGGCAGCGCGATCAGATCTTCGAGCTTCGGCAGGCCACGGGCGGACGCGCGCAAATCGTTGCGCGTTGCCTCCAGCACCCGGCGCATGGCGACACGCTGGCGAAGCCCAAATTTTTCTAACTGCTCGATGAGCTCCGCGTACTTCGGTACAGCCCACTCTGCCGCTTTCGTCGGTGTCGGCGCGCGCGCATCTGCGACGAGATCGATGAGCGTCCAGTCGGTTTCGTGTCCGACTGCCGAGATGAGCGGGATGCGGCTTTCGGCGGCCGCACGTACGACGATTTCTTCGTTGAAGCTCCACAGGTCTTCAAGACTGCCGCCGCCGCGCGCGACGATCAGCACGTCGGGACGCGGGATAGCGCCACCGGGCTCCAGCGCATTGAAACCCCGGATCGCAGCCGCTATCTCAGCCGCGCTGCCTTCACCCTGCACGCGCACCGGCCAAACGACGACGCGCGCGGGAAAGCGCTCGTTGAAGCCTGCAAGCATGTCGCGGATAACCGCCCCTGTCGGCGACGTGACGATGCCAATCACGCGCGGCAGGAACGGACGCGGCTTTTTGCGGCTCTCTTCAAACAGCCCCTCGGCCGCCAGCTTGCGCTTGCGCTCTTCGAGCAGCGCCATGAGCGCGCCGGCGCCCGCCGGTTCCAAAGCCTCGATCATGATCTGATAATTCGACTTGCCGGGGAAGGTCGTGATCTTGCCCTGGGCGATCACCTCCATGCCCTCTTCCGGCTTGAAGCGCAGGCGGCCGAACACGCCCTTCCAGATCACGGCGTCGATTTTTGCTTTGTCGTCTTTCAGGGCGAAGTAACAATGGCCCGAGGCGTGCGGCCCGCGATAACCCGAAATTTCGCCCTTGATGCGCACATAGCCGAAGCCCTCTTCCAGCGCCCGCTTGATGGCGCCCGAAAGCTCCGAGACGGAAAACTCGGGCGCATTGCCCCCCGGCTTCGCGTCAGTCTTTGATTGTGGAGGAGTGCTATCTGTCACGGGCCGTCCGCTGTTCAACGTTTCCGGTTCGATGCTACACCAGCCCCGCGATTGCAATAGGGCCCGAATTCTACAGGGAACGATATGAACGTACTTCTCATCGGCGCGGGCGGCCGGGAACATGCATTGGCCTGGGCACTCTCCGCCAGTCCCTTGCTCGGCAAGCTCTATTGCGCACCGGGGAACGCTGGAATTGCAGAAATCGCTAATTGCGTGGCAATCGACACAAGCGACCACGGCGCCGTCATAGCCTTCAGCCAAGCCAACAACATCGCATTCGTAGTGATCGGACCCGAGGTGCCGCTCGTCTCGGGGCTCGGCGACGATTTGGGCGCGGCGAACATCAAATACTTCGGCCCGACCAAAGCAGCCGCCCAACTCGAAGGCTCCAAGGGTTACACCAAGGATCTCTGCCGCGAATTCGATATTCCAACCGCCGCCTACGGCCGTTTCAAGGATGCCGCCAGCGCGCACGCCTATCTTGCGCAGCACTCGCTTCCCATCGTCGTCAAGGCCGATGGCTTGGCGGCCGGCAAAGGCGTCGTCATCGCAACAACGCGCGCTGAGGCCGAAGCGGCGATCGACGCCTGTTTCGCGGGCACTTTTGGCACGGCCGGTTCCGAAGTCGTCATCGAAGAATTTCTGGACGGCGAAGAAGCGAGTTTCTTTGCGCTGTGCGACGGAACACATTCGCTTGCGCTCGCGACAGCACAAGATCACAAGCGCGTCGGCGACGGCGATACGGGTCCGAACACCGGCGGCATGGGC
>JBJXFO010000119.1:0-31615 GCA_046154725.1 Parvularculaceae bacterium | reverse complement strand
GACGACAGCTTTCTGCCGCATTCGGCTGATGTCGAACGGGCGGGCGATCAGCCGGTGTGGCTGACCGAAAGCGCAGATATTCCGAACAAGGCTGATGTCCTTTTCCTGGTCGAAAACGCCTCAGTCGATGTCGGATCGCTCGGCGCGTTTACGCGGTGCGTGGCGATCTTCGACGGCGGCGACGAGAGTGCGGTCGCCAGCGCGCGCGTTTTCTGGAAAGAGGTCAAAGCGGCCGGCTGCGACGCGACTTACTGGAAGCAATCGCGCGAGGGGCGCTGGGAGAAGCAGGGGTAGCGGCGTAGGGCGGATGGAGGCCGAAGGCCGATATCCGCCGGACGCAGCAGCCAGCCTTGGGCGGCGGATATCGCTTTGCTCCATCCGCCCTACGATAGAAACCACAACGGCGACTGCCCCGAGAGTGCGATTGCAAACGCCGCAATCGACAGCAATCCGAAAACTGCCGCTGCTGCGAACGCCAAGACCGAGCCGGCGCGCGGCGAGACCTGATCGCCAAGCCAGCCGGCAATCGGCGCTGCCTGCATCATGTGCAAGGCGAAGAAATGCGCAGGCCGCAGATCGCCATTAGCCGTCGACCAGCCGAACAGAAAAATGCCGCCGCTATCGCTTGCTTCCGGCGGCCCGACGAAATGGCTGCCATACTGCGACATGAATCCAGCAACGATAAGGGTCAGCACCGGACCAAAAATGAGCCCTAGGATCGCGCCATCGAGGAGCCCCGACGGTTGTACGTCTTTCGTGCTGGCGATGCGAAGCCCAAGAATGAAGGCCGCGAGAATGAGCAGCACCGCGCCGACGCCCATCGCGCCATAAATCGCAATCGACATCGGCGTCTCGTAGTTGAAATGCGACGCCTCGCCGCGCGCGGCTTGCAGCGCAATGTAGGCGATTTCAAAAATGCCGGCGGCAATTGACGTCAGAACGGCAAAGGCGATCGCGGGCCCGCCGCGCCGCTCTTGCGGCAGGATTTGCAGCAGTGCCGCAAGCGTCAGGAAGTGAAGGCCGAGCGACAGGCTGAATTTCAGCGGCTTGTCCCAGATCGGCGCGCCGTTAAAGAGGCGCGCGTCAAAGACCTGCGCGGGCGCGATTGTAACGAAGAGCGCGGCCATGAAGGCCGCGGCGGCAATCCACGCCAGCCCCGCGCTAGTGGCTTCCTCGCGCGACAAACGGATCGGCGTCATGGCGATTTCGTTCTCACCACCGCTGCAAGTCCGGCGCGCGTCAGAAAAAACAGCAGAAGCCCCATTGGCCCGAACATAAAGGTTGCCGCAAGGATCGGCGCCTGGATCAGGCGATTCATGCCAGCTTCGTCAGCGCGCCGCGCAATCCAGGCGCCGATAAAGAGGTCGAACGCCAGATAGTGAACCCAACCGGCTGTCAGCAGCGCATCCGACTGAAACAGGGCGCGCACGTCTGAGATCGACGAGAACCCGCCCTCGCTCGTTCCAAAATTGGCGAGGATCAACCCCGAATATCCAAGCGCCAAAACGCCCGGGATCCAGAATTGCGGGACCCAGAAAAGCGCGGGCCATCGCCGCGGCAGGAAGATCAGAATGACCCACCCCGCAAGCGCAATCATGTTTGCGTATTTGAAGACGACTTCCGGCGCCATCGACCCCTCCGCCGCGACCCGGATCGCACGCTAGGCGAAAATCAGGGCGTCGTCGATCAGCGTTAACCCTTGGGACCAGGAACAATCCTGCCAACAATAATGAGCAGCGCGCCGGTCAAGGCAAACGCGCCAATCAGAAAGCCCATGTTGAGCGCGACGCGCCCATACCCAAGCGCGCCGGCGTCAATGAAGGAGTAGGGGTAAAAGCCCGTGAATGCGCCGAGCGTCAGCGCCCATGCGCCGAACCCAAGCGGCATCAGCAGCCATGGCGGAATCATCGAAAATCGCAAACCATGCTTCGGCGTCAGCGACAGCCAGTCAATGCACATCGCTGCCGGCATGACGCTGTGCAGTATAATATCGGCGACAAGCTGCAGCCCTTTTGGTTCCCACTGGCTGGCAAGGATGATGTGATAGACGACGCCAACAATGATCAGATACAGCGCCGCCGCTGTTCGGACAGCGGGCTTGAGGAAAAACTGGCCCACGGGCGATACCGGCGCAAAGGCAGCGAGCAGCAGCGCGGCGGTTCCAAAAGAATTGCTGAGAAGTGTGAAGTAACTGAAGAAGCGCAATGTCGCGGCGAGAGCGTCGCCGCCCAGCCGGTCAAGTAGCAGGTAATATTGGAGAGCCAATGCGGCGGCGCCGACAAGTCCCGCCAACGCCTGAAACATCCGACCCAAATGAAAGCTCCCCCGGTTGCAGCAACTGAAGCCTGCACGCGGATAGCATCACTCGGAACCAAAAAGAAAGCCGGCAGCTTTTGCTGCCGGCTTTCTAATGGAATTGTGATCTTACGGCCGGTTGACGACGACCGAGCGCGGAACGCCCGCCGCCGACGCATTGCCGTTCAGGCCCGTGACTGTGAACGTCACGCTGGCGACTGTCGACCGGCGCAGGTTCGACAGCGACGCCGAGCACTGGCCCGTCGATGCCGTGGTGCACGATCCCGTGGCGCCGGTGTTGGTCGAGATATTGACGACGACGCCCGATTGCGGCGTGCCGGCGCCGTTATCGACAGTCGCGGTCATCGTCGCGCGCCAGCGCGTCGAACTGGTGTTGGCGCCGACGCCGGTGAGGTTCGTCAGCCGTGGCCCAGCGGGCGGCGCGCCGCCGCAGGCGGCGGGCACGCTGAACGATTCAGTGATCGTTGTGCCCGCGGCGTTCATCGATCCGCCTTCGCCCATGCCGCGGGCGGCGAACGCCTCCCAGATCAGGCAATCGCGGTCAGCCGGCGCCTGCGCGAGGAAGCCGTCGCGCATCTGGAAATAGGTTGGCGCTGCCGGGATGAAGTTCATCCCGCTGACAATATCGGTCATGATGTTGTCGCGCGACTTGCCGGCGGCCTGATAGCCTTGCCACATGTCCCAGATTGTCGCCGCAATGATCTCGCCATTGCGGTGCACGCCGCGTGTCGAGTTAAAGTCGCCAATCGTGTCCAGATGCACTCCGTACCGGGACGAGCGGATGCCGATCGTGTTGTTGAATGAGTATTCGCCGACGGCGTCGTTGTTGTTCTGCAGAATCGCCAGAACATCGCCCATGCCTTCGCCGATGGCGCCGGGGACATTGCCCGACATTGAGCCGATCATGCGCCAAGTGAGGCCGTGGCCATATTCATGCCAGACGATGTCGCTGTCGAGATCGCCGTCGCGATCGGGAGTTGGCGCCGTCCAGAGGTACATCTGCATGCGCGGGTTCGAGCCGTCGGTCGGCGTCGCGAAGTTGGCGTTGTTCGTGCTGCCGCCGTCCTGCGCTTCGGCATCAACGCTGTCGGATCCCGCGCCGCCAGCGCCGAAATTGTTCTCCTGGAAGTTCCCGGCCGATTCGTTGAAGCCGTGACGGTAAAGTTCGTCATGGATGATATTATTCAGCCAGAACAGGTTTTGAACCGCGACCGTCTGATTTTGTACTGTGGTTGGAGCATCGCCAAGATTGGCCGCCGTCAGGAAATTTCCGTCCGTGATCGCGACGCCGCCGGCATCGGGCGCGTTGTTGTTGTCGCGATCAAGGTACGCGCGAACGTTATTGCCCTGGTTGAGAATGGTCGACTGCGTCCCCGACAGCCAGCCGCTCGGGGACTGCGCATTGCCGGCGCCGGGGCCGCTTACGATTCCTTGCGGCGTGACACCCGGATGGTCAGCGAAGACGTTGTAGCTGTCGTCGTTCGTGCGCAGTTCGTTCGAGACGACATCGCCGCTTCCGTTGACGAGCGTATGGTAAAGCTTGTTATCGGCAGCGCTCCATGTTTCGACGAGGAACCCTTCAGCAAGGCCCACGTCAGCAACGACGACGCGCTCGACCGTCGGTCCGCGGAAGAAGAAGGGCGTGCGCGCGAAAGTCGTAAGCGCACCGTCGGCCCGGCCTGCAAACGGGGTCGCCTGATTGCCAAAATTCGCATTAACAGCGATGCGAAGCGCCGCGGCCTCGTCAATTGAGGCAGCGCCAACCGGCAGCGACGCATCAGTCGTGCGCTCGATCAGGTGGATGAGCCCGCCATTGGCGCCAAACGCCGCCTTGACGTAGGCGCCGTAAATGCGAAGGCCGCCGGCGCGTTGTTCGAAGCGGGAGAAATTGACGCCGTTTTTACCGGTGAACGCCGCCGTTTCAACAAGCGCGCCCGTCGTTCCGCTGGTTCTTCCCTTGGCGCTCAGGAATTCAACAACGCTTGCGCGCGCATTGGGCCGGGTCGCTCGCGACAGGTCGGCGCCGCCCGAAAACACGGCCGCCTCCTCAACATTAAGCGGCGCGGCAATCGCCGGTGCGCCGACAATCAGGCCAATCGCCGCCGCCGAGCAGCAAAGCGCCTTCATTCTCCTGGTGTGCATCAGAAATGCCTTCCTCATGAATCCGCCGGATTGATGCCCGGTCGGCTTTGGCCCGGTGAGCCCCGAGCGAGCGGGATCGGATTGTGTTTTTCGGTTACGCTCAACACAATTCTTGCATAGGTTGAAAAAATGGATGTATGTTCTGTTCGCGCGCGAGAATATCGCGTTAGAATATAGCGGTTTTCTGCGAAGTGCGGATGCATCGGGCTCGCACGGCGAGATCGAACTCGCTAGATTTTTTCAAACACCTGTTTGCAAGGCAAAGGTCCAGCGCCAGTGGTCGCCTCTCCGCTCATTCTTCGGCTCAATCCCGCGCTTGATATCCCGCTTTATGCTGACGTTTACGCACGAAAAGGCATTGTCCAGATTCCCGGAATTTTTGAGCCGCCGGTTGCCGAAGCTCTCCAAAGAGTTCTGGCCGGCGAAATTCCATGGCGGCTCCTGCTGACGGACGCGAACGACAAGCCGGTTCATTTCTCCGCTGCGGAGGCCCAAGCGATGGGCCGCGACAAGATCGATGCGCTCATTCGCGATGCGATCCTGCGCGCCCGGCAGAACCGCGGCTATCTCTACAATGCCTATCCGATGATTGAGGGCTATCTGCGCGGCTGGGATCCCGGGCACCCCGTTCATCAGGTGACGGAATTCATCAACAGCCCGGAATTCCTCGGCCTCGGGCGCCGCATCACGGGCGTTGACGGCATTACCAAAGCCGACGCGCACGCGACCGCTTATCATCCCGGGCATTACCTGACGCGTCACGTCGATTATGGCGAGGACCATGAGCGCCGCGCCGCCTATGTGCTCGGCTTTTCGCAAGGCTGGCAGCCGGACTGGGGCGGGCTCTTGTTGTTTCTCAATGACCGCCAGGATGTCAGCGAAGGATATCTGCCGCGCTTCAATGTTCTGACGATGTTTGACATCAAATTTCTACATACGGTGACGCAAGTGTCGTCGTTCGCCGGCGGAGTTCGGCGCTCGATCACCGGATGGTTTCGCGACGATCCGGCAATGAGGAAGCCGTAGGGCGCATTGAGCAAAGCGAAATGCACGTCTTCGCCTGAGGCCGTGCTACGTCGTCGTCTGCGCCTTCAACTTGTGCTTTCGAATAAGCCCGCGCATCTGATCGTAGGAAAGGCCAAGTGCCTTCGCCGTTGCGCGCTGGTTCCAGCCGCTTAGCGCCAGCGCGTCGTCGGCCCAGCGTTTTTCGACGCGGTCGAGTTCCTTGCGGAAATCATAGCGCAGCGCTGGGGGTAGTTCGGCTGGCGGCGCGGCGCTTGCTGTTTGATTAGCCAGTGACGACGGGGCGCGGTGCGCGCCCGCGAAAGGGTCAAGTACAATGTCGTCGATAGGCCCTCGCCGGCTTTTGGCAAGCCATCTGTACAAGGATCGTTCTGCGGTGTTCTTCAGTTCGCGCACATTCCCGGGCCAGTCATGCGCGATGAGCGCCTGCATTGCAGAGGATGAGAATCCCTCGTATTGGGCTTCCATCTCATTCGCCATCGCTGCGGCAAAGTGCGCAGCGAGAAGCGGAATGTCATCGCGCCGCGCGCGCAAAGGCGGCGCCTGAATCACATCGAATGCAAGCCGGTCGAGGAGGTCCGCGCGAAACTTCCCCGCTGCCGCAAGGCCCGGCAGATCGATATTGGCGGCCGCAACGATGCGCACATTGGCGTAGCGCGTAGCCTCGCCGCCGACGCGTTCATATTCGCCATATTCGATGATGCGCAGCAGTTTTTCCTGAATCCTCAAACTGGCCGAGGCGATCTCGTCCAGGAAAAGTGTGCCGCCCTCGGCGCGCTCGAATCGCCCCGCGTGGCGCTTTGTTGCGCCGGTGAACGCGCCTGCTTCATGTCCGAAGAGTTCGCTGTCGAGCAATTCTTCGGCGAGGGCGGCGCAGTTGAGCTTGACGAAAGGCGCTTCCCATCGCGGCGACAAATAATGGACACGGGCCGCTATCAGCTCCTTGCCCGACCCGCGTTCGCCGCAGATGAGCAGCGGCCGGTCGAGCGCCGCGGCTGCGGACGCGTGGGTGAGGGCGTTCTGAAAGACCGGCGACTGGCCGATCAGGTCCGGCGGCTGGCGAGACTGCTCCATTGGCGCCAGATACCATCTATTGGAGGTAAATTATACCATAAAATCTGGCATCATAAGCCAATAATCCCTGGCTCTCAAAAGGGAGATTTTGAAAAATGTAATTAAATCAAACGATTATAAGTGGTCCTGCGAGTTGGCACGCCTCTCGCAAAGGAACGGTTAATCAGAGGCTAACCTGCCCCCCAAACGGGCTGACATCGGAGACCTGACAATGAGCTACTCCCGCTATGACGCCCGATATGAGGATCGCGATCTCGATTGGGAGACGCGCTTTCGCCGCGCCTGCCGCGGCCGGGAGGGATTTGCGTGGGGCGCCTGCCTCATTGGTTTCGTGCTCGGCGCGATTATCTTTTAACGGAGGATCCTCTCATGGGTGTTTTTTCAAGACTGACCGACATCGTCAATTCGAACCTCAACGCGATGCTCGACAAGGCCGAGGACCCGGAAAAGATCGTGCGCCTCATTATCCAGGAGATGGAGGACACGCTTGTCGAAGTGCGCGCCAGAGCCGCGCGCGCAATCGCCGACAAAAAGGACATTGACCGGCGCAAGGCTGAATTCGAATTGCGCGCGCGCGAGTGGGAATCGAAAGCCGAACTGGCGATCGCCAAGGGTCGCGACGACCTTGCGCGCGGGGCCATCGCGGCCAAGCGCAAGGCGATCGAAATGGCGGATCTGTTCGCCAAGGAACATGACGCGATCGACAAGAGCCTCGTGCGTGCCAATGACGATCTCGAAAAGCTGCAATCGAAGCTCAAGGAAGCAAAAGCCAAGCAGCGCAGCCTGGAGATCCGCCGCTCGGCCGCCGAAGGCAGCGTACGGATCAATCGTGCGGTCTATGACGGCCGCATCGATGACGCGATGGCGCGCTATGAACGCTATGAGCGCCGCATCGACGAGATGGAAGCGGAATCAGAGAGCTATGTCATGGGCCGGCCGAAATCGCTTGAGCAGGAATTCCGCGAGCTCGAGACCGAAGACGAGGTCAACGCCGAGTTCGATGCGCTGAAGAAGCGCGTCGCCGAGCGCGTTGGCGGCGCCGCTTAGGCAACCTGAGGGAGAGAGGACGAGATCATGGATAGCAGTCCCTGGCCGTTTGTCGTCGCGATTGTCGCGATCGTTGTCATCGGCCTGCCGTCGATGATCATGCATTACCTGACCGAATGGCGCAAAACGAAGTCGCCAACGCCCGACGACGAGCGGCTTGTTGAAGACCTCTGGCGCACGGCGCAGCGGCTCGAGCGCCGCGTCGAAGCGCTGGAGACAATCCTCGACAAGGAGGCGCCGAAATGGCGCGAGGAAGACCGGGAGCGCCCGCATCATGCGTAAACGCCGCCGCCATCAGTACGAAGATGACCGCCGCGCAGAGGGCGTGCATCCGGAAGTTGAACGCTTCATCAATCACATGAGCGACTATTTCGACGACTGGCGCGGACGCGGCGGCTATTCGCACCATGTTGGCGATCCGGGACCCGGCCCCAACCGCCATCGCGTTTATCGCAACATGCGCGACGGCAAGGTCGCGGGCGTTTGCGCAGGGCTTGCCGACTATTTCGGCTGGAGTCTCAAATGGACGCGCATTGGCTCAGTCCTGCTGACGGTATTCTTCTTTCCGATCCCCGTCCTACTCTACGCGGCCGCCGCCTTTCTGATGCCAGCGGGGGAGCCCATCGCGGCGCGCTATGACAATCCGGACGAGGAGCGGTTCTGGCGCACTTATTCCTCAAAGCCGAAAATGACGTATGCGGACCTTCGCCACCGGTTCCGCGCGATCGATGCGCGCGTTGCTGACATGGAGCGCGCCGTGACATCGAGCGACTACGCCTTGAGAAAACAGTTCCGCGACCTGGAGCGCGGCGTCTGAGTCCCCATTAACGACGAAGGTGGGCCGCGTGTGCGCGGGTTCGCCGAGGGAGAAACAGTGATGTCGACCGCTCAAGTGTGCGCGCGGCTTCTGGTCCTTGCGGCAGCTTTCATCGCTGTCGCCAGCATCGCCGCCTTCGCCAAAGAGGCCTCGCCCGGCGCGCGAGGCGGCGCGCCCCTTTGCTGCATTTATCTGATCTTTTAGAGCAGGTTCGCGCCTTGCGCTTCCTCGCCGCAGAGGGGTAATCTCGCCTCCGGGGACGCGGGTCACGCTCACGATGGCCCCCTTGCGAGGACGCGAAGATCAATGACGACGAGGCGCCAGCGCCGGCGCCTGGCGCCGGCCGGTGTCGCGACAGTCGCGGCCGTGCCCGGCGGCGGGGATGCAGCGCATACCATTGAACTCCCAGCGGAGGAGCCGGCGAGCACTGCGCCGCAGTCGCGCCGCCAGAGCGACATGGCGCAGGAGAAGTTCGCCGCTCTCGATCTCGGCACCAATAATTGCCGCTTGCTGATCGCCAGTCCGCGCGGACGAGGCTTTCGCATTTTCGATGCGTTCTCGCGCATCGTCAGGCTTGGCGAAGGCGTCTCCGTGACGGGAAAACTCTCCGAGGCCGCCATGGCGCGCACGCTGGAGGCATTGAAAGTCTGCGCCGACAAGGTCGAGCGCCGCAGCGTCGTCCGTACACGGTGTATCGCGACACAAGCCTGCCGCTCCGCTGCCAACGGCCCTGACTTTCTGAAACGGGTTGAAGACGAAACCGGGCTCAGCTTTGAAATCATCACGCCCGCCGAAGAAGCGCGCCTTGCCGTGACGGGCTGCGCCGAACTCGTTGACGCGCAAGCGCCGGCGGGAATCATCTTTGACATCGGTGGAGGATCGACGGAAATCTCCTGGGTGCGCCCGCGTCACGAAGATGGCCGCGCGCGCGCTCCGGAAATTCTCGCCTGGACCTCGCTGCCGCTTGGCGTTGTCAATTTGTCGGAACGCTATGGCGGGCGCGAGATGTCGCGCGAGGCTTACTCCAGCCTCATTGCGGCAATCAGATCCGACATTGCAGCCGTTGGCGATCCGGCGGGCGTGCGTCCGATCTTTACTGAGGGACGCGGTCACTTTCTCGGCACTTCCGGCACCGTGACCTCGATTGCCGGCGTCCATCTCCGCCTTCCGCGCTATCGCCGCGATCGTGTTGATGGCGTCTGGCTAAGCGCCGGGGAAACGCGCGAGGTTTCGGAACGCTTGCGCGCCATGAGCTATGATGAGCGAGCCAACGAGCCATGCATCGGCATCGAGCGCGCCGATCTCGTCGTATGCGGCTGCGCTATTCTCGAAGCGTTGCTGCTCGAATGGCCGACAACGCGCATCCGCGTCGCGGACCGGGGCTTGCGCGAGGGCATTCTCGTCGGCCTTGCTGCCGAGCGAAATCGCGAGCGCGGGCGAAACCGGCGCCGGCGCCGGCGCGCGCGCCGGCCGGCGGCAGCGGATGGCGTTGGCGCCTGAATCCGCACTATTCGTACTTGCCGGATTTTCCGGCGGCGCCGTGTCACGCGTTTCCCAGCATCTATGCGGGGCGCAGCGTTTTTATGCGGACTTTCCGGATTTCTGCATTGGCGCCAAACGCGGCCCCGGGCATCGCGCGTGGGCCGCGCGCCGGTGGAATGATCTGCTTTCGCGCGCAGCCCCAAGAGCCGCCGTCGCGAGCACCGCCAAACTTTTCAAGGTTCGCCCGGCCGGTGTTACGAACGAGCGAAGCGAAAAGTATGGGGCCTCGATCAGCCCGCAATCAAGCACAGATTTACGTGTATTTTCGTTGCCGATTTCGCGCTTTTGGAGAATTGCCAAAATTCGCTGACCGGTTAGTCAGGGAATAATGCAACGGCAAGGTGTAGAAAAGGGGAACTCAACCAATGACCGACAGAAGTCACCCACGGACCCTCGGAACAAGTCCGAGGGCAAGCTTGTTCCGTGGGTCCAATGCAACGAGCGCCCGCGCTCTGGGGCGTGAGATCCACGCGACGAGCCTATTGATGACCGGGGGAGGCGCCGCGTCCGCCGTTACCGCTTGCCGAGCAAGCTCGACAAACCTTTCGACGCCAACTCGGCGAGGTTGTCGTCAATGCGGCCGTCGCCGTCGGTGTCGAGCCATTTGAGCAGGCCGCCAAGTTCGTTTGGCGCGGCGGTCTCTGCGTTTTTGCTTTCCGCAGTCACAAGTTGGGCGAGGGCGCCGGCATCAAGGCCCTGCTCGCGTTTGGCTTTGCCGAGGCCCGCGAGGATGGCCGGCGCCGCCATGGCGAGCAGATTGCCGATCTGGTCGGCATTGGCGCCGGCCGCTTTGGCGAGCGATTCTTGCGCCTGTCCCTGCTTGCCGCCGAGGATGTGACCGAGAATGGCGCGTCCATCGGCGATGACGTCGTCATCGCCCGTGCGCGACAGATTGCCGAGGAGGCTGCCATCGTGCCGGGCGAGCGCTTTCGACAGCGCTTCGGCGCCGCCGGGCTTGGCGACATTTTTCTTGAGGCCGTTCATCAGCATGGCAGTCGCCATCGGCATTAACGCGGCGATCGCCGATTCGTTGAGGCCAGTTTTGGCGGATGCATTCCGGGTCATCTGGCTGAAGGCGGCTTTGCCGAGTTGTTCGATCAGGGACATGGCGTTTCCTCAAAAAATCTGCGATTAGCCCGCCCGCTATACCGTGCGATCAGCGCAAAGTCTTCTGGATGACAGGCAAAATTTCATGACCCTTGCTCGCGGATATGCCGCCAAGTCTGCCGACGGCCCGCTCGCGCTCTTCACCTTCGAAAGGCGCACGCCCGCGGCCGACGACGTCGTCATTGACATCCATTTCTGCGGGATTTGTCATTCCGACATTCACCAGGCCCGCAATGAATGGAACAACGCGACCTTCCCGATGGTGCCGGGGCATGAAATCTCCGGCATCGTGCGCAGCGTCGGCGCGGCGGTGACCAAATTTAAAGAGGGCGACCGCGTCGGCGTCGGCTGCTTTGTCGACAGCTGCACGCGTTGCGCAGAGCGCGACTTCGATCGCGAACAATACATGCCCGACATGGTGCAGACCTATAACAGCGTCGATCGCGCGGGCGCGCCGACCTATGGCGGCTATAGTGACCACATCGTCGTCAAGGAAGGGTATGTCCTGTCAATTCCTGATGCATTGCCGCTCGATGCGGCGGCGCCGCTTCTGTGCGCCGGGATCACGCTCTATTCGCCGCTGAAACATTGGGGCGCGGGACCTGGCAAAAAGGTCGCGATCGTTGGTCTCGGCGGCCTCGGGCATATGGGCGTCAAGCTTGCCCACGCTATGGGCGCCGAGGTGACGGTGCTTAGCCAGTCGCTTGCCAAAAAGGCCGACGGCCTTCGTCTTGGCGCGGATCATTATTTTGCGACGAGCGATCCGCAGACGTTCAAGTTACTCGCCGGCTCGTTCGATCTGATCATCAATACCGTCTCTGCCGCAATCGACTGGAACGCCTATCTCAACCTCTTGAAGGTTGACGGCGCCATGGTGTTGCTCGGCGTTCCTGAAAACCCCGTTCCCGTTAGCGCCTTCTCGCTGATCTTCGGGCGGCGCACGCTGTCGGGCTCCCTGATCGGGTCGATCAAGGAAACACAGGAGATGCTCGATTTTTGCGGGGCGCACAAAATTGTCTCGGAAATCGAGGTCATCGATATCGGGTCGATCAATCAAGCCTATGACCGGGTGTTGAAGTCCGATGTCCGCTACCGGTTCGTTATCGACATAGCGACGCTGAAAGCGGCTTGAGCTGGGGCGGCGGCGCTGCCCCTTTGCGCGCCGCGCCGCCTTTGCTATAGCGCGCTATGGAGCGACCCCGCGATCCAAAGACAAAGGCTGTTCGCCCGGCGAAAAAGCGTGGCGTTGACCAGGCGACGACCGCGCTCGGCGAGGTGCCGGTCAAGCGCCGCCTGAAAAAGACCGCGGCTATTCTTAACCCTGTTGACGCCACGGGGAAAAAAGCCGGCAGCGGCCAGCGCGAAATGCGAGTTAACGTCAAGACTGGCAAGGGCCGCAAAATTTCGTCGACGCTGTGGCTCGACCGGCAGCTGAACGACCCCTACGTCGCCAAAGCAAGGGCGGAAGGGTTTCGCAGCCGCGCCGCCTACAAGCTGAAAGAACTTGACGAAAAGTATGCACTGTTGAAGCGCGGAGCCCGCGTCGTCGATCTGGGGTGCGCGCCCGGCGGCTGGCTGCAGGTCGCCGCGCAAAAAGGCGCGGGCCAGGTTGTCGGCATCGATTATCTTCCTATGCCGCATGTTCCGGGGACGGACCATCTCGAACTTGATTTTCTGGACGATGATGCGCCCGCAAAGCTGAAGGCGATGCTGGGCGGTGATGCTGACCTCGTTCTCTCCGACATGGCGGCGCCGACAACGGGGCATAAATCGACCGACCATATCCGCATTATCGCGCTCGCCGATGTCGCGCTCGATTTTGCGGTCGATGTGCTGGCGCCGGGGGGCGCGTTCGTCTGCAAGGTCTTTCAGGGCGGCGCCGAGGGCGAACTGCTTGAGCGCCTGAAGCGTAATTTCACCGTCGTCAAACACGCCAAGCCGCGCGCCAGCCGCATGGATTCGGCGGAGATGTACGTTGTTGCAACAGGGTTCAAGGGAAAGGAATTCGACATATGAGAAACATCCTTGCGGCTGCGAGCTTTGCGATGCTGGCCGCCTGCGCGACGGATGCAACGCCGGGCAGCGGCGCCGCCAGCACATCGCTCGCCGCGCCGACCCCGGCGGACGTTGCGACAAAGATTGCCGCCGCGTCCGACGGCCAGACTGTAATGGTGAAAGTCGGAACGAAGATCGCCGTCGAACTCGTCGGCGTGCCGACTGCCGGCTACCTTTGGAAAATCGTCGACAAGCCCGGCTTCCTCGAAGCGGCCGGCGAATATGGCGGGCCGACATCTTCTTCGCAGCTGGAGGAAGGCTTTGCCGGCGGCAATCACTGGGAGGCGTTTGCCTTCAACGTCACAGGGATAGGCGAGGGCGAGCTTCGATTTGAGCAGGGCCGCGCTTGGGAGGAACCGTCAAGCGGCGACGGCGCGGCGTTCTCCGTCCTAATCGTTGCCGAGGAATAGGCGGGCAACATGCAGGTGCGTGAAGCGCTGACCTTCGATGATGTGTTGCTCGAGCCCGGCCCGTCGGCGGTGATGCCGTCTGAAGTCTCGACGCGCGCGCGCCTGACCCGCGGCGTCACACTCAACATCCCGATCCTTTCTTCGGCGATGGACACAGTAACCGAAGCCTCGATGGCAATCGCGATGGCGCAGAACGGCGGCATCGGCGTTCTCCATCGCAATCTGTCGGTCGAGGAACAGGCCGAACAGGTGCGCCGCGTCAAGCGGTTTGAAAGCGGCATGGTGGTCAACCCGCTGACCCTGACGCCGGACGCAACGCTCGACGAAGCGCGCACGATTATGAACGACCGCAAGATCTCCGGCTTTCCGGTGATCGAGCCGGGCGGCAAACTCGTCGGCATCCTGACCAACCGCGACATGCGCTTTGCCACCAACCCGAAGCAAAAGGTTTCGGAACTGATGACCAAGGACAAGCTCGTGACGGTGCGCCCGCATGCGAGCCGCGAAGAGATCACGCGCCTCCTTCACCAGCACCGCATCGAGCGACTGATCGTCGTCGACGAGGCGTTCCGCTGCATCGGGCTTGTGACGGTCAAGGACATCGAGAAAGCGCAGAAGCATCCCCATGCCGCCAAAGACGGTGAGGGGCGCTTGCGCGTTGCCGCCGCCTCGACCGTTGGCGACAAGGGGTTCGAGCGCGCGCTGGCGCTAATCGAGGCGGGCGCCGACGTCATTGTCATCGACACGGCGCACGGCCACTCCGCGCAAGTGATCGATCAGGTCGTGCGCCTCAAGAAAGCGTCAAACGCTGCGCAAGTAATTGCTGGCAATGTCGCAACCTACGACGGGGCCAAGGCGCTGATCGACGCGGGGGCCGACGCAATCAAGGTCGGTATCGGTCCGGGCTCGATCTGCACGACGCGCATTGTCGCCGGCGTCGGCGTGCCGCAATTGACCGCCGTGATGGACGCGGCGCGCGCCGCGCGCGAGAGCGGCGCGAGCGTTATTGCCGATGGCGGCATCAAATATTCGGGCGACGTCGCCAAGGCGCTCGCCGCCGGCGCCGACTGCGTGATGATCGGATCATTGCTCGCGGGAACCGACGAAGCGCCGGGCGAGATTTTTCAGTATCATGGCCGCCCCTATAAGTCCTATCGCGGCATGGGCTCGATCGGCGCCATGGCGCGCGGCTCCGCCGACCGCTATTTCCAGGCCGATGTGCAGGAACAAATGAAACTTGTTCCCGAAGGCATCGAGGGTCAGACGCCTTACAAAGGCCCCGCCGGCGCGATCTTGCATCAGCTGGTCGGCGGCGTGCGCGCGGCGATGGGCTATGTCGGCGCGCCGACAATCGACGAGCTGCAAAAGCGCGCGAAGTTTGTGAAAATCACGAATGCGGGCCTGCGCGAATCTCACGTCCACGACGTGCAGATCACGCGCGAAGCGCCGAATTATCCCACGCAGAGTTAGGGATTAGGGACTTGGGATTAGGGACCTGGCTGCGTTAGAACTTTGACGTCGAGGCCGCGGCCCTAAAAGCTTATTCTCTAATCCCAAGTCCCTAATCCCGAAATCTCCTATGTCTCCCCACCTCAGCCCCATCCTCCTCCTAATCGCCTCGAACGTCTTCATGACGCTCGCCTGGTATGGGCACCTGAAGTTCAAGTCGACGCCGCTCCTGATCGTCATCATCGCCAGCTGGGGCATCGCGTTCTTTGAATATTGCCTCGCGGTTCCGGCCAATCGTATTGGCCACGCGGTCTATTCCGCCGCGCAATTGAAGACGATGCAGGAAGTCATCACGCTCGTCGTCTTTGCGGGATTTTCGGCGCTTTATCTGAAAGAGCCGCTGACCCTTAATCACGCGATCGGCTTTGCCCTGATCGCCGCCGGCGCCTGGTTTGTGTTCAGGGGATGAAGGCTCTGGTGGCCTGAGTTTCGCACTTAACCGGCCGGGCGACGTCGCAGGTCAATAATGCTGCGCCGTTTGGGAACACCGGGGCAGGGCATCATGAGAATTTTTGCGTGCGTCGCAGCGGCTGCGCCATTGTTTGGCGGTAGTGCGTTTGCAGAAGAAACACTGCGTGGCGAGCGGCATGGGACGCGGTTATACGCCGCGACGCGGGTGAGCTTAGAGATCGCCGACGCCAACCAGTTTGAATTTGAAAAAGGGCTGGGCGGGATCGCTGCGGCCGGCCTTGAGATCGGCGAGCGGTGGCGGGTCGAGTTTGCGTTCTCGCGCCGATCAACCGATATCCGCGGCATTCCACCACTTTCGGCAGAAGGTTCGTTTTCGACCTGGACGCATCTGGCGAACGCCTACTGGCAACCCCTTGGGCGCGATGCGCGCGTCAGCCCCTATATCGGCGCCGGGGTCGGCTACAACCTCGCCAAGCTCGCCGCGATCTCGACCGATCCTGCGCCCCAGTTTGCAGGTCTCGGCTATCCGGCGCAACGCCATATCTCAGTTGCCGCACAAGGCCAGCTTGGAGTGGCGATTCGGGCGAGCAAACGCTTCACCGTCGATATTGCCGGGGCCTATTATACGAGCGGCGACAATCAATATGAATCGACGTTCGCCAACAATCCGACCGTCGAGGCGGCCTATCGCACCTATAGCGCACAGATCGGCGTCCGATTCGGATTTTGAAATCGCTTATGTCGCGAGATCGCCAAGCGAGTCGATCAGCGGCCCCAAATGCTTCTCATAATTCTTCCAGCGCTTGATCGCATGCGTGTAGACCGGCTGGCGGACCTGCCAGGCACTGGACGTGCGGATATTGCGCGGCGGCGGCTCTTCGCGCTCGACGGCAGGCGACCGCGGAAGGCCGAGCCGGTCTGCGAGGCCGCTGATGACCGCCTCTTTGCGCGCGACAACCTCTTCGTACTGAACAGTTACAAGCGCGTCTGCTAGAATGGATTGGTAATGCGTCATCAGATCGTGGTGCGCGCGATAGTAGGCGCCAAGGTCGGCAAGGTCGAAACTATAGGCGAAGCCAGACTGGAAATTTGTGAAATAGGTAGAAAGGCAGGTATCAATAGGGTTCCGAACACAGTGGAGTATCGCCGCTGAGGGAAACATCATGCCAAGCAGCGGCGCATATTGAAAGTTCAGTAATTGCTTGTCTATGACAAACGGCGCGCCTTTTGCCTGCCGGTTGACGCTGACAAAATAGCGATCCGCCAATTCGCCTAGTTCCCCGCTTGTCAGGTGCGGCGCGCACCACGGGAATTTTAGCCGTGAGGCATGACGGTCCCGGACCATTGTGACAAGGCCCGGGATTTCGCTGCGCTCGCCAAGTCCCGTTACTCCGGTGCGGCGCGCAAGCATATCTTCAATCAGCGAGGAGCCGCATCGCGGCATGCCAACGATGAATATGGGCGTTTGCTGCCGCGCCGCCGCGGAAGTCGCAGCATTTGCTCGGGGACCACTGAACGCGGCCTTTGACGCGCTGAAGAGTGTCTGCGTCACGGCGTGGTCGTAGCGGGCGCCCTTTCTGGTGTTGCCTGTTGCGAAATTTTCAAACGCAAGGTCCCATTCGCCGAGATCGTCATAGAGCTTTCCCAACGCAAAGCCGATCAGACAGTGGTCCAGATCGGTCTCGGCGCCGGCTTTCAGCTTTTCTAAATCTTCCGCCAACGCTGCAGCGTCTGAGATCGGGGTGATCGGAGCGAGATTATAATAGGCCGGCGCGCAAGCGGCATCGATTGCGATCACGTGCCGGAACTGTGCGCGGGCAGCGGCGAAGTCGCCAACATAAATAAGCATCATTCCGTAATTGTTGCGATAGCCGACATCGCTGGGCATCAGCCTTACGGCATTTTCAAAGGCGCCGCGGGCCGCCGTGTAGTCGAAGGATTCAAGCGAAAGATGCGCAAGGCGCGAGTATCCGCGCGGATCCTCTGGCGCGGCGGCAATAGCAGACTTGATGGAGGCAATCGCGCCGGCAATGTCGCCGCTCGCGCGCAGCGCGGTAGCTTTTGACAAAAAGCTATCGATCATATCCGCCTCTTGGCTTCGTGCTAAGCCGCTACATTAGTGTCCGGCGAGATCGCCAAGCGAGTCGATCAGCGGCCCCAAATGCTTCTCGTAATTCTTCCAGCGCTTGATCGCATGGGTGTAAACCGGCTGGCGCACTTGCCAGGCGCTAAAGGTTTGCACGTGCCGCGCTTGCGTCTCGCCAGTTGCCGCGCCTTCGAGCCCCATTGCCGCTTTTAGCGCCACAGTTCCGCCGTCAACATCCGCAATGAAGGTTTCATATTGAACGGTCACGAGGTTATCCAGCCGCTCACGCCAAAGCCGTATGTTCGCGTCATAAAGCCGGTAGAGGTGGCCGAGCGAGGCCAGTCGCGTTGAATATTGATGCGCGGTCTTGAGGTCCTTGAAATAGCAGGAGAGGCACGTATCGATCGGGTCGCGCCGCGTTTCAATAATCAGAGCGCGCGGAAACATTGACGCGATCATGCCGGCATAAGCGAAGTTCAACAGGCTTTTATTGATGAGGCGCTGTGCGTGCGGGCGTCGCGCTTCGTACTTTTCAAGGTAGAGCCGCCCCAGCCCGCCGAACGCGTGGTCGGGGCATACGGCGCACCAGGCGGGATAATAAAGCTGTTGCGGATGACTTCGCGTCATCACGCCTGACATGCGGATAATATCGGGCACCTCCCCAAGGCCCGCGACGCGCGGGTCGGCGCAGAGTTTTTCCTCGACCAGAGTCGATCCCGATCGCGGCATGCCAATGATGAATACCGGCTTGTCGCTGTCAGAGCCCAGAGGCTTTACCGTCTCGATCCGCGCACGCGTCCAGACAGACGCGATATCCGCGAAAAATTCCTCATGTTCGGCGCGGTCATAGCGCGACGGATGCGCGTTGTTGGCGCGCGCATAAGCTTCGAACGCGGCGTCATAGTCGCCCGCATCGTCGAGACATTTCCCCAAAGCATAGTTGAGTTTGACGTAGTCGTCCGAGCCTCGCAAAGCATTGCCGGCGAGGTCGCGCAGGCGATCGATCAGCGGGTCGCCCGGTCTGGCTTTGGTAATCCAGACAATATTCTGAAAGGCCGACGAGTTGGCCGGATCGATTTCAAGCGCGCGTTCGAAAAGCTCTCGCGCTGTCTCGAATTCGCCCATGAGCACCTTGGAGTATCCCACATTGATAATGTAGGACGCGTTTGCCGGATCAAGCGCCGACGCCGTCTCATACCAGCGCGCAGCTTCCGCATGCTGATGATCGGCAGTCTCGATAATACCCATCGCGTTGTGCGCTGCGGCGCTGTCCGGCGCCTCGCTCAGCGCGCGCTCGGCAGTTACGCGCGCGCGGCCGACTTCCGTCGCGCCGGCGAGCGCGATCGCTTCATTGATGAGGTCATCGACGGCCACGAAGGCTCCATTACCCGGTCGAGACGCTGACTAATCGCCGGTCGTAGGTGATGCAAGAGCTGGCCATTGCCCGATTGAGGCCCGCCCGGTATTCAGCGCACTCAATCACTGGACGATCGCCATGCGCATGGCCGGCCGTGTCGCTGCGGCGATTTTGATCCTAGAGGATTTTGACCTGCGGCGCGTGCCGCTTAAAACGGCAATCGCCGACTGGGCGCGCGGCGCGCGGTATGCGGGCGCGAAGGACCGCGCGGCAATATCGGGGCTGTGCCTCGATGTGCTGCGGCGCCGGCACTCGCTGGCGGCGGCCATGGGCGAGGATACGGGGCGCGCAGCTCTGCTGGTGCTTTTGCGTCTTGACGCGGGATTGTCGGTTGAGGCGATCGCGGCGCTCGCGGCGGAAGCGCCGCACGGACCGGGCGCCTTGTCAGATAACGAGCACGCCAAGCTTGGCGTCATCGAGCGCGCGCGCGAAGGGGCGCTGTCCGTGCTTGGCGATTTCCCCACATGGCTTGAACCGCAGGTCACGCGCGTTTTTTCAGAGCGCGCCGGCGAGGAACTTGCCGCCTTTGCAGGGCGCGCCGACATCGACCTGCGCCTCAACACGCTGAAAACGTCGCCTGACAAGGCGCTTGCCGCGCTTGAAACCGTCGGCGCCGTCGCTGCGCCAGTGCTGAAAACAGCCGCCCGCATCCCTGCGCCCGCAAGCGAGGAGCGCGCGCCGGCAGTGACGGTGATCCCGGCTTACAACAAGGGCTGGGTCGAGGTGCAAGACCTCGGCTCGCAGATTGCGGCGTGCGCCGCCGGCAACATCGCCAGCGCGCAAGTGCTCGATTATTGCGCGGGCGGGGGCGGCAAGTCGCTGGCGCTTGCCTCTTCGATGGGAAACAAAGGCCAGCTTTACGCCTATGACAGCGAAGCGCGGCGGATTGCCCCGCTCTATGAACGCGCGCGCCGCGCCGGCGTCAGGAACCTTCAGATCGTCAATCCGGCTACGGACAGTCTGGCGCTCGACGCCCTGGTTGCGCGGATGGATGTCGTCTTTATTGACGCGCCGTGCTCGGGGTCCGGAACCTGGCGGCGCCATCCGGACACCAAATGGCGCCTGACGCCCGCGCAGCTGGATCGCCGTCTTGAGGAACAAGACAGCGTGCTAGCGCAAGGCGCGCGCTTTGTGAAACCGGGCGGCCGGCTCGTCTATGTGACGTGTTCATTCCTGATGGAGGAAAACGAGGACCGCCTCGCGGCGTTCATCGCCGCGCATTCGGACTTCGCCGAAACCCGCGCCTTGGACGCGATCATTGCCAGTGGCGCGCTTCTCGATGGCGCAGTGCAAACGCTGACACCGTGCGAGACGCCGTCCGGCGCGCTGCGCCTGACGCCGCTTCGCACGCGCACCGACGGCTTTTTTATTGCGACGCTGATCCGGCGCTGACGCTCACGCTGCGACAATCGCCATCGTGCGCTCTACAAACCAGAAAGCGGCAACGATGCCAATCGCGTAGCCGAAGGCCAGCGCCATCTTTCCCTGCTTCGGCGGCAGAAGAGAGACGATGCGCGCGGCATGGAGCAAGCCGAACACCGCAAGAATTAGCGCGATTTGCCCCGCTTCGACGCCGATGTTGAAGAACAGCAGCGCCGCGGTCCTTTCCGTTGCCGGCAGGCCGATTTCGGCAAGCGCCGCCGCAAATCCCGCGCCGTGCACAAGGCCGAACGCGCTCGCGACGAGCGCTGGACGCCGCCACGCAAGGGTTGCCCTGTTTCCGCGCGCAATCTCGGCGGCGAGGAAAACAATCGACAGCGCGATCACCGCCTCGACGGCGGGAACCGGGACCCGAAGAATATCGAGCGCGACTAGCGCCAAGGTCAGTGAATGCGCAATCGTGAATCCGGTCGCGGTGACGATTGCCCGGCGGAATGTTCCGGCGATGAAGAGGAGCCCGGCAAGAAACAGGAGGTGATCGATCCCGAAGACAATGTGCTCGACGCCGATGATGAAATAGCTTTTGGCGACGCCGCTAAAAGACTGCGGCTCGGGAAATAGCCAGCGCGCCTCGCCCGGCGGCAGGATCGCCGTGCGCGTCTCGCCGCTTGCAAACGTCGCGCGCACAAGCGTTGTCACAGACGGATTATACGCTGGCCAGTCGATGGTCAGCGCGGCGCCGGAGAGCGTGCCGCATTGGTATGACGCCTCGAGGTTCCGCTGCGCGCGGCGCTCTGCGCCAACAATTTGGCAGGGCGCGCCAAGCGCGACGGCGGGAAGGTTCGCGCTCTCGACGCTTGCCGGCGCGACGGCGCGCACGGTAACGCGATTGCCCGCCTCCTCGGCGATTTCGATGAAAAGGGGCCGGGATTCATGCGCGGCGGCGGGGAGCGCCGTTAGCAAAGCAAAGAGCGCGGCGAGCGCAGCATTTCTGAGTGTTTCAAAGATTGCCGTCACCCCGTGGCTCCGCGAAGCGGAGAGCCCGGGGACCGCCTTTTGGTCATTCCCCGCGCACCTGCGCGAATGCTGCGCGATGGATCCCGGGCTCGCCGCTCCGCGGCGCCCCGGGATGACGACTTTTCGTCGGCAGCTCGCGCTCACCGTTTACCTGCGCACATCGGCAACCTCAACCACGCGATACTTCGCAACAATCGCATCAATCGCCTTGTCGATTGCCGCTTGCCGGCGCTCCTCAGAAAGATCCGCGCGCACCAGATCTTCAATTTCCGCGAGCGGCGCAAGGCGCGCGGGCGTGCGCCCGGTGACGTAGACGAGATGCTCGCCGTACTCCGACGAAAATGGTCCTGACCACGTGTCAAGCGGCGTTGCTGTATTGAAGATTGCCGCAGCGGCGGTTTGCCCAAGCTGGCTGCGGATATAGTCGTCGGTGCGGTCGACATAGTTCTTGTGAAACAAAAATCGCTCGCCATAGCGGGTCGCGTCATCGAAGGATGCGCCGTCGGTAACCAGTTTTCGCAGCAGCGATTGCGCAATTGCCGCCGCCTCCGCACGGGGGCGCTTCTGCGCGGAAACGAAGACGTGCGTAAACGTTGCCGCCGCGGGTGACAGATATCGCGATGACTGCGCGGCATAATACGCGGCAATATCAACGTTAACCGGATCGCTAACCTGCGCGGACGCTTCCGCCAGGAACTCTGCTTTCTGCACGCGCCGTTGACGGATGACATAGTCGCCGTCGTCAAGGCCGAGCGCTTTGGCTTCGCGGACCAGCGCTTCCTCGCGCACGAAATCGGCAATCAGTTGCGAGCGCGCCGCCGCGTCGAGGCGATCGAGCAGCAAGGCCGCGCTTTCTGGCTCAAACGCTTTCGATCGGTATTGAATGTGCGTCAGCAGCGACTCGCGCGTGACCGTAATCGGTTCCTCGCCGGATTCCGCTGGCGCCATGGTGCTCGCGACTGCAAAAAGAACAGCGCCCGCGGCCAGAAAATGGACGAGCGGGTCTTTGACCAGCGCGGTGATCCGCGGATCTATCATCGACCCGGCGACATCCAGATCGGCGAAGTGTATGCACGCTCCTGAATCGCGGCTGCATAGCCTTCGGGCGGCGCTTGCCCGAGCGCTGCGGCGTCATAGGTTGAATTGCGCGGGGTCGGGATTTCGAGAACGCGCACGTAATAGAAAGCCTTCTGCGCGCCATCGAACTCGGGGTCGCGCCAGACAGTTGCGAGTTCCGCGGCGCCAATCGCGTTCGTATAGCTTGCCGCCGCGAGGTCAACCGTGTCGCCAACCGGCGCCAATCGTCCGTTGGCGTCCTTTTGTCTACCCGCCGACCATGCGGCGTCGAACACTCTCTCGCGCGCCTTGCCGTCGGGCCCGAGCCAGCCCTTGACGACCTGCACGCGGTCGAGATTGGCGCCTTTGGGGTCTTTCACCGCCTGTATAAGAAAGGTCGCGGGCCGGCCGGCGGCGCCGCCAAGGTCCGCCCCCATCGGAACGCCTTTGGCATAACCGACCGCGGCAAGGTCGATTGCCGCAAGGTCGGCGTCAGTGAAATCGAACCCGCCAAAGAAACGCACGGCAATGCGCGGCCCGGTCGTTGCGTAAACCTCGCGGCGGCGGAAGGCTGCGAAAATTTCCTCGCGGGTGTTCTCACGCGCCCAGACGGCGGCAAGACCTGACGCCGACATTTCCCACCCCGACAATTGCTCGATCACAGCGCCGGGCGCCTTGTTCTCGGGAACTACGTCGAATCCAAATTTGCCGGTGAAGTTGTTTTCTTCCGCCGACGGAAGGCCGCTGTGCGAATCGGTCGAGCCGATCATGCCGAGCTTGAACGGGTTGAGCCCAAATTGGGCTTCGAGTTCGAGGCCGGTCTTCAGCGCGCTCCGGACATAATCGGCGGCGGTCACTGTTGGCGCGTGCTCGGCGTCCTCGCGCGCCTCGATCAGGCGGCCGAAGAATTCAAAGGCGGCAAACTCATCGTCCGGCGACAGGATCGGATGCGTTTCCGACGTGCCTTTGATCTGCGTGACTTCCGCGATCGGTTCCCAATTGCTGCGCAGCCGTGCGTACTCCGCGTTGAGCGGGCGGCCGTCAAAATCCACAGCCGCGAACATGCGGCCTTTCGAAATGTTCGAATTGTGCGGGATCGACACGAAGTCGGCCCCGGTTTCGGCATTGGTCTTGGCGAGCCAGCGCCAGAGATCTTCCGGATTGCCGCTGTCATTGGCGGAATAGGGGAGGTAAGCCTTGGCCTTCTCCGGATCTCCATCGGTGATAACGATGCGGTGAAGGTTCGCGCCGTTGGGCGTTGGCGTATATTCCCACGCAGCGAAAGTCGTAAATGTGCCAGGCTTGTTGTGCTTTGTCGCGGCGTCGAGGTTTTTGGCCCAGAATGAGCGGAACAAATCGTCGTTCTCAAGCTCTTCCAGCAAAGTCGGATCAGAGAGCAGCCAGCGCATCGCGCGGGCGCGATTGTCGGGTGCGGAGGTCAGGTCCTGCCAGCGCCAGAGCAACGCTGTGCCAAGATCAACCTTTTTAGGGCGCTCGGCTGCTGGCGTATTCGCGAGCGTGATCGCCAGAATGAAAAGACCGAATGCGTCTTCCTCATTGCCGGCCTCGTGAAGTTCGATGAGGCGCTTGCCGAGCCTCGTATAGGCGAGGCGCTTGTCGCCTTGCGTGAACAGGCTGTAGGGCGCGCCCATCAGTTCCGCATGATCGGAAACCGCGAGGAAATCGAGCGGCGTTTGCAATTGCATCCGCGCGCGCGAATAGGGGTGGATGACCGGTTCGCCCTTCGCGAAGCGATACGACGTGTCGGCGTCGGCAGTGCGGTTCTGCAGGAAATAGGCGTCAACCGACAGATTGGTGTGAAGGTGCGTGTCGCCCCACAGCACTTTGTCGGGGTAGGATTGCGCGTGCGCCGCACCTGCCGTGGCGGCGACGGCAAGCGATGCCGTGAGAGTCAGTCTGCGGAGCATTAATGCCTCATAAAGTAGCCGCGAAATCTTCTCCCCTCTCCCGCTTGCGGGAGAGGGGCCGGGGGTGAGGGGTCATCGATAGTAGAAAAATCGGCGGTTCGCGTTGACGCCCCCTCACCCCTAACCCCTCTCCCGCAAGCGGGAGAGGGGGACCTGTTCGCCTTCGCCTCTCGTTTTCTTCCTCAGATATTGCCGTGAAGCGGGCTTGCGCGGCAAGACTTTGTGGCGCCCCAAACGCGGCGCTGTTCAAGCTGGCGCAATTCGCGTTAGAAGCCGGTGGATGTATGTCAACGCAAACCTGAAAATTGGCACGCGCGGCAGCGTCATGGCGCTTGCCCAGACACAGGAGGTTGCGCGCCAGCTGACGGCGGCGTTTCCGGGGTCTGCGCCGGAGATCGTAACCTTCACGCCGAGCGGCGACCGCGACCAGACCAGCCGCCTCGACCGCCATGGCGGCAAGGGCGGCGCATTCGTTGCCGAGTTGCGCGCCGCGATGACCGGCGGCGACCTTCAGTGTGCGATGCATTCCCTGAAAGACATGCCGGGCGACGAGGAAACGCCGGGGCTGATCATCGCCGCCTATCTGAAGCGCGACGCTGCGGAAGACGCCATTGTGCTGCCTGAAGGCGTTGACGTTATCGATGCAATCGACGGGCGGCGGCTTGCGGGCTTCAAGATCGGCACCAACGCCGTGCGCCGCGCGGCGTATTTGCGCCGCTTGTTTCCAGATGCGCAGGTCATTCACTTTCGCGGCGCCGCCGATACGCGGCTCAAAAAACTCGATGAACGCATTCCGCAGAAACTCCCCGATGGCGGCGAGGTCGGGCCCGCCGACGCGCTCGTCATGGGCGCGTCGGGCCTCGAGCGCATCGGCCGATCGCATCGCATCAGCCGCATCCTTGCGCCGGAGTTGATGCTGCCCTCGGTCGGGCAGGCAATTGTCGCCGTGGAATGCCCCGCCGCGGACTGGGGGACACGGCAAGCGCTCGCCGCCATTGACCACACGGAAACGCGCGCCATCGCCGAAGCCGAGCGCGAAATGCTGTGGATTTTGAACGGCCATTGCAACGCGCCGATTGCGGGCTATGCGCAAGTGGACGTCGCGCGTCTTTGCTTGCGCGGCGCCGTGATCAGCCTCGACGGCGCAAGCATCATCGAAGCGACGCGCGAAGGGCCAATCGATCGGCCAAGGGAGTTGGGGCGCGCTGTGGGGCTGGAACTGATCGAGAAGGGCGCAACGGTGTTGATCGATGGGGCGCGACTGTGACAGGCGCCCCGCTCCACCCGCGAAGCGGGGGAGCTGTCGCCGAAGGCGACTGAGGGGGCGCCCTCGCCGCATGCATTGACACTCGTTGAAAGAGAGTCCCCCTCAGGCTCGCTGCGCTCGACAGCTCCTCCGCTTCGCGGGTGGAGCGGGGCGCTTCGACTTAGCGGCGGTTCTTGATCAACTCCTCAACAACGCTTGGATCCGCTAGCGTCGAAATATCCCCAAGGCTCGACACGTCATTCTCCGCGATCTTCCGCAATATCCTTCGCATGATCTTTCCCGACCGCGTTTTCGGCAGCGCGGGCGCGAACTGGATGAGGTCTGGCTTGGCAATCGCGCCGATCTCGTTTCGGACGTAGGCGGATAATTCCGCTTCAAGGGCAGCGGACGGGCTGGCGCCCTGCATCAACGTCACATAGCAATAAATGCCCTGTCCCTTGATGTCGTGCGGATAGCCGACGACGGCGGCTTCGGCGACGTCGGGGTGCGCGACGAGCGCGCTTTCGACTTCCGCCGTGCCGATGCGATGGCCGGAGACATTCAAAACGTCATCGACGCGGCCCGTGATCCACCAATAGGCGTCTTCGTCGCGCCTTGCGCCGTCGCCGGTGAAATACGTGCCGGGATAGGTCGAAAAATACGTATCGATGAAGCGCTGATGGTCGCCGTAAACAGTGCGCATCTGGCCGGGCCATGAATCGAGCAGCACGAGATTGCCGCTTGCGGCTCCTTCGATGAAATTGCCTTCTGCATCGACAAGCGCCGGGCGAATGCCGAACAGCGGCTTTGTTGCCGAGCCGGGTTTCAGGTCCGTGGCGCCGGGGAGAGGTGCGATCAGCGCGGCGCCGGTTTCGGTCTGCCACCATGTATCGACAATCGGGCAGCGTTCTTTTCCGACGACGCGATAATACCAGAGCCAGGCTTCCGGATTGATCGGCTCGCCGACCGTGCCGAGAAGGCGCAAGCTTGAGAGATCGGCGGCGTTCACCGGCGCATCGCCCTCGCGCATGAGCGAGCGGAGCGCTGTCGGCGCCGTGTAGAAGATGTTGACCTTGTGCTTCTCGCAGACGCGCCAGAAGCGCGATGCGTCAGGCCAGGTCGGCACGCCCTCGAACATCAAGGTCGTCGCGCTGTTCGCCAGCGGCCCGTAGACGATATAGGTGTGCCCGGTCACCCAGCCGACATCGGCCGTACACCAATAAATCTCGCCGGGCCGGTAATCGAACACGGCTTCATGCGTAAAGGCTGCATAAACGAGATAGCCGCCGGTTGTATGCAAAACGCCTTTTGGCTTGCCGGTCGAGCCTGACGTATAGAGAATGAATAGCGGATCTTCGGCATTCATGACCTCCGGCGGGCAATCGGGCGCGACGTCATCGCGCGCGTCCTCCCACCAGAGATCGCGCCCCGGCTGCCAGCCGACCTCGCCGCCGGTGCGCCTGACGACCAGCACAAGCCTGACGCCGCCGGCTTTTTCCAGCGCGGCATCGACATTGCGCTTCATCGGGATCGTCTTGCCGCCGCGCAATCCTTCATCCGCCGTGATGACTGCGACAGCGCCGCAATCATTGATGCGGCTTGCTAAGCTGTCCGGCGAGAAGCCGCCGAACACGACGGAATGAACAGCGCCGATCCGCGCGCAGGCGAGCATGGCAAACGCGGCTTCGGGAATCATCGGCATGTAAATGACGACGCGGTCGCCGCGCCCGACGCCGCGCGCTTTCAGGATGTTCGCCATGCGGCAAACGTCGCCGTGGAGTTCCGCATAGGTGATGCGGCGATCCTCGCCCGGCTCGTCGCCCTCCCAGAGGATTGCGGTATCGTCGGCGCGTTCCGGCAAGTGCCGGTCGATGCAATTGACGCTCGCGTTCAGCGCGCCGTCTTCATACCAGCGGATGCGGAAATCGGCGCGGTCAAACGAGGTATTTTTGATCCGTGTCGGGAAAGCCGTCCAGTCGAGGCGTCCGGCGATTTCGGCCCAAAACGCATCGGGGTTGTCGATCGAGCGCAGGTAGTCGCGCTCATAGCGTTCGCGGGTGTATAGCGCCTTGGCAGCGATATCAGGCTTGACGGGGATGAGGGTGGTCATTGCTCTTTGGCCGGATCTTATTTGCTGTCACCCCGGGGCTGGCGCGAAGGGCGAGAACCCGGGGTCCATCTCTCTAGTTTTTGTCGCGCGCAACGGTGAAGGAAGTTGGACCCAGGACCGGCTGCGCCGTCCGGGGTGACGGAAGTTCCACTATTCATCACATCTTCGGCTTCAAGATCGCTTTCTTCTCCAGGTATTCTTCAACGCCGTGCACGCCCCATTCGCGGCCGTTGCCGGATTGCTTGTATCCGCCAAAGGGCGCTGTCATGTCGACGCCTGCGCCGTTCAAATGCACATTGCCGGTGCGCAAGCGCTTTGCCACCTTGCGCGCGTGATTGACATCGTCGCTGTAGACATAGCCGGATAGGCCATAGGGCGTGTCGTTGGCGATCGCGACCGCGTCGTCTTCATCCTTGTACGGAATGATAACGAGGACCGGCCCGAATACTTCTTCGCGGGCGATTGTCATGTCGTTGGACACGCGGGCAAAGACCGTCGGCTTGACGTAATAACCGCGCGGCAAGCCTTCAGGGCGCCCACTGCCGCCGGCGATCAGCTCCGCGCCGTCTTCAATACCCTGCTTGATGAGGCGCTGAATTTTCGTCCATTGCATTTCGCTGACGACAGGGCCGATGTCGGTCCCGTCGGCGTTCGGATCGCCCGGCTTGACCGAAGCGGCGGCGCTTGCCGCAATCGCGATCACCTCGTCCATGCGCGCTTGCGGCACCAGCATGCGCGTCGGCGCGTTGCAGGACTGGCCGGAATTGTTCATGCAGCTGATGACGCCGGTCGTAATCGCGCGCTTGAAATTGGCGTCGTCGAGGATGATGTTCGCCGACTTGCCGCCAAGCTCCTGCGCGACGCGCTTGACCGTTGGCGCCGCATTCTTTGCAACTTCAATCCCGGCTCTGGTCGAGCCGGTGAACGACACCATGTCGATATCAGGGTGCGAGGAAAGCGCCGCGCCAACCTCGGGCCCCGTGCCGTGCACAAGGTTGAAGACACCCTTCGGGACGCCCGCTTCATGCAGGATTTCCGCAAACAAATGGCCGGAAATCGGCGCGACTTCGGAGGGTTTCAAGACCATCGTACAGCCAGCGGCAAGCGCCGGGGCAATCTTGCAGGCGATCTGGTTTGCCGGCCAGTTCCACGGCGTGATGAGCGCGCAGACGCCAACGGGCTCGCGCACCAGCCAATGCGTGCCTTCGTCGGTCTCAAACTCAATCTCACCGAGCGCTGCAAGCGCCGTCTGAAAATGGCCAAGCGAGCTTGCTGACTGCGCCTGGATCGCCAGCGTTTTGGGCGCGCCCATTTCTTCTGTGATGGCGTGCGCCATCTCTTCGTTGCGCTTGAGATAAACCTGAATGATTTTTGTCAGCAGCGCCTTGCGATCGTCGATGGTCGTTGCGGCAAATCCGTCAAAGGCGGCGCGCGCGGCTTTCACTGCGCGATCGACGTCGGCCTGATCGCCAAGCGCGATCACGGCGCACGGCTCTTCAGTAGCGGGGTTGATGACATCGAGGCGGCCTTTTCCGTGGGCGCTTACCCATTGGCCGTCGATATAAAACTTTGTCAGATCGCGCATGGCGTTTCCCTTTTCAACTCGATGGCATTTTGTTCAACATCCGACGCGGGAGTCAGGAATGCAACAGATAGAGGGGGCAGGGGAATAGCTTCTCCTCAAGCGAGGAATGCCCCACATAAACAAACTCCGGCGGTGCAGCCGTCGCCATCGCCATGTCGGCAAAAACTTCGCTCGCATAGATGCGCCCCGGCGCCGTCTCGGGCCGGCACGACGCGGTGACGAGCGTTGCGGCAAACGCATGGCGGCTGCCCTCGACCGCGACGCCGGCATCGAGCCAGAGACGCAAGCCCGATCCTTGTGCAGTTGCGGCAAGCGCGCGCGCGGCAGCGATCGCCTCGCGCGGCTCATCGAACGCGAAGATCGCGCAGCCGGCCGCGTCGGCCGTGAAAGCGTGCCCGGCAATCGGCACGGCGGGGGCGCCGGCGCCGGCGAGTGTCAGCGCGGCGAAGACCCGGCCGCTTGGGTTATCGTCCTTGGCCGCCGCGGGCTTGGCCCAATCCAGTGTTACAAGCTCAGTCGCCAGCCCGAGATCGCGCCAGTGCTGCGCGTTCTCAAGGCTGACGGACCCTTGCTCGGCGTCGATGCGGCGAACCGCAAAAAAGCCATGCACCGCCGCATCGAGCGTGCGCGCCTGGCCGATTGCCTTGCCCATCGAGACGCGCGAACCAAGCCGATAGGCGGCCGGCCCGATGCGCGTGCTGCGATTCCAGTCGACGGTTTGCGCGGCCTCGATGCAGGCAATGAAACGCTGGCGCCACCCGTCGCCATAGGGCGCGACGGAGCGCGCGAGAAAGGCGTCCGGCGCCAGCGGAAGCTGGATGTTCAGCGCAATGCCAGCCTTGAGCAAGCGCTCGGCGATAATAATGTCAGCCCCGGCAGCGAGGGCGCCAAAGGCCGACGCGATATCCGTCCGCTCAAGGAATGCGTCAATCGCGTCGACCAGCGATTGATGTCGGGCGTTGCCGTCGTCCTCAAAGGCGAGCGGGCCGGAGAAATAAAGGTTGGCGCGTTGCGGCAGCGCGCGTTCGATCCAGCCCTCGTCGAGGCGCAACGGGGCCGACAGCCGCCGCAACTGCTTGCGCGTCGTCGATGCCTTGCCGGGCGTAAAGTCTGGCGTGCTGCGCACCGCAGCGAAGGCGCGGGTCGCTTCCGCACGATCCCCCATCAGAAGCAGCGCTTCGCCGAGCGTTGCACGCTGATAATAGGTCGCCTCGTCGTCGTCGGTCTCGTCAAGCAGCGCCTTGCATAGGCCAGCGACTTTTTCAGCAAAGGGTTTTGCGCGCCCGGTATCGCCCGCCATGGCATAGCTCGCCGCCGCATTGACGCCAGGGTAATACCCGCCGGTCTTGGCGAACACTTTCTCGAATTCCTCCGCCGCCTTGCGCAGTAGGGCGGCATCCGGCGCGGCGTTCGTTCGCAAGGCGAGGTCGCGGCGCAGGCGGGGCCCAAGGCACAAAACATCTTCGTCGGTCGATTTTTCGGCGATCTGAAAGCTGTCGATCAGCGCCAGCGCTTCTTCAACGGCGCCGGTGCGCGCCAGCGCGAGCGCCGCGCGGTGCTTGAAGCGATCGTCGCGCGGCGCGCGCCGCAAGGCTTCCTGCGCAAGGTCATAGGCAACGTGGTTGAGGCCATAATCGAGATGCGCGTCGATCTCCCACAAGGCGTCGCCGTCCGGCGTCGGCGCGCGCGCAGCGCGGCGCTCGCCGGCAATCTGCATCAACCGCTTTCGGTTCTCGACCGTGATGTCGCCGGCTTTGTTCTGAAAGATAAGACCGGACTTTTCCCACATCGCCAGCGTGCGGTTTACGTGCTCGCGTGAGACGCCCAGCATGTCGGCGGTGAAAGACTGTGACAGCTTGCCGATCATCGCGGTCGGCTCCCAGCGATTGCCGGCGACCATCGCGGCGAGCTGCGAAAAGAACGAGGCAAGGCGCATCTCGAGCGGGCTTTGCAGGGCGAGAGCAAAGCGCGCCTCCAGCCTGCTTTGCCGGATGGAGAGCGTGCCGATCACCGCGTCGCTAAGTTCGTGCGAGCGGCGCAGGATGCGGCGGAAATCCTCAATCGGAATCGCGGCCGCTGTCACATTGGTGATCGCCCGCAATTCGCGTGCGCTATCGCTGGCGCGCTCGTGCGGCTTCTCCCGAAAAGCGGTGTCAAGCGCGATCGCATCGCCCGCCCCGAAGAGCCCGACGAGAACGCTCCTGCCGCCGTCCAGTTCGGCGGCGAGCTTGGCGACGACGCCGCTTTCCAGAACGTAGATTTCCGGCAATTTGCCTTTGGGCGGCGCGATGACGGCGCCGCGCTGCACCGCGAGCGTGCGCGCTGGCCGCGAAAGCT
>JBJXFO010000069.1:0-25643 GCA_046154725.1 Parvularculaceae bacterium | reverse complement strand
ATGCCGATCATCCTCGCCGATATGCTTCGCCGAGCGCTCGGCGAGTGGGTGAACGGACGCTGGCGGCGTCACGCGCTCTACGCCGCCGCGGACGCCGGGCAAGTCCCGGCGCCGACAGTCTTGAGCGAGGAAGAGCGAACGCGCCTCGACCGGAAGGCGGCAGCGCGCAAGGGCGCGTTTGTGGCGGCGGCGTCATGAAGGCGACATTGACCCTCGATGAAGCGCGCCAGCATGCCAGCAACGCGGTCAGAAAGTCAGGAACCTCGTTCGCTGCCGGCATGGCGATCCTGCCAAAACCCCGGCGCGCCGCAATGCACGCGATCTATGCATTCTGCCGTGAGGTTGACGACATCGCCGACGATCCGGCGCTGAGCGCAGGCGACAAGCGCGCGCGCCTTGCCGACTGGCGGCAGGAGATTGACCGCCTGTATCAGGGCCGCGCGACATATTCTGCAGCTGTCGCGCTTGTTGAGCCGGTGCGCGCGTTCGACCTGCCCCGCGGCGAATTTCTGATGATGATTGACGGCATGGAGATGGATGCGGACGGCCCTATCGTGGCCCCGAGTTTTGAGCGCCTCTTCGCCTATACGCGCCGGGTCGCTGGCGCGGTTGGCCTGTTGTCAATGCCAGTCTTTGGCGCCCCGAAGGGCGCCGCGTCCGACCGCTTTGCGCTGGCGCTTGGCGATGCGCTGCAATTGACCAATATCCTGCGCGATATTGCCGAGGATGCTGGCGTCGGCCGGGTCTATCTGCCTGCGGAGCTTTTGGAGAAGTATAAGGCGCCGAAAGCGGCCGGCCTTGTTGGCGGGGCGCTGGCGTCCCCCTCTCCCGCACGCGGGAGAGGGGCTAGGGGTGAGGGGCCCTCAACCAATACGGACGTCGGAAGTTTTGACAGCCCCTCACCCCCCGCCCCTCTCCCGCAAGCGGGAGAGGGGAGAGAAGCGGTCGCCAGCGTCGCGCGCGACCTTGGCGCCATCGCCTCGCAAAAATTTACGGATGCCCGCACAGCGCTTCACGATCTCGACTGGCGCACGGTGCGGCCGGCCTTGTTGATGATGGGCGCCTATGAGGCTTATCTCCGGAAAATGATCGCGCGCGGATGGGACCGCGCCGGCGAACCGGTCAGCCTTTCCAAAGCCGAAAAGATATTCATCGCCGCGCGCTATGGTCTGGCGCCGCCACTTGCGAGCAATCGATGAACGTCGCCGCGCCGCATTTCCACATCGTTGGCGCAGGACTTGCGGGCCTCGCCGCGGCGGTGCGCCTTGCAGGGGAAGGCGCGCGCGTTACCGTCTATGAAGCCGCCGGGCACGCTGGCGGGCGCTGTCGCACTTTCTATGATCGCACGCTGGAGCGCGACATCGACAATGGCAATCACCTGATCATGTCGGGAAATCGCGCCGCGCTCGATTATCTGGCGCGCATCGGATCGGGGGATGCGCTGACCGGGCCAGCGGAAGCCGCGTATCCGTTTGTCGACGTGAAATCGGGAAAGCGCTGGCGCGTGCGCATCAGTGACGGCCTTTTTCCGTCGTGGATCTTCGACGCGCGCGCGCGCGTTCCCGAAACCGGCGTACTCAATTATCTCAAAGCTGCCGGCATCGCATTCGCACGGCCGGATCAGACCGTCGCCGAGCTCGTCGACAAAACCGATCCCTTGTATGCGCGGTTTTGGGAGCCTTTGACGCTTGCCGTCCTCAACACGACGCCGGACATCGGACAGGCGCGCCTCCTGTGGGCGGTCATTCGCGAAACCTTTGCGCTTGGCGGCAGCGCCTCGCGCCCGCTTGTCGCGAAAGCGGGGCTTGGCCCGGCCTTTATCGACCCGGCGCTGAAAACTCTTGCTGAAATGGGCGCGTCCGTGCGCTTCAATGCGCGCGTCCGCGCGCTCGCGTTCGATGGGACGCGTGTAGGCGCGCTCGATCTTGGCGAAGAGATCGTGAAGGTCGGGCCCTCCGACAGCATTATCCTGGCGGTGCCGCCCTCACGCCTGAAGCAGCTCATCCCCGAACTTGATCCGCCAGACGACGACGCCTCGATCTTGAACGTCCACTATCGAACGCGGACGCCGGTTCCGGCTGCGCCGCTCGGCGATGCGCCGTTTATCGGCATGGTGTCATCGGATGCGCATTGGTGCTTTGTGAGAGGCGACGTTGTGAGCCTGACTGTATCGGCGAGCCACGCCATCGGCATGGATGAAGTGCCCAATGAAAAAGCCGCCGCCAGCATGTGGCGCGAGACGCAAATTGCGCTCGATCTCGGCGATACGCCGTTTGAGGCGGTGCGCGTGATCCGCGAGCGCCGGGCAACGCCTGACCAGTCTCCGGCATCGGTCGAAAAACGCCTCAAGCCAGCGACGCGCTGGTCGAACCTTGCGCTTGCCGGCGATCACACCGACACGGGGGTGCCCGCCACAATCGAAGGATCGATCCGCTCCGGCGATCGCGCCGCCGCTATTGTCCGCGACAAAAGGAGCGCCGCATGAGCGGTTTTATCGCCATCATTTGCGGCCTCAAATCCGAAGCTGCGGCCATCAAGGCGAGCCTCGAGGCCGCCGGCATTGACGCCGCAAAAGCGCGGATCGGCGTTTCCGGCGCGAATGCGGCGCGGGCGGAGGAAATCACTATTGATTTTCTTGGAGAGGGCGCGAAAGCCGTGATCAGCGCGGGGCTTTGCGGCGGGCTCGACCCGGCGCTGAAATCGGGCGAGCTTGTCATCGGCGAGCGTGTTGTTTCGGCCTCCGGCGACGTCATCCTCTCCGACCGCAGACTTCTCGCCGCGGCGCCAGCCTCCGCAAAGCAGGTCGCGATCTTCGGGTCGGACGAGATCATTGACAGCGCGGCGACGAAGGCCGCGCTCTTCGGGCGCTACGCATCGCAAACCGTCGATATGGAAAGCCACGGCGCCGCGCGCGCCGCCGCGCGCGCCGGCGCGCCCTTTATCGCAATCAGAGCCGTCGCCGACGGCGCGGCGCGCGCACTTCCCAAAGCCGCGCTCGGCGCGGTGACAGCGTCAGGCGGCGTCAACGTGATGAGCGTGCTTTTCGAGTGCGTGCGATCGCCGCAGCAGTTCGAGCAGATCGCGATGCTTGGGCGCGAATCGGGCGCTGCAACCGAGACGCTACGCCGCGATTTCGGCGACGTTTTTCGCAACCTTCTTGTCGCGCTCGATCTTTGACATCTCGTCCGCGACGATTTTTTCGTGGACGTTGACGGCGGGGCGCGCCTTGGAAAGATCGATCTCGGCCGCCATCGGCCCCTCGGTCTTGATCGCGAACATGTTCTTTATACGGAACATTTTCAGCGGGTTCTTGACCGCGTCCATGGCCGCCGTCGGCTCATAGCCGCAATGCGCCATGCAGTTCGAGCACTTCTCGTACTTGCCAGTGCCATAGCTGTCCCAGTCCGTCGTTTCCATCAGTTCCTTGAAGGTCGCCGTATAGCCTTCACCGAGCAGATAGCAGGGCTTTTGCCATCCGAAGACGTTGCGCGTCGGCGAGCCCCACGGCGTGCAAACATATTCTTCATTGCCGGCCAGGAAATTCAGGAACAGCGACGAGTGCGACAAGTTCCATTCGCGCCCACGCTCCTTGCCGAGCCGGAAGACGTCACGGAAAAGGTTTTTCGTGCGTTCGCGCGAAAGGAAATGCTGCTGGTCCTCGGCGCGCTCATAAGCATAGCCGGGCGAGATCGAGATGTTGACGCCGAGGTCGGTCGCGAAGTCGAGATAGTCGGCGATCTGCTTGGCCGTCATGTTGTTGAAGATCGTCGCGTTGACGTTGACCTGGAAGCCCGCCGCCTGTGCCGCCTTGATCGCCTTCACCGCGATCTGGAACGTGCCTTTTTGATCGACCGCGCGATCATGCTCTTCCTCCAGACCGTCGAGGTGGACAGAGAAGAAGAGGAACGGCGATGGCTTGAAGAGGTCGAGCTTCTTTTCAAGTAGCAGCGCGTTTGTGCAGAGCGACACAAACTTTTTGCGCGCGACAATCCCGGCGACAATTTCGCCGATGTCCTTGTGGATCAGCGGCTCGCCGCCCGGAATGGCAACGACTGGCGCGCCGCATTCATCGACAGCCTGCAAACATTCCTCGACCGTCAGGCGCTTGTTGAGGATTGGCGCCGGGTAATCGATCTTGCCGCAGCCGGGGCATGCAAGATTGCACCGGAACAACGGCTCGAGGAACAGTACGAGGGGATAGCGCTTGCGTCCCATCAAGGACTGCTTGACGACATAAGCGCCGACGCGGGCTTGTTGATGCAGCGAGACGGACATTCCCACTCTACTCCGGCAGTTTGCGTTGATGGGTGAAAGGCATCAGTTCAATTAAGGCGAGTCAGATAATCCGGGTCAGGCGGGTTCAACCGCCCA
Source organism: Parvularculaceae bacterium (assembly GCA_046154725.1). Classification (GTDB taxonomy): domain Bacteria; phylum Pseudomonadota; class Alphaproteobacteria; order Caulobacterales; family Parvularculaceae; genus Amphiplicatus. The sequence goes on along the minus strand of JBJXFO010000069.1, from coordinate 21,272 downwards.
GGCGTCCATCGCGTCCTTCGGACGCGGGACGTCGGCAAGCTCGGGCGGCAATTTGAAGTGAACGTTCTCGCGCACGCCATCGAGCGTTTCGACGCTGACGGCGCGAATGGACCGCAGCTTTGCGATCGTTTCCTGAACCAGTGTCTCGGGCGCCGAAGCACCGGCCGTGATGCCAACCGTTTCGACGCCGTCAAGCCAAGATAAATCGAGCATGCTGGCGTCTTCAATGAGGTACGCGGGAAGACCGAAATTCTCGCCGATCTCTCGCAGGCGGTTGGAGTTTGACGAATTGTGCGCGCCAACGACCAGCAAGAGATCGATCTGCTTGCAAAGGCCGATGACAGCAGTCTGGCGGTTCTGCGTCGCGTAACAAATGTCGCGCGTGTCCGGTCCGATGATCGAGGGAAAGCGCGCCTTCAAAGCAGCAATCACATCTTTGGTGTCGTTAACCGACAGCGTCGTTTGCGTGACGAACGCGACGCGTTCGGGGTCGCGGACACTGAGTGTTGCGACGTCGTGCGGCTCGGAAATAACATGCACGACGCCCGGAATCTGACCGAGTGTGCCTTCGACCTCCGGATGGCCAAGATGGCCGATCAGGACGATGTCATAGCCTTTTTCAGCATAGCGCCGGCCTTCCTTGTGAACCTTCGTCACAAGCGGGCATGTCGCGTCGATGACATCAAGGTCGCGCAGTTGCGCCCCGCTCTCGACCTTTTGGGAAACGCCGTGGGCGGAGAAGATTGTCACCGCGCCGGTCGGCACTTCGTCGATCTCCTCGACAAAAATCGCGCCGCGGTCCCGCAACGTATCGACGACCCGCTTGTTGTGAACGATTTCATGCCGAACGTAGACCGGCGCCCCGTACTTTTCGAGGGCGCGCTCGACGATATCAATCGCGCGCTCAACGCCGGCGCAGAAGCCGCGCGGCTGCGCCAGAATCACGTTCAAGGCCGCCTGAGTTTGTGTCATCCCCGCGCTCCTTACGATTGATGCGCTGGCGCTCCATTCAAGCGCCACCACCCATCGCCCATCGCCCTATCTGGCGTCGTTGTTTCATACGGCGCCAGCCCCGGCAACCGGGCCGAAGACCCCGGCCGCCAAGGTGTTGTTTTTAGTCTATAGCCCGTTTTTGTTGCGGCGCAATATGACGTTTCCGCGACAGCCGCGCCGCTTCATTTGCGTCGCCGCCCTCCCTTGACTAGCTTGTAGCGTGGCCGGCGGCGGGGCAATGAGATGAAATGGTTCGGGTTGCCCGAGAGCGGACGTTTGGCCGCGGCTTTCTGGCCGAGAGCAAAAATCGTCGCGGCCCTTCGCAATCGCTATCGCACGCTTGACGACCTCGGGGCTGAAGACGGCTTTGGCCTTTATGGAATTACCGAGGGCGACGTCAGGTTCGTTGTCGCTCTTATTCTCGTCGACGGCAGCGAAGATAAGGTCGCAGAAATCGGCTTTTTGTCGCGGTTTTCGGGCTTTGCGCTGAGCAATGCGCAACTCGGTGCGATGAACAGAAATCTCCATATCAGCGTCGCGACATTTCACAGCGACGGCGACCTTTATCTGATCGGCGGGGTTGCGGCGGCTGGCGAATTCAATAGCGGCGCGTTCCTGCTTATTCTTGAAGCGTGGAAGCGAGATCTTCTCGTCGTTTTGCACGCCATCAGCGTCTCCTCGTCATTTGTTGACGCGTTTCCGGCTCTGCGATCGGCCAAGGTGCAGCAGTTCGCGACGAACCGCGCAAAGGAACCAGCAGGCGCGTTGTTCCAGTCATTCGCCGGGTCGGCTCGGCTGTCAGCGGTTTGTCAGGATTGCGGCGGCCGCGGACGCACCGGTTTGATTGCCCGTCGCTGCGCGCCATGCGACGGCAGCGGATTCGTGAGCAATCGCCGAGATTGAGCGCGCGCCATTCCGCCGCTATGCAGCGCTGCGATTTCGCTTCCACACGGATCAGATCATGAGTGAGTTCGAAGCCACAATCAAAGACGTTGCGCGTCTTGTTGAGACGCAGCTTGACAGGATGCTGCCTCGACGTCCGGGGCCGCTAGGGCGCGTCATCGACGCCATGCGGCACGGCGCGCTCGACGGCGGTAAACGCCTTCGGCCGTTCCTCGTCGTTGCCGCCGCCGACATGGTCGCAGCGCCGCGCGAGCGTTCGCTGCGCGTTGGCTGCGCAGTTGAGATGATTCATTGCTACAGCCTTATTCACGATGACCTGCCTGCGATGGACGACAGCGATCTGCGGCGGGGGCGGCCATCGGTGCACAAGGCGTTTGACGACGCCACCGCCATTCTCGCCGGCGACGCCCTGCTCACGCAGGCGTTTGAGGTGCTGGCCGAACCGGCAACGCACGCCGATGGCGCCGTCAGAAGCCGCCTCGCGCTAGAGCTTGCGCGCGCATCCGGGCGGGTTGGCATGGTGGGCGGGCAGATGATCGACATTTACGCGGAGCAAAAGACGTTTGACATAGCCGGCATTGAAGAACTGCAGCGGTTGAAAACCGGAGCGATCATCCGCTTTTCAGCAATGGCCGGCGGCATCGTCGGCGGCGCTGGCGACGATGAGGTCGAAGCGCTTCGCCTCTATGCGGAAGATCTCGGCCTCGCCTTCCAGATTGTCGATGATCTTCTTGATGCCTTTGGCGATGCCGAGGCGCTGGGCAAGCCCGTCGGCCAGGACGCCGATATGGACAAGGCAACGTTCGTCAAGCTACTCGGCGCGGAAGGCGCGCGCGACCAGGCAAAAGCGCTGGTTGAACGGGCAAAAGCGCATCTCAGTCGCTTTGGCGGACGGGCAGCTGCGCTGAAGGGAGCCGCGGATTTCGTCTTTGAACGGCGGAATTAGCGCGTGACCAGACCACGTTCGCGGAACCACTGAAGTGCGCCAGCCAGCGCGCGGTCAAACGGTTCGGACCGCCAGCCTAGCTCTGCTTCAGCCTTGGCACTGGCAAATGACACCCGGCGTCCCGCAAGGCGCACGCCGGTCAGGGGCGCCCGCGGCGGCCGACGTGTCAATCTTGAAGTCAGGCCGGTGTCGAGCGCGCCAACCGCAAGAGCAATCACATAAGGCAATTGCGCCCTTGGCATCTTCAGACCGGATTGTCGTTCGAGTTCAATCAGCAAGCGCGCCATGGGCACATTCTCGCCGCCAAGCAGGTAGCGCTCCCCGCGCCTGCCCCGCTCGGCGACCGCGATGAAGCCGTCAGCAAGACTGCGCACCGAAACGAAGTTCAGCATGCAGTCTATTGTCGCTGGAATGCGGCTATTGAGCAGATCGATAATCATGCGCGTCGGCGGCGTCAGGCTTTCATCGCCCGGCCCGAGAGGCTCGGTCGGGATCGCGACAACAACATCAAGGTTTTGAGACGCGCCGGCGAGCGCTGCTTGCTCCGCAAGCAGCTTTGAACGCGGATAAGGCCCGAGCATGTCATTGACGCCAAACATCGCACGCTCATCCGCTGAGGAGGCGCCAACCGGCGTCCTTTTGCCGACAAGCGTCGTCAGACTCGAGCAATGCACAAATCGGCGAACCCCTCCGATTGCGGCCGCGCGCAGCATAGTCTGGGTTCCGCGATGATTGATCCGATCAAAGCAATCTGTGTCCGGCGACCACAACTGGGCGTTCCCCGCCAGATGGTAGACCGCGTCGATTTCGCGGCACGCCGCGCGCGCTATTGCCTCGTCCTCAATCGACCCGACGATCGTTTCGACGCCCGCGACCGGATTGAGATCGAGCACCCTGACCACATCGCCCCGCGCCTTCAGCGCGGCGACAAGATGCGCCCCGACAAAACCAGCGCCGCCAGAGACAAGCACTCTCATTTTCCGGCGCCGGACTTCTTGCAAACCACAAGGCCCGCATCGATGACGGATCCGATAACAAGCATGTCGCCTGTCAGAATCGCCGCAGTCGCCGATGACATCAGTGTCGCTTTTGGATCTTCAAAAAGCAGCTTTTGGCCGCCAGTATTGAAATCGAATTCTAGAACGCGGCTTTGGCTTTTCCCGATGCCAAGCCGCCGTGCGAATGCAAGTTGCAACAAAGACGGATGAACAGCAACGACAATAGCGCCGTCGTCGCTGACTGACAGATTGTCAGGTGCGCCGCGAAGGTTAAAGCGGCGCGTGCTGGTCGCGGCGGCGTCACTGACGTCCACGACGCGCAAACTCTTTTCGCGTGTTGCTGCGACAAGCACTTGACCGGCGGCAAGCTCGATCACGCCGTTCGCGTATCCGACGCCGGATAGCAGCGTTTTGCCATCATGATCTACGAGACCCGATCGGCGCAGGCCAACAACGTCTTCAAACCCGGCTCGCCAGCCGCACTCGGCATGATCGAAAGAAATCAGCATATGCTCATCGCGAACGGAGAGGTCGTTAATTGAACAAGGCATCGGGGATTTAACAATCGATAGAACGCCGCCAGCGCCGAGATGAACAACAGTTGGCGTCATTCGCCAGCGATTGGCTTCGCGCTGATAGCCGCGGTTAATGAACGACACTGTACGCGTCTTGCTATCGAACGATATTCCATGCGGGTGCAATCCACCGGTGAGCTCCGTTGGCTCGACAAGCGATGTGACCGTCAGCGATGGCGTCTGAGCAGCGAGCTTCGCCAAGGCAATGGAATAAAGTCCGCCCCCGGAAATTGCGGCGCTGTTCGCCCGCGTTTCGGCTTCAACACGGCGGCGATCATAGGCCGAGACGATGACCCGGGCGCCGTCGCGATCAAGCGCCAGGTCCTCGGCGCCAACCACCACTGATCCGGTCGCGGAATCGACGAGCGATATGGGTCTGCAATCGGCGAGATTGAAGACCGGATCCGGCTCCATATCTTTTGCGCATCCGGCCAATAACGAACACGCAGCACTGGCTCCGAGCGCTAAGCGCGCCAATGCCTTGCTCATGCGGCGATCCCCGGGCGGCGGTATCCGCCGCGCTCGATGAATCGTCCAAGGCGCGCTTCGACTTTCCTGGCGTCGTCGTCTGAATAGGCGAAGCGGTTCTTTTCGAAGGATTTGACGGACGCGAGATAGGCGGCAAACGGAGCGCGGGCGCGGTCAAATCCCGGAAGTTCGAGTGCGGCATAGATTCGCTCGATTGCAGAGAGCCCGCCTTGGTCGAGTTCGACGTATGGCAATTCGACATAATCAGGAGCTTTGAGGCCTCGCACGTCAGCGGCGAGAGTATCCATCATGCGCTCATAGACCCTGAAGATCGTCTCATCGATATCGATATGCGCATAAGATTGCAGCGCGAACTCAGCAAAGAGCTTCTTGTAGAAATTCCGCATGGATTGAAAAACTTCATAAGGATTGCGCTCGATATGAACGAACTTTGCGCGCGGGAAAATTTCTCGCAAGTACGCAAGGCGCGCCGTGTAGACAGGGTTCTTGATAAGCAACCGCCGGCCGTTTTGAAGTTTCGACAATTTGCGCAACAGGTAGACAAACCGCGCACGCCATTCGGCGATGTCGGCGGCGGAACAGCCATCAAAAAAAATTCCGCGGTTCACGAATTGATCAAACGTCGCCGGAAAATAAATGCCATGATAAAACGAAAGAGCCGTCATGTTCGCCAAGGCAATTTCGTCTTCTTGCGGACTATCAGGCGTTACCGGAATATTGTCGATATACCGGTGTTCGGGCAGCGCGCGCTCTAACAAGGGCCGAAAGGCGCGCCCCAGCCCGAAAATGTCCCATGGAAGCCCCGTCGCGACTGGGGGCACGAAACTCCACTCCCCGCTCTTACACAGGGTGTTGTAAAGATGCGTCGTGCCGGACCGCCAGTGGCCGAGAATGAAAACCGGCGGCTCGAGGTCTTCCTCCCGGGGCAACCGCCCCTCCATGAAGTGCCGCTCGGCCGCTGAAAACGGCCAACGGAAGAGCGAAGCCGCCGCAATTGACGCAGACGCCAGCGGATTTTCCGGCAAACCGGCCCGGCCCACCACCGCCTTGAGCGTGCCGATATTTGCGCCGCTCAACGGGTGCGCCATGCTGTCGCCGTCCTTTCTTGCCGATGCAGTCGAGCGGCGCTTTAACAAAGCCTTAACGTTCTGGAAAGTCGGCCCTCGTAGAGGCGCAGATCGAACGAATTTTAAGTGCATGGTTAAGAGATGCGCGGGCATTGTGAAGGCCTTTGAGGCCAGACCGGGCTGGGCGACGTTATAGACTGTTGAAAGCAAGCGGAGCGTTCTGGGTGAGAGTTGGCTTGCGAACGGTCCTTGCAGCGGCGCTTTTATACGCGACCTCAGCGAGCGCGGCGGACTATGCCGTGCGCTATGAAGGCGCGCCGGCTGAGGTCGCCGGCAAGCTTGAGCGCCTGACAAGTCTTTCACAGGCGCGCCGCTCCTACCCGACCCTCGCCACCCTTCGTCAGGCCGCCGCGGCGGATGTCGATGTTATACGCCGCGCCCTGACGGCCGCAGGCTACTTTGACGCCAAGATTGCCTTTAGGATCGAGCAAGGCGTTGTTGCGGCAAGCATCCCCTCTGTCATTTTCGCCATCGAACCCGGGGCGCGTTTTCAGATCGTGCGTCACGTCATCGTTTATGAAGACGAAGGCTCAAGCGATCGCCCGGCAACATTTGAAGAGGCCGGTATTGATCTTGACGCGCGCGCTGACGGCGCAACGCTCGAGAAGAACCAGCAACGTCTCCTCGAATACCTCTGGCGCGAGGGGTATCCGGGAGCGCAAAATGTCGCGCGCCGCGCCGACGCGCGCCTTGCGGAACAAACGGCCGAGGCTGTTTATACTGTCGCAAGCGGCGCAAGACTTCGCTATGGCAGCATCGAGGTCGTCGGCGCAAAGCGAACGAAGCCTACTTATCTCGAGCGCCTGAGGACTTGGGAGGACGGCGCATATTTCAATCGCGCTGAGCTCGTTGACTATCGCGAAGCGTTGGCAGCGACTGGGCTGTTCACCCTCATCGAGGTCGATGCGGGAACCGGTAATACTGATGGCGCGGCGCCAGTACGCGTCAGCGTCGAAGAACGTGAGCCGCGCACAATCGGCGCAGGCGTTTCTTATTCCACCTCTGAAGGTCCCGGAGGCAGGCTGTTTCTCGAATACCGCAACGTCGCAGGACGCGGCGAACGGGCGCGCGCCGAGATTGACGGAACGGAAGTCCGCCAGGCCATCACGTTCGACATTAACAGACCGCTTCCGCGATTCCCCGGCGCGACGTTCACCAATTTCTCCTTCATCAACGACACGACCGACGCGTTTACGGCTCGATCGCTGGAAATCGGCGCCGGGCTCTCGAAGTTGTGGCTTGACGACCGGCTCGAGACACGAGCCGGCTTGGCGCTCGAAACGTCAAGCATCGAAAGCCGGCTGCGCATCGCGCCCGGCTTTGGTGATGAGCGAACTTATCTTGTGTCGGTTCCCCTGTCCGCAACATGGGACACCGAAGACGATCCGCTCAGCCTTTCGTCCGGCGAGAACGTCTCCCTGTTTCTCGTCCCTTATGTTGGCACCGATCAATTCACACGCATGGAGCTCGTCGGCCGGTCACGCAGGCAATTTGGCAACAACGATCGCTTTACTCTTGCAGGCCGGGTTCGCGTCGCGGCGACAGCGGGATCGGGCCTCAGAGCGTTGCCAGTCAACAAGCGCGTTTTTGCCGGCGGCGGCTCTTCCGTGCGCGGATATGATTTCCAGTCGGTCGGCCCGCTGGACCCTGACGGCGTTCCGATCGGCGGGCGCTCAGCGGTTGAGGGCGCAGTCGAAGCGCGCGCCAAGATTTTCGGACCGTTACAATTTGCCGCGTTTGTCGATGCGGGCGCTGTCTATTCGGAAAGTTTCCCCGATTTCGTCGGCGACTATCTTGTCGGCGCCGGCGCTGGCGCGCGGTACTTATCGCCGATCGGCCCGATCCGGCTTGATGTCGCGTTCCCGCTCGAGAGACGCCCCAGCGATCGCAGTTTCCAGTTCTACATTTCGCTGGGGCAACCGTTCTAATGCGCCGGGCTTTTCATATTGCAATCGCCATTGGCTGCCTTGTCGCAATCCTAGCGCTCGGCGCTGCTGTCCTCTTGCTCACGCCCGCCGGACGGACGTTGATCGGCGACGCAGCGGAGCGTCAAATCGAAAAACTGATCGGCGGCGATGTTGCAATCGGCGCTGTCGCGGGCCGATTGCCACATCGAATCGTCTTGGAGAACCTGCGTTTTAAGGACGACGGCAATTTATGGGCAAGCGTTGGCCGCGTTACCATAGCGTGGTCGCCAAGCGCGCTTCTGTCAAAGCGCCTGGTGATCGAAACGGTCCTTGTCGAAGGCGGCCTGATTCTCGCGCACCTGCCGCAACGAGAAGATGTCGCCAAGCCGTTCCGAGGGTTCGAACTCCCCGAGAAACTCCCCTTCGTCACAGTTAGCCGGCTCACACTTCAAAATTTTCAGATTGCCGAGGCGCTGGTCGGAACACCGCTGCGCATTGACGGCGATGGATCGCTCGCGCTGGGCGGCCGCGCGCTCGCGCTTGCCCTCAATGTGTCGGGGACAGACGATCGGGACCTGGTTTCGATTGAGGTTGAACGAAACCCTGAAAGCGGCGCCTTGTCGTTGAGCGCTGCTATCGCGTCAAAGGAGAATGGCGCGCTGGCCACTCTGTCCGGCAGCGATGGCCCGCTCGCGTTAAGGGCAAACGGCGCCGGCGCATGGAGCGACTTTCAAGTGGCTCTTTCGGCGAGCGCGGGGACGTATGGCTCCCTCGAAGGCATTTTCACCGCAAACATTCAAACGCTGGATGCAATCCGCTTTGACCTCAGCGCGATGCCGGGCAGCCGGAGTGACCCATGGCGCACAGACATCGGAGACGCGGTTCGCTTGAGCGGCAACTTCATGCCTAAGGACGCTGGCGGGCGCTTGCAAATTGACGCGCTTACAGCAGGGTTCGGTGCAGCAAGCGGCGAGGCGCACTGGCGCAACACCAATCAGGCGCTTCAGTTGGCCTCGGCAACGCTAAAGGTCGATTTTTCTGCGGATTGGCGCGGCGATCTCCAAAGGGCGTTGGGCAACAACGCAATATTGTCGATCGCTGTCGAATCAAAGGGCAAGGCGTACACGGTCGAAGCAGATGCAATTGCGCCATTTATCACAGCATCGACAACGGGCCTGCAAACCGACCTGCGCACACGCGCGAGCGGCAAGGTTTCGTTCGCGGCGAGCGAGCAGAGCAGTCTTGCGGCCAGCCTTCGATCCGCTTTCCGCGCAGAGGCGAATGTTGCTGCAATCGTTGCCGGGATGGTGCGCCTCGATACCATTGAGGCGTCGACGGCAACAGGCGTCGCGTTCAAGGGAAAGGCGAATTACGACCTTGCCCTGCAGGCCGTCTCGGTTGAGGGCGCACTATCGGCGAGCGCCGCAGCAATTAACGGGTATGTTCCTTCGCTCGTTCCGCGCGCTGGCGCGATCGCGACGATTATGATGACGGGTCCTGTCGAAGACCTCACGCTACGCGTTGAAGCGACAAGTCCTCAACTGAGGCTAAATAATACACCCTTTCCCGCAGCAAAAGTATCGATTGCCCTCAGTGGATTGCCAAAAGCCATCAATGGTGCGGTTTCTGGTCGTACTCTTGACGGCGCGCTGCGGTCGTCCGCCAAAGTAAGCCAATTGGAAAACGGCGCCTGGCGGCTATCCGCCATCGACCACCGAGGCGCGGCTTTTGCGCTGACGGGCGAGGCCTCTGTCAACCCGCGCACAACAGAGGGCGCAGCGGATTTGCGGTATATCGGCGGCGAGAACGCCGAACCATGGCCCGGCCTGCGGTTGGCGGGCGAGATTACCGCCAAGGGCAATCTTTCGCGTCAACGAGCGGACAACCGAATTGAAATTCAATCGCCGGGAATTCAGTCATCCACCTGGTCCGCCGGTAAGGTTTCGTTGTCGCTTGCAGGTCCGTTCAATCAACTGGCGTTCGCGCTTTCTGCGGAAAATGCCGCGCCGACCCCTTCATTTACCTTAGAGAGTGTGCGGGCCAACGGCGTCGCAACGATCGCCGGGGGCCCTCACCTTTCGATAGACGCTGCGTCTGCTGACTATTTTGGAGGAAAGGCCGTGCTGACGCGCCCGGCCATCATCGACCTTTCAACGGGCGTCGCAATTCAGTCGCTCGCGATGACGATCGGCGAGAGCGGCTTTGTGGAGTTTGAAGGCTCCCTTGAACCTGCGCGCTGGCGCGCCAACGCGCTTGTTCGCGACGTCGCCATGACGGGCGGCAGTTCTTCGCTAAATTTTCAGATCACTCTCGACACAGATGATCGAATTGCGGCGTCCGGCGCGTTTGAGGCGTCATCAACTTTGGCCGGACCCAGCACGGTGACATTGCCTGGAACCTTCACATGGGATGGGCGCCAAATCGTGATTTCGGCCGGGGCCGAGGGCGGTGCACTCGATATCGATTTGAGCGTCCCGGCGCGGCTTGTGCGGGAAAAGGGTCTCAAGGTCGATCTGGATGGCGAGCTTGCGGGCAATGCCCGCTTCAAAGGCCGTGCGGAGACGGTCGCCGTGTTCTTGCCGCTTGAGCTGCAGGCGATCGAAGGCGATCTCGATTTCGACGGCATGGTCAGCGGACCAATGATCAGCCCCAGAATTGCCGGCAACCTTGTCCTCAGCAAAGGGTCTTTTACCGAACTGGCGTCCGGTCTCAGCATCGTCGCGATTGATGCGCGCGCAACGGCAAGCGGCGCATTGAACGGTTCGACGATTGTCTTCGATGCGACCGCGTCGGGTCCTGGCCAGCCCGAGAAATCAGTGAAAGCATCGGGAACAATCACGGTCGATCGCGGCATAACCCTCGCGGCAACGATCGGCCTTGACAGAGCGCGCTTCTCGGTAGGTCCTGTCGAGCGTCTCGACGCAACGGGCAAAATTACAATAGCCGGCGCGTCCGATGACCTGTTGGTCAGCGGCGACATTGCGATCAATGCGCTTGAGGCGCGCCTGTTCACGCCGCCGTCGATCGGCCTCGTCGATATTGAAGTCGTCGCAATTGGCAAGAACAACCAGAGCGCGGCGGTGCGCAAAGGCGCCCGGTCATCAGGCACTTTGCGGTATGCAATCCGTATCGATGCCGACGACAAGATCGAGGTGCGCGGCCGTGGGCTCTATAGCGAATGGCGCGCCAAGGCCCAGCTCGCCGGGCGCTCCGATCGGCCGCTTGTTCTCGGGACGCTCAACCTCAGACAAGGCGATCTGGAGTTTAGCGGACGGCGCTTCAACATCACGCGCGGCGCAGTAGTGTTCGATCAACTGGCGCCGAACGATCCAATTCTTGATTTGCGCGCGGAACGGAGCGCGCGCGATGGAACGACCGTGGCGGTCGTCATCAGCGGCCGCAGCTCTGCGCTCAAGGTCTCTCTCGAGTCGACCCCCTCGCTCCCCAGTGAAGACGTGATGGCTCTTGTCCTCTTCGATAAATCTGCCAATGAACTATCGGCGTTTCAGTCGTTGCAGGTCGCAGATGCCTTGACGCAGCTTGGCGGCGTCGGTGTCTTTGGCGGAAAGGGAATTACCGGCGCGGCGCGCGACGCGCTTGGACTTGATCTGCTCAACCTCGATGTAGACCAGGCCGATTCGTCCGCGTCGCTATTGACCGTCGGGAAATATGTCTCTGACGGCCTCTTCGTGTCAGCATCGCAAAACGCCCGCGGCGAAAATGGGTCGGTGCGCATCGAGTATGAGATCGGCCAATCTTTTTCGATCGAGACAGAGTTGAGGCAGGATGGCGACCAGACGGTCTCCGCCAACTGGAAGAAAGACTTTTAGGCTGATTGGGTCTCACGAAAGCCGGATGAACGAGCGCGCAGCATCGCGAGAGCGGCATCAATCGCTTCTTTTCGCTGTACCATCTCGTCAATGTCCCGCCGGCGGCAAACGCGATCTGCAATCATAGAGGTTCGCAACGCCTCAAGCGCGGAAATCCTCTGCTCCAGGATGAAGCGCCGGCGTGGTTGCGCAGCGTGTATCAAGCCAGCGCTTTTCTCCGGCGCGAGATCGTCAATACGCGCCCGGTAGAGCGCGATATCGACTTCAATCGCCGACAAGCGCTCGACGCACGCGCTTTCTTCAGCGCGCGCGGCGCAAAGCTTGCGGGAAAGCGAGGTGGAGGCGTCTGCGGCGTGGTTCGTTGGCGATTGAGACATGAGGTTCCTTGTGACGGGACTTCTAAAAGCGTGCGCGCAGGCGCTGCCCTGCACGATCGCCAGATTGCCACCTAAAGTTGAACTCAATTTTACCGACAACCAGACAATTTGATCGTCGAATGTCGCGTGAAACTCGTTCGGTTCCAAAAAATCGCGTTAGAGCAAACTGGTAGCGGGGGGCAGAATTGAACTGCCGACCTCAGGGTTATGAATCCTGCGCTCTCACCAACTGAGCTACCCCGCCAAAGCTGACCGTCAGGGCTGCAGCCTTCGGAAAGAGGCCGCGTCTATACCGGCTGCGACTTTCCCTCGCAAGGGCGCCAGCTCGCAAGATTACTCCGAGACACGGCGGCGGCTTTCGCGCGGCGGCTCCGGCGGAATGATGCGCGCCATCAGGCCTTCCTTTGGGAATGGCGCTACGACAAGGCGGCGGATCGAGTGCCAGCCGCCGCCCAGAAGCACCATGGTCCCGCCCATCAAAAGCAGCGTCAACGCGGCTGTCCAGGCGCCGCTGAGGCCGACTTTCGAGATCAAAACCCCAATTGAAACCAGCGCGTAGAGGAGGCCCGCGACCAGCAGCGCGCGCCGGTTGATCAGCAACGAGACGAACGCAAACCCCGCGACGACAGTCAGCGTGACAACCGCGGCGCCGGTCTGGTTCTTTGTCAGCATGTCGAGGCCGACCGTCAATGCAAGCACAGCATTCAGGATCGTCGGCGCCGCGAAGAAATGCAGCCAGAAGCCATTATCGGAAATCCGCGTTTCGCGCGCAGGATCGCGTGCGTCAAAGGCGACGCCTAACAGAAAGAGAAAGAGGCCCGCCGCAAGCTGCGCCGGATTGGTGATGTCAGCGGCGCGTTCAGGCCACAGATAGTAAGCGCCGGCAACGCCGACGCCAGCGAGCGACGCCGCGCCAAGGCCCATCGCGAAGGGCAGTTTCATCCGGGCGTAAAACGCAAAGATCGCGAGGGTCGTCGCCGCGCCGACAGTCACGCCAAACCCCGATGCTTCCCGGATCACGCCGTCAAGCCCAAGGCCCTCGAGCCGTTCAAAGAACGCCTCGTCAGCGCCGACGCACACGCCGTATGCTGCCGCTGCGGCGATCATGAAAAACAGAGTGAAGGCAAGCAGGATGACTATCGCCGGCAAAAACAGCCGCCGCCCGCGCGCGAAGAACTCGCCCATCAGCCACATGACCAAAGCATTGGCGCTCGCCGCTGCGCCGACAATCAGCATGGCGCGCTGGAAGCTTGCCTCTGACGCTCTCGACGCGTCCTCGATCATCGGTCCGACAAGGATCGTCGTCGCAATACCGAGCCCTGCAGCGAACATCGCGATGCCGAGACTAAGAAAGATGTCGTGAAAATTGCGAATGAAGCGAAGATCTTCTTCACCCGGAAGAGTTTCCGCAACGCTTCGCCTTGCGCCCGACTGATCCGACATCCCCGATCCCCACCCAATGTCGCGTTGATCCTAGAGCGGCGCAAGGCTTATGGCGAGAGCGACGCCAGATCTTTCACATGCTCCGCGATCGCGAGGCAGGACGTGAGCCCCGGCGATTCCATGGCGTAAAGGCCGATATAGCCCCGTGTTCCGTGGACGGCCATGCCGGCAATGATGAAATCGCCTTCTTCGCCGGGGCCGGTCGCCTTCGGGCGCTGGCCGGCATAGCCGGGTTGAAGGCGTTCGATATCGAGCGCGGGCCAGAACTGCGCAATGCTTGCGTGAAAGGCGGCAGCGCGCGTCTCATCAACCGAATAATCGCCGAGGGCTGCATCCCAGCGAATATCGGGGCCGAGGCGCGCCTGTCCGCCGAGGTCGCGGGTATAGTGAACGCCCTGACTATCGGCCGTATGCAGAGGATAGACGAGGCGCGAGAACGGCGCTTTCCCCGCAACCGTGAAATACTGCCCCTTGGCAGGCCTTTGCGCTGGAACATGCGCAGCATCGAGGCCATAGATCGCAAGCGCGACCTTGTCTGCGTACAGTCCTGCGGCATTGACAACGAGGCTGGCCGAAAGCGTGACCGGATCAGCGCCGCCGACGTCAATCTCGATCCTGCCGTCCGCGACGCGTCCGCCGACGACCGGCGAGGAATAGGCGATTGCTCCGCCCGCATCTTCGATATCGCCAACAAAGCGCAGCATTAGACCGTGACTGTCGATGATGCCCGAACTTGGCGACAACAGCGCCGCGGCACACCGGAGGCCGGGCTCAAGCTTTGCTGCCTCGACGCCGCTGATCAGCGAAAGGTCGGTGACGCCGTTTTGCGCCGCAACGGCCTGCAAGGACCGCAGCTTGCCGAGTTCGCCGGCGCGCGAGGCGACGATCAACTTTTCGCAGCGCAAGTGATCGACGCCGCGCTCCCGGCAATAGGCGTAAAGCCTTTTTTTGCCCTCAACGCAGAGGCGCGCGCGCAATCCGCCGGGGCGATAATAAATGCCGGCATGAATGACTTCCGAATTTCGCGACGACGTCTCGGCGCCAAACGTGTCGTTTCGTTCGACGACGATGACCTCGCGGCCCGCAAGCGCAAGCGCGCGCGCGACAGCAAGGCCGATGACGCCGGCGCCGATGACGACGGCATCAACTTTCTCGCTCATTGATTCCTGATCCGCGATCTTTAGTCCGTCGTCGCAACCCATTTCGCATCGTCCTGAACTTCGCGTTCGAATTTCAGGAACTCATAATAGCCGCAGCGTGTCTGCGTCGGAAATTCCCGGCAGATTTGCGGGCGCGATTCATAGACCGTGCATTGCCGCGACTTCTGGTCAAGATGCATGCAAGCCGATCCGAAATGCCGATCGTCCGTGTGCTTCATAACACGCGGATTTTCCTTGTCGCCGCGCTTGGTGAATTTACGCTCCGCTTGCGCTTCCGTCAGCTCGAAATGGCGGGCAAGTCGTTTTACGTCCCGCTTGTTCACCGGAATGTGGGTATAGCTGCAGCAATAGGCGACGCATTTCAGGCAATTATAAAGCTTCTTGGCCATGGTCTCTTCCGGTTGAATGGGCGCTGGCCAATCCTGTGAATAAAGTCGGCGCGCAACGCAACTGCGGCGCGTTCATAGCGCCTCGGTCGCGGCGATCCAGCCGCCGCCAAGAACGCGGTCGTGGCCAGCCTCCGGCGAATAAAAAACGCACGCCTGGCCCGGCGCGACGCCTTCCTCGGCCTCGTCGAGGTTGACCCCCAACGCGCCATCCCAGTTGAGGCGCGCGGGCCGCGGGGGCCGTGTTGATCGAACCTTGATGGCGATGCTTTGGCCGCCGCGCGCTGCCGCTTCAAGGCTTCCACCGCCGATCCAGCTGACGTCCTTGAGACGGATACGCGCCACCATCAGCGCCTCGCGCGGGCCGACGATGACGCGGCGAGCCGCCGCCTCGAGGCGCACGACAAACAAGGGCTCGCCGGTCGCGACGCCAAGCCCGCGCCGCTGGCCAACTGTGTAGTGAATGACGCCGGGATGCGTCCCCATCAGCGTGCCGTCAATATGGACGATCTCGCCAGGTTCAGAAGCGCCCGGGCGCAGGCGTTCGACGACCGCCGCGTATTTTCCTTCCGGCACGAAACAGATGTCCTGGCTGTCGGGCTTTTCCGCAACGACAAGGCCGAGCCTTGCCGCGATGGCGCGCACATCGTCCTTGGGCATATCGCCCAAGGGAAAGCGCAAGAACTGAAGCTGCTCGCGCGATGTCGAGAAGAGAAAATAGCTCTGGTCGCGGCTTGCGTCGTGCGCGCGCCGCAATTCGGGGCCGTCTTGCCCTTCGACGCGGCGAATATAGTGGCCCGTCGCCATGGCGGCGCCGCCGAGGTCGCGCGCCACCGATAGCAGGTCGCGAAACTTCACGCGTTCATTGCAGCGCACGCACGGGATGGGCGTTGCGCCCGCGAGATAGGTATCGGCGAAATCTTCCATCACGCTTGCCGAGAAACGGTCCTCGTAATCGAGAACATAATGCGGGATGCCGAGGCGCTCGGCCACGTCGCGCGCGTCCTTGATGTCCTGGCCCGCACAACATGCGCCCTTGCGCTGGATGGCGACGCCGTGATCGTAGAGTTGCAACGTGACGCCGACGGCGTCGTAACCGGATAGCTTGACCAGCGCCGCCGCAACGGAGGAATCAACGCCGCCCGACATGGCGACGATCACGCGCGCGCCTGCGGGCACGCCGAGATCGAGCCTCGGGAAGTCGATGACAGTTGCGTCGGCGCTGCTCATAGATTCCGATACATAAGGGGGCCGACGGCTGATAACCAGCGGACGCGGCGCCAAAGCCAGATGGCTGGCGGTCTAACCAAGTTTAAATCCGCACAGCTTGTTGCCGTCGAGGTCGCGGAAATAGGAGAAATAGAGCTTTGGCCCGCGCTCGCCGGGCGCGCCTTCGTCGGTTGCGCCGAGCGATAGCGCTTTTTTATAGAACGCATCGACCTCGTCGCGCGTATCGAAGGTGAAGGCAAACATATTGCCGTTGCCGGGGCTTGCCGGCTCGCCATTGTGCGGACCAAGGACGCCGAGCATCAAGCGTCCGGGCTTGCCGTAAATGCGCCCGCCTGACGGATGCTCGAACACGGAGGCAAGTCCGATCGAGCCGAGAAGTTCGTCGTAAAACTTCTTGGCCCTGACCAGGTCGTTCGATCCAATCGTGGCGTAGGTCAGCGCAGCCATAAGAAACTCTCCTGTTGCGGATGATCGGCGGGCAAGGCGCTGCAAAAAGCCCTGCGCCCCTGCCCGTCATCGTTGTGGGTCATACAGGCGAGAGCCCCTGCGGCTCAATGCCCTTTGCCGCTCAAATTCCGGCGATCAGAGGAAATTCAGCAGCGACAATTCCCGCGATTGGGCGAGCGCCTGCGCCGCGGCTTCGATTGCGAGCCGGTCCTGATCGAGGCGCGCGATCACCTCGGCAAGATCGACGTTTTCGATTTCGGCGGCAACAAGCTCGGCCAGATTGCGCCGCTGGACATTGCGATCCGTTGCATCCTCGACCTGAGCCTGCGCGATGCCATTTTCTCCTTGCCGGGCAATGATCGCCGCCGACAGCTGATCGAACTCGGCGATCTTCTGCACAAGGAATTGTGATTGGGCCTGCGTCAACTGGCCAACGAAGGGACCCAGCGTTGCGGGCGCCTCGGCAAGCTCTTTTAGCCGCGCAAGGGTATCGCGCCCGATTTCCTCAGCCGTCGCGCCGCCGTCAACGCTTGTTCCTTCTTCGACCGGAAGGCGCGTGCGGCCCGCGTCAACAAAGAGGTCATCGACACTTGCGGCCGCCACGACGTCGTCGAGGCTGCGCGCCGCAACTGGCGGAACCGAGCCGTCCGTGCCGCCGAAAACATAAACGCCGCCAGCCTCCGTATTCAGAGCAGACACAATGCGCTGCGTCTCGGTCTGCAATTCCGGGCCGATCAGCTCCGCCGAGCCTGTCGAGAGCGCCGTGATAAACCGCTGGCGCAATCGCGCAACACTGTCGGCAATCGTCGACAGCGACGATTCCTGGATTTGCAGCCGCGACGCCGCGACGCCGGCCGCCGTCTCATAGGCGGTGGCGCGATTGATGACGCCCTCGGCGTTGAGCAGTTCGGCGGTTCTGACGCCGACGCCGCTATAGCGATCGGACACCTTGCCGGTTGCGAGTTGGACCTGACGCTCTTGCGCGCCGCTTTGGGCGCGCTGAAAGCTCGATAGGAGAATTTGCTGAAAGCCGAGGTCTGAAATGCGGGTCATCGTTTGCCTCAAATAATCTGCAACAGCGACTGCCAAAGCTCGTCGACGGTCGCGATGACGCGCGCATTCGCCGAATACGCGCGCTGATAAAGGATGAGGTTCGACAATTCCTCATCGAGATTGACGCCTGACGATGCGGCTGCGCGCGACGATATCTCGGCGGCAAGGAGCGCGTCGGTTTCAGCGGCGCGGCCAGCGTTGAGCGCCGCCGAGCCGATCGCGGCAACCGCCGATGTCGCCGCGCGCGCCTCTGCGCCGGCGCCAATGTCTGCGAGCAGGATCGCGCCGGCGCCGTCATTCAATCCGCCAGCCGTGCCGGCGGCCGGACGGGCGATGGCAAAACTTGCCGGGTCGGCAATGAGCGCTGCGCTGACGGAGAAGACGCCAGCGGTCTCGACGATCAGCGCCGCGCCAGTGGGTGTTGCCGCGCCGACGCCGGTATTACCCGCATAGACGGCGTTCAGGCGATCCGCGACGCCGCGCGCCGTCGTTTCAACAAGTGCGGCAAGACGCGGCAGCTCATCATTGAGGAGCGCGATGTGGCCGCTGATCGAGCCGGAAACGACGCCGGCTGTCACGTCGGCAGCCGCCGCTCCAACCGCTCCATTTGCCGGATTGACCGTCGCCAGCGTCACTGCGGCTGGCGGTCCGGCGGCAACGCCGAGCGCGCTATCGCCGGCCGAATGGGCGAGCACCGCGCCATTGCGCAGCGCCACGGAAACGCGGCCGTCATCGCCGCGGGTGACGGACACCGAAACGAGCGAAGAGAGCTCAGTCAGCCGCTGGTCAATCAGATCGCCAGCCCCCGAGCTTTGCGAGACTGACTGATTGAGACGATAGATTTCTTCCAAAAGCGCGTTGGCGCGCCCTGTTTCCTGCGCCAGACGCCCGAGCGCCGCGTCGCCCTCGCCGCTGATCGCCGCCGCCGTCCGGGCGAACGCATCAAAAGCAGATTGCAGCGCGGCCAATGCATCGGCTTTGGCGACCGTCGATGACGGGTTGGCGCCAAGCTGCGCGAGGCTCCCGAACGCTTCATCGAGGCGGTTCGCGAAGGAAATATTGTCCCCCGGCGCGCCAAGCGAGGCCTCGATGCGCGACAGAGCGGCCGACAGCGCGCCGGAAGCGCCAGCGTCAGCACTGCTCGCAAAGGACGCATTCAGGAGGAAGCGGTCAGCGGCCGCACGGATGATCTCAACATCGACGCCGGCGAACTGGCCCGGAATGGCGTCGGTTTGAAAGTGCGCCTCGCGGCGCGAGAAATTCGGCGTGTTGACGTTGGCAATGTTCTCCGATGTCGCGGCAATCGCCGTCTGATTGGCGAAAAGGCCCGACACCGCCGTGTTGAGCGCGACGTTGAGGCTCATTGCACGCCCCCGGCAACCGGCAGGAATTTCACGCCCTGCAGATTTCGCCCGGAAAGAATTGCCGCACGCGCACGCGATGGCGCTGAAACTCTCAACAGATTCAACCCTATTTGCATGGATGTCCGCACTTCATCACCTCGATCAGACCAAATTCTGCAACTCGCTTGCCGGGGAGAGCGCGACCAGGCGCCCGCGCCGATTGAGGGTCATCTTAAGGGGCCGGAAAGGGGGTGGGATAAGTAGGGGGATAAGGTGGGGGATAACTAGGGGGATAACGTGTGGGACGCTGGCGTTAACCATGTTAGTCCTTGAACGAATTGGTATTTTTGGCTCGTGTTTTTGGGGTGTGCGGCGCTGTTGTTCTATCGGGCGATGAGTACGCGTCGCGCGATGGAAAAATTGCTTCAGTTTTTTTCGCGCTAAACCTCACCACAATCGTCTTCCACGGACTTGTTCCGTGGGTGACCCGTTTGGGTTGGCAGGAACTTTCTTTACACTGAAATCCACCGTCACAGACGCCCCGCCCAATTTCGCCGGAACCGGCAAAATCTGCAGGCGGATTATTGCCGGACGCACCCTGATTTACCCGGCATTATCCATTGAAACCCGCATGGCGGGCCGGGATCGGCGATGGCCCCTTCCTTGCCAACACATACGCCATGTTGAATGTTGTTTCTCTCAGTTCTGCGCCGCCGCAGACTGCAGCGCCACTGCCGAACGGCGCCAGCCGCAAGGATGCGCGCGCCTTTTCCTATGACGACGCCGCGGCCGCCCTCGAGCGCCAGGCCTCGCGCGCGATCGATGCGCATGGCGGGGCGCCAAGCCAGGCGGTGACTGCCGCAGATAGCGCCGCGGCTTCAGAACGGGTTCCGCCAACACGCGCAGCAGAGACCAGCAAACGAGCCACCAAAACGCGCGCGGGCAAAGCGCCGATTGCGCCGGACGCAAACCTTCTGGCCGCCGATACCGCCCGGCAGGTAACCTCCGGTATCGCGCCTGTTTCAACCAGCCTTGCAATCGCGCCAGCGACGCCGTTCGCGCCAGGCGCCATTGCGCCAGCAACGAATTCATCAATCGCCGCAGTCCGCGACACCGCCGCGCGCCTTAAGGCGGAAGCCCCTCGCGCGGCGATTATCGGCCGGCAGCCTGCCCCCACCGTGGCGCAGTTTGCGCAAATTCTCGCGCAGCGTCTCGACACGGCAAGCCAGTTCGACCTTCGGCTCGACCCGCCCTCGCTTGGCCAGATCGACGGCCGGCTTACGCTCGGTGACAACGGCAGCGCTGTATTGTCGCTCGCATTCGACAATCAGTCGGCCTTCGATCTTTTCAGCCGCGACGAGCAGGCGCTGCGCCACGCGCTTGCAGATGCCGGTTTTTCGGTCGGGGGTGGCGATTTGCAGTTCAGGTTTTCGAAACCAGAGCCGGCGGACGCCAATGACGCCGCCTTGACAGCCGCAGCTCGCAGTCAGCCGCCTGCCTTCCTCACTCTCTTCGCGCCGCATTCTGGCGCGATCGACATTCGCGCATAGGAGACGCCCGTGGACCTCTCGACACTTGCCGCCTTGCAGACGCCGGTCGTGACGCCGGTCAATACACAGTCCGCCACGCGTCTGACCGCCGACTTCGATACCTTCCTCACACTCCTGACGGCGCAATTGCAAAATCAGGACCCGCTCGATCCACTCAATACGGACAAATTCGTCTCGCAACTCGTCGAGTTCTCTTCCGTTGAACAGTCGATCCAGACGAACCAGAACCTTGAAGCGCTGATCGCGCTGCAATCGTCTGCACAGACTTCGAATGCGCTCGCCCTGCTTGGCGAGACGGTTGTGTTCACTGGCGATCGCGCGACAGTCGAGAACGGGGCTGCCGCGTGGCGGTATGACGTTCCGGACGGCGCCAGCGCGGTCGCGCTAACTGTGCGTGACGCAGGCGGGCGTATTGTCGCAACCGCACCAGGCAGCAATGCGGCCGGCGAACACGACTTCACATGGCGCGGCGAAGGCCTTGAAGGCGGCGTCTATCGGCTGAGCGTCGCGGCAGT
>JBJXFO010000101.1:0-18477 GCA_046154725.1 Parvularculaceae bacterium | reverse complement strand
CCCCCCCCCCCCCCACGTCCGTTTTTTACGGCTTTGAACTGGAGGGGGTTATGTTGAAAACAATTCTGCGCGCGTCGGCAGCGATCGCGGCGGTCGCTTCGATGGCCGTTGCCGAGGACAAGGTGCTAACGCCGGTCGAAGCGGAAGCGCGCGCGATGTTCGAAAAGCTGATCGGCTTCCCGACGGTTGCCGGGCGCGGCGCCGCGCCGAAGATGGCGGGCTATCTCGCGGGCGAGTTGATCGAAGCGGGCTTTGACGCTGGCGACATCGAAATCATTCCCGTTGGCGAAACAGTCGCGATGATTGCGCGCTATCGCGGCGTTGCCGGATCAGAGAAGAAACCCGCGCTATTCCTCGCGCATATGGACGTTGTCGAGGCGCGCCGCGAAGATTGGGATTTCGATCCGTTCGTGCTGACGGAGAAAGACGGCATCTTCTATGGGCGCGGCGTCGTCGATAACAAATATGGCGTCCTGACGCTGACGCAGGCGTTCATGCGCCTGAAGCGCGAAGGCTTTACGCCCGACCGCGACCTCATCCTTGCATTCTCCGGCGATGAGGAAACCGGCATGCTGACAACGCGCGCGCTCGCCGCGCGCCTGAAAGAGGCGGTGTTCGCCGTCAATTCGGATGCCGGCGGCGGCTATCGCCCCGCGAATGGTGCGCCGGCCGCCTATGGCATTCAGGCCGCCGAAAAGACCTACGCGACCTTTGAGGTGACCGCGAAAAACGATGGCGGGCACTCCTCGGCGCCGCGCGCGGACAACGCGATTTACGATCTCGCCAACGCGTTGAAGCGCATCGAGGCGCATCGCTTTCCGACACGGTGGAACGCTGTGTCCCTCGCAGGGTTCGCAACCATCGCGCCGACGCTCGAGGGCGACCTCAAAAAGGCAGTCGAGCAGTTCGTTGCAAAGCCGGGCGATGCGCGCGCTGCCAAGGTCATGGCGACCGACGCCTCGATCGATCGCGACATGCGCACGACTTGCGTCGCGACGATGTTGCGCGGCGGGCATGCGGAAAACGCTTTGCCGCAAACCGCGACCGCGACCGTCAATTGCCGCATTTTTCCGGGGGAAACGGTCGATGAAGTAAAGACCGCGCTTGCGGCGGCGATGGCGAACGAAAAGCTTGATCTCGCAACGTTGGGCGAGCCTTTGGAGAGCCCCGTGTCAGAAGTGCCCGATGAGGTGAGCCGCGCGCTGGCCGCTGTCATTGCCGTGCGGGCGCCCGGCGCCGTCGTCTCGCCCTATCTTGAAGCCGGCGGCACCGACGGTCTCCACTTCCGACGTGCTGGCGTTGCAACGCTCGGCATTGGTCCGATCTTTTCAGTCGAAGGCGACGAGTACAATTACCACGGCAAGAACGAACGCCTGCCAGCGGCGCGGTTTTACGACGGCCTCGACCACTATGTGATTTTCATCAAGGCTCTGTCCGGGCCTCAGAACGAATAGCCGACGAACAAGCGCGCTTCCGCGTCTGTTGCGGCCCCTGACAGGCCAAACAGCGCGCCGGCTTCGATCCGTAGCCGCTTGCCGAGCGTGGCGCGTACGAACGGCCCCGCCTGGTGGCGCTGATTGTTGAAAGCGCCGAGATTTTTGGTCGAGACGAAATTGTTGAAAACCTGAACGCCGGCGCGAAGTTTTGGCGCGATGCGAAGCGTTGCCTCTTCGCGCGTCTCAAACAAAAAGCCGTCCGGCGCGGTGTCGCCAATCTCCTTGCCGAGATAAATGTTGCTGCGAAACTCAAGGTCGCGCACGCGTACGGTGTTCAGCAGCGCCAAGCGCGCCCGGCCGGGAACGCCGTCCTGCAAAGGAACGTCGCCCTGCCAGCGCACCGCAAGGTCCCACGTTTTCGTTTGAACGAATTGCGTAAAGATGTTCGGCGACAAACGGCGCGTTGTCAGCGGTCCGCCACCGATCTTGCGCTGTTCGATAAACGCCATCAGTCGGAGGTTGCCTGTCGGGGCAAAATTGACGTGGATACGCTGAGAAAACGAGTCGTCCGCGCCATCATCATTGGCGCCATAGGATGCCCGGTATTCAACAAATATTTCGCCGTCAGTGACGGATGCAGACGGGATCGACGCGGTGTTTTGCGCGGCCGCATGCCCAAGGAAGGAAATCAGGGCGCCGGCCACAGCAATCGCTTGCTTCAACGATCGCCTCGCCATGATTGATCCCGGTCAAAAGCTGCGCCCCAAGGCTAGCCGCGACGAGGTTAAAGCGCGCTTTGCGCCGCGCGCAGTTCGTGATGCTACTTCTCGTTGTCGCTGACCAAAACCGGCCCGGTCGCGCCGTTGGGGCCGTTGTCCTTCAGGATGCCGAGGCGCTTGGCGACTTCGCGATACGCCTCGGTGACGCCGCCAAGATCCTTGCGGAAGCGATCCTTGTCCATGATGGCGCCGGTCTCGATATCCCATAGGCGGCAGCCGTCCGGGCTGATCTCATCGGCGAGGATGAGGCGCACCATGTCGCCCTCATATTGCCGGCCGAACTCAACCTTGAAATCGACGAGCTTGATGCCGACGCCCGCAAAGAGGCCCGCCAAGAAGTCGTTGATGCGCAAGGCGAGCGCCATCATGTCGTCGATCTCTTGCGGCGTTGCCCAGTTGAACGCGGTGATGTGCTCTTCCGAGACGATCGGATCGCCGAGCGCGTCGCTCTTGTAATAAAACTCGACGACGGAGCGCGGCAGCTGCGAGCCCTCTTCGAGTCCGAGGCGCTTGACGATCGAGCCCGCCGCGACATTGCGGACAACAACTTCGAGCGGGATGATCTCGACATGGCGGATGAGTTGTTCGCGCATGTTGAGGCGGCGAATGAAGTGCGTCGGCACCCCGATGCGCTCCAGCCCCTGCATGATGAACTCGGAGATGCGGTTGTTGAGGACGCCTTTGCCCTCCAGCACCGCGCGCTTCTGGTTGTTGAAGGCGGTCGCGTCATCCTTGAAATACTGGATCAGCGTGCCGGGTTCGGGCCCCTCAAATAGAATTTTGGCTTTGCCTTCATAGACCTGTTTGCGGCGAGCCATGTGGGCAGATCCTTCCTGGCGGCCTTCCCGAAGACGGTCCGGGGCGGGGCCGCAGCGGCGCGCTATACGCGCTTCCCCCCCACCTGAGAACCCCTACAGGCATACCAGCGTCCGCGTCCATCGCCGCGCCGCAGCATTCGCCCGGACGCCGCATTGCTCAACTTGGCCCTGACGGGTAAAACAAAGGCGGTTTCCGTAAAAAACGTAAGGAATTCAAAGGCTATGGCAAATTTCGACGAGCGCAAGGACAGCTTCGAGAAGAAATTCGCGCATGACGAAACCTTGAAATTCAAGGCCGGCGCCCGCCGCAACAAGCTGCTTGGCCACTGGGCGGCCGGCCTGATGGGCCTTTCGGGTGAAAAGGCGGACGACTACGCCAAATCCGTGATCAAGGCGGATTTTGAAGAAGCGGGCGACGACGACGTGTTTCGCAAGATCAAAGCGGACCTTGCCGCCGCCGGCGCCGGTCAAGACGACCACCAGATCCGCCGGCACATGGACGAGTTCATGGCCGAGGCGATCCGTCAGATCAAAGAGCAAGGCTGATCGCTGCGGCGCGCGCTAGCGGCCGTTGCGCGTGACCGGTAGCGTTGTGCGGACGGATTGAGGATTGAAACCATGGCGCGCGTTGCAGGCAAGAAAGCGTTCATCACCGGCGGCGCGCAAGGTCTAGGCGCGTGCTTTGCGCGCATGCTGGCGGCGGAGGGCGCGCAGGTTTTCGTGACCGACGTTAACCGGGCAGGCGCGGAACGCACGGCGGCGGAAATCAATGCGCAATTTCAGGGCGCCGCGTCATTTTGCCATCATGACGTCACGCGCCGCGAGGATTGGGCGACGGCCCTCGGCATGGCGGCCGAGAGCATGGGCGGCGTCAATGTTCTCATCAACAATGCCGGCGTTGGCGGCTGGGGCAATATCGAGACGGAAACGATCGAAGGCTGGCGGCGGACGATGGAGATCGACGTTGATTCGATCTTTATTGGCACCCAACTCGCGATGCCGTACCTCAAGGCGTCGGCGCCGGCGTCGATCATCAACATATCGTCTGTCGCCGGAATGATCGCGCACGGCGATATGCTCGCCTACAACACGGCAAAAGCCGGCGTCTGGATGCTGACAAAGTCGGTCGCCCTTCACTGCGCGAAAGCCGGCTATGACATCCGCTGCAATTCCGTGCACCCCGTTTTCACGCGCACGCCGATCATTGATCCGCTGCTCGCGCTCGGCGGCGGCGGAAAGCAGGGCGAGGACCGCCTGTCGCGCCAGATACCCCTACAGCGCCTCGGCGAGCCGGAAGATGTTGGCTACGCCGTGCTCTATCTTGCGTCAGACGAGTCGCGCTTCGTGACGGCGGCGGAATTCAAGATCGACGGCGGCATCACCGCGCAGTAATCCCGCCGCAAGCTACTTCTTGCGCGCGGTTGCGGCGAAGTGCTCGGCTGACGCTTTGAGATAGCTGCGGCGGTCGCCGGCAAGGTAGGGCGCGATGTGCAGGATCGTTGTGAAAACAGCGTCATTGATGCGCGCACGGTCCGACGGCTCGGCTTCTGTCACCGCGCGATATTGCAGCCAATAAGTGAAATGGCCAGCGATGCGATCGGCGAGCCGCTCTTTCTCGTCGGCGTGAAAGACAAGCAGCTTCTGGGCTTCGAGCGACGCAAGGACGCCCGCAGTCTTTGCGCGCTTGAGCGCCAGCAATCGGGCAAGGCGGGCGCGCAAATTGGGGCAGCGTTCGAGGATCGACGCCATCCCCTCATAGAAAAAGCGGAAATCGTTGATCTCTTCAAAGACGATATAGATGAAGACCCAATTGTCTTCGAACGACACCGGGCGCTCGATCGGCGCTGACAACACCTGACGCAGTTCGACCTCAAACGCGTCAAACAGCGCCTCGATGATCGCTTCCTTGCCCCTGAAATGATAATAGAGATTGCCCGGCGAAATGCCGAGCACCGCGGCGATATCGACCGTCGAGACTTGCGCCTCGCCTTCCGCGTTAAAGAGCGCGAGCGAGGTTTGCAGAATGCGGTCGCGGGTTTTGACCTTGCCGGTCATCGCCGCCGCCTTAAGCGGTTTTCTTGCGGGTAGTTTTTTTCTTCGCGCGCGGCTTCACGGCCTTGGTTCCGCCAACCGCGCCAAGCCTTTGTTCGATACGCGCCACGCGTTCTTCAAGGGCGCGAAAATCCGCCTCGTTGATCGATGCGTCGTCGCCAAGCCCGATGCGCTCGCGCATCCGCTTGATGCGGTCCTCAAACGAGGCGCCCGCCGGCCCCAGTTTCGCCGCGACCTTGCGCCCGCGCGCTTCGACCTGCCGCTCGATCGCTTCGCCCTTGGCGACGAGATCGTCAAAGACGCGCGAGCCATCGCTGGACAGCTTGGCGACCGTTTCCTGCGCTTCGCTGAAGGCGCGCCCATAGGCGCCGATCCCCGCGAGCCAGATTTTGCGCGCATTGTCGGCGGACCCTTGCGGGGGGGCGGCTTTTGTTTTTCTGGCCAAGGGTGGTCTCCTATTGCGCGGCGGCGGCTTTGAACTGGCGCGCAGGTTTTTCCTTCATCTGCGGCCGGTCAAGAAAGGTCTTTAAAACCGGCAGAATGTTCTTCGCCCTCGAGAGCACAAAGAGATGCCCGCCGTCTTCGACGACATGAAGCTCGGACCGGCGGATCATGAATTTCAGGATCTTCGCGTTGGCGAGCGGCACGATGTGATCGCGCCCGCCGGCAAGGATCAGCGTCTCGTGCGGCAACAGCGGCAGGAACGGCAAGCTCGACCAGCCGATCATCGCCATCAGCTGATAGAGATAGCCGGCGCGCGTCGGCGCCTGCATGCGCTCGGCAAACATCGCCGCGCCTGACGGCTCGTCGCCATAAAGGGTCTTGAAGTTCGCGGCGAGGAAGTCGCGGTCCATATACCGCCGCGGGTCGGCCATCTTCGACAGGGATTCGATCTTGCCGGGCACCATCAGCGCGCCGGGCGATGTGGCGCACAGGACGAGACGGTTGACGCGGTTTTGATATTGAAAAGCAAACTGCTGCGCCGCGCCGCCGCCCCACGAAACGCCCATCACATCAACCGGCTGGTCATAGCCGTACTGCAAGAGGATCGACTTTGCCGCATGCGCGACCCACCACGGCCGGTACGGCGTTACGGGGCCGGGCGAGCCGCCAATGCCGGGCAGATCAAAGGTAATGAGATCGCGGTCGGCAAGCGCCTCGCCGAGCGGCTGGACAATCTCCAGATTGGCGCCAATCCCGTTGAAGAAGAGCAGGGGGCGCCCGCGCCCCTTGGCTTTCCCGTTGCCGCGCCAGACGCCTGTGCGCAGTTTCTGCAAGCCGACATCGACAAGCCCGAGTTCCGGCAAATGATCCGTACTCATACTGGTTTTACGCCCTTTCTCGCGTGACCTTGCATGTTTAGCCAAATACGTAATCGCCAGGCGCGCGCGCCGTTGGCGGATACGCCTTGTTGCCGAGCGCTTTGGGCGCTGGTTTTTTGTCGCCCGAGCGCGCGCGCAGCCAATGCGTCCACAGCGGCCACCACGAGCCCTGTTGCGGCTTGGCGCCCGTCATCCAGTCGTCAGCGCTCGCTGGCAGAGCATCGTTGGCAAAGAATTGCGCCTTCGGATTGCCGGGCGGATTGAGCAGCGCCTGAATATGCCCGCTGTTCGACAAGACGAACTGAACCTTGCCGCCGAACAGGTGGACGTTGCGGTAACACGCGCGCCACGGCGTGATGTGATCGGTGACGGCGGCGACCATGAAGGCGTCCTGTGTCACTTTCGACAAGTCGATCTTGTGCTCGAGGAAATCGACCATACCCGGATTGGCAAAGCGCTTGTCGGCATAGATATCGAGATAATCGGAATGCAATTGCGCCGGCAGGTTGGTTGAGTCGTTATTCCAGAAAAGAATGTCGAACGGCGGCGGGCTGTCGCCCATCAGGTAATTGTTGACGACATAATTCCAGATGAGATCGTTGGGCCGCAGCCAGGCGAATGATTTCGACAGGTCTTCGCCTGACAGAATGCCCTTCTTCTGCGAGTGGCGCCGGGCGCCCTCGATCGCTTCGTCGGACACAAAAAGCCCGACTTCACTGTCTTCCTTGCGCCCGTCGAGGACGCACACCTGCAGCGTGAAACAGTTGATCATGGACGAGCGTCGCGCTGCGAGTTCCGACAGATAGCTCGCGGTGGTGATACCGCCCGAACAGGCGCCCGAGACGTTGATCTGCTTTGCCTTGGTGATCTTGCGGATGACTTCCGAGGCTTCGATCAGCGCCGTGACGTAATCTTCAAGCCCCCAATGCGCGTGCTCTTTTTGCGGATTGCGCCAGCTGACCGCGAACGTCTGGAGGCCTTGCGACAACAGGAAACGCACGACGCTTTTTTCAGGGGACAAGTCGTTGGCGTAAAATTTGTTGATCTGCGGCGGCACGACCATCAAGGGCAACGTGTGCACGTCGTCCGTCGTTGGCTGGTACTGGATCAGTTCCAGCATCTCGTTTTTGAAGACAACGGCGCCCGGGGTCGTCGCCAGGTTTTCGCCGACCTTGAACGGCCGGCCATCGACCTGGCTCGGCATGCCGTGATTGTAGCGGATATCGTTGTAGGCGTTCTGCAATCCCTTCAGCAGCGAGCCGCCGCCGGTCTCGTATAGCCGCTTGACAGCCGCCGGATTGCCGACGAGCGAATTGGTCGGGGAGAGCGCATCGGCAATCAGGTCGAGCACAAACTTGGCGCGCGTCTTGTCGGCGTCATCGACGCCGCTCTCCTCGATCCAGCCGTTGAAACCTTTGCGCATCGCGAGCCAGGACTGCATCGTATATTTGTAAAGCGGGTTGTGCGCCCACGTCGGATCCTGAAAGCGCCGGTCTTTCTTTTCTGGCGCGATCGCCGAGTCGCCCTTGATGATCTCGACGAGGTCTTTGCCGTAAGCGGTCAGGTGTTTGGCAAACGGCGCTGGCTGGCGCGCCGCGTGACCGACAAGAACGCCCAGCGATTTCAGGAGCTCGGCCCGGCGAATGCCAATGATCGGGTTCAGCGCATTCGGCGTGTCCGCTGCGCGTTCGCCAAGCTCCTCGCCGCTTTTCGTCATGTCGCCTCCCAACATTTCTGTCCGGCTGCCCCGGATCGCGTGTTGAAAGTATTCGCCGTTTGCCACGCCTTGGCAAACCGCAGCCTTGTTGCGTTGCAATAAAGAGGGGGCATTCTTGCGAACGCCCCCTCTTGTTACTCTACGCAACAGAAACCGGAGAGAAATTACGCCGCCGCTTTGACAGCGCGCTTGACGGCGCGGGTCGTTTTGCGGGCTTTCGCGGCGACTTTTTTCACCGCAGCGCGCGCTTCGTCAGCAACGTCTTCGTCGCGGTCATTGGCGGCGAATTGCGGTGCAAAGCCCTGAAGCTTTTCAACGCCAGCGCCATAGATCGACTTGGCGCGGTCGCGCGCATCGACAATCTGCTCTTTCGCGGTTGCTTCGATTTCTTCGCCTTTTTCGACGAGTTCGCCGAAAAACTCCGAATAGCGCTCGGTCAGCTTGGCTACGACCGGCTTGGCGCGATCGAAGGCAACGCCGTACGCGCCGAGATAGGCGAGCCAGCCGCGGCGAACAACGTTTGCCGCTTTGAACTCGATGACTTCTTTGACTTGCTTGCGCTTGGCCATGGGTGGGGTCCTTTCACTGCTGGGCAGCGCCCGCGGCGCGCCTCTTTCTCACTGCAATGAGAGATAAGCCGTCTGTCTAGAATGTTCATCCCAATTTTTGCGATGCACAATAATCGAATTACTGCATGTAAAACAAAGACATAGAGTCGGATGGCTTCGCCGCCGCAGGAATAAAAAAGGCCGGCCCCGAGGGACCGGCCAAATACGCAACATCAGGAAGCACTACTCGAAGCAAGACTGCCGCCGGGGCAACCGCGCGGCCGATGGGGCTCAACGGCAACGGGAGGACCAGCGAAATCGACGCTACAACGCGCGCCTGACGCATCAGTGCGCAAAATCCGCAAAGCGCCGATGACAGCGCCGCGAATTTTTGGTGACTGTGGAGAAACTGGTGCTGCGAGAGAGGATTGAACTCTCGGCCTCCCCCTTACCAAGGGGGTGCTCTACCACTGAGCTACCGCAGCCGGATCGCCGGGGGCTATAGCCCGCGAATGGCGCCTTGAAAAGCGTTCCTTGGCATCTGCCCATCGCGGTGGCGCTTGACCCTCGGGTCGGCTCGCCTATGGTCCGCCGCCATGTCGAACCCTGTGAACCGGGGGCCGCAAAGCGCGCCGCCGCCCCAACACCCCGAGGCCGAAGAAAAGCCGCAACCGCCCTCCATTCCGGCATCGAGGCCGGAGGCCGCGCAGCCGGAAAAATCGCGGCGCGAGGACCGTCTCGCCAAAGCGCTCCGCGACAATCTCCGGCGCCGCAAGGCCGTCGCGAAAAAGGATCAGGCCTGACCCATGGACAGACTGGCGATTATCGGCGGGCGGCCGTTGTTCGGAGAAATCGCGATCAGCGGCGCAAAAAATTCGGCGCTGAAAGTGATTGCGGCCGCGCTTTTGACCGATGAGCCGCTCGTCATCGAGAACACGCCGCGCCTCGCCGATATCGACACGCTGCTGAAGCTGCTCGCCCAGCATGGCGCCGCGCAATCGTTTGAAGGCTCGACGCTGACCCTTCATGCAAAAACGATTACTTCGACGGAAGCGCCGTACGATCTCGTCAGAAAGATGCGCGCGTCGTTCAATGTGCTGGGGCCGCTTCTCGCGCGCGAAGGCAAGGCGCGCGTCTCCTTGCCAGGCGGCTGTGCGATCGGCGCGCGCCCCGTTGACCTCCACTTGAAGGCGCTCGCTGCGATGGGCGCCAAGATCGATCTTGATGAAGGCTATGTCGTCGCGTCGGCGCCTGGCGGCCTGCACGGCGCGAAGATCGATTTTCCGTTCGTGTCGGTTGGCGCAACGGAACACGCCATGCTTGCGGCGACACTGGCAGAAGGCGAGACCGTTTTGACGAACGCCGCGCGCGAGCCGGAAATTGCCGACCTTGCCAATTGCCTGATCGCCATGGGCGCGAAGATTGAAAACGCGGGCCGCTCAACGGTGACGATTGAGGGCGTTGCCCGCCTTCACGGCGCGCGTCACGAAGTGGTGCCGGATCGCATCGAGCTTGGCTCTTATGCGATGGCGCCGGGCGTTGCGGGGGGCGAATTGTTCTTGCGCCATGGCCGCATCGATCTCCTTGGCGCCGCGGCCGGCGTTCTCGAAGAAGCAGGCGTCAAGCTTACGCAGGAAGCAGGCGGCATCAGAGCCAAGCGTATCGGCGACCGGTGCGCGGCGGTGAATATCGTCACGCAACCCTATCCCGGATTTTTCACCGACTTGCAGGCGCAGTTCATGGCGCTGATGACAATGGCGAACGGCGTTAGCGTCATCAAGGAAACAATTTTCGAGAACCGCTTCATGCATGCGCCAGAACTTGCGCGCATGGGCGCGCAAATATCCGTGGACGGACAGATCGCAACGGTCAGGGGCGTCAGGCGCCTGAAGGGCGCGCCCGTGATGGCGACCGACCTTCGCGCCTCCATGAGCCTTGTGCTCGCCGCGCTTGGCGCGGAAGGCCAGACGATCATCAACCGGGTCTATCACCTTGACCGCGGCTTCGAGCGGCTCGAAGAAAAACTCAGCCATTGCGGCGCGCTGATCGAGCGCGTGAGGGGCGAGGGGTAAGAGCCGCCAGATGACCGGTCTGCAGGGATACAAGCCGCTGCGGCTGATCGCGGCTGATGCTGACGACCTCACCATGATGTCGGCCGTCCTTCAGGACGCCGTGGCGCAGATCGGCGATTTCGCCCACATGCCGCAGACGCGCCGTTTTGCCTTCGTCGCGAACCGCTTTGTTTGGGAAAGCGCCAGCGACAAGGCGCGCGGCCCGTTCGCGCGCGTCAGGACGGGCTGTCACTTCGATGACGTCACCGCCGTTCGCCAGATCAATCTTCGCGTTGGCGCCAAGGATGCGGCGGTTGAAATTCTCTCGATCAGATTCACGGCCGGCGCTGACGGGGCCGGCACCATCACGCTTGATTTCGCCGGCGGCGGCGCCATCCGCCTCGACGTCGACAGCGTCAACGCGCAACTCGCCGACATTTCTGCTCCCTGGGCGACCCGGATGCGGCCAAAGCACGATGCGTGAGCACGATGCGTGACGCCGTGCTATTGCGCGGCTAAGGTCGGAGCGGGCGAGCGGGAATCAAATGCCGGGCGACAAGGACCAGGAAAATTGCCGGATCGTCCGCATCGAGCTTGACGAGCGCAGCCTCGCGCGCGCGACCGCGGACATCGAGCATGAGCGCAAGGTCGCCGTCTACGATCTGATCGAAGAGAATTTCTTCGAGCCCGCCGGCGGCGGCGATGGCCCGTTTGAACTTTACCTGTCGATTGTCGAAAATCGCCTCGTTTTCGACGTGCGCCGCCACCGCCCTGAACAGCCCGGAGGCGAACCGATCGGGCAGGTGCATTTGTCGATGGCCCCGTTCCGCAAGATCATCAAAGACTATTTCATGCTGTGCGAGAGCTATTATGACGCGATCCGCACAGCCGCGCCCGCCCAGATCGAAACCGTCGATATGGCGCGGCGCGCCATGCACAATGAGGGGTCGGAAATCCTGCGCGAGCGCCTGACGGAGAAAATCAGGCTCGATCTCAACACGGCGCGCAGGCTGTTCACGCTGATCTGCTCCTTTCACATGCGATAGGTAAAATGGTCGCCAGGGTCCTCTTCGTCTGCAACATGAATTCGGTCCGCTCGCCGATGGCGGCGGCCATTCTCGCGAGTGAACGCGGCCCGCGGATGACGGTCGATTCCGCCGGCGTCTATGAGGGCGGCGGCGATCCGTTCGTCGCGCCGGTGCTGGAAGAAATCGGCGTGTCGCTTGGCGATTATGAGCCCAAGGCGCTGAGCGACGTCGATGTCGCGCAGTTCGATCTCGTGATCGCCCTGACGCCGGAAGCTGCCGCCGAAGCGCGGCGCTTTTTGCCGGCAAGCCAGGTCGAGTTCTGGCCGACCGAAAACCCGAGCGATGTCCGCGGCGATGACGACGCGCTTTTCGGGGCCTATCGCGCTGTTCGCGACGAGCTTTGCCAACGCATCAGAGCCCGGTTTCCCGCTCCAAAGGAATAACCTTGATTTTGCGAAGAGGCGGGACCATTTTCCGCCGCCTTAGATCCGTAACAGCCCGAAGGCCGGGCGACCCCAACAGGAGGGGGGGATCGCCCAACCAGAGGACTGCATGGCCAAAGAGGAATTGCTGGAATTTGAAGGTATTGTTGAGGAACTGCTTCCCAACGCAACCTTTCGCGTGAAGCTCGACCAGGGTCACGAAATCATCGCCCACACGGCGGGCAAGATGCGCAAGAACCGCATTCGCGTGCTTGCGGGTGACAGGGTGCAAGTCGAAATGACGCCCTATGATCTGACCAAGGGCCGGATCACATTCCGCTTCAAATAGCCGGGGGCCCGTCGACGATGGCCCGATTGACCGAAGGCCTGTGAGCGATGAGCGGGCGAATGCGATTTGTCCTCGCCAGCGCCTCGCCGCGCCGGCTCGACATTTTGCGGATGATCGGCGCTGAGCCTGACGCTGTTGCGGCGGCGGATATCGATGAAAGTGAAAAACCGGGCGAACTCGCGCGCGACTATGTCGGGCGCCTTGCCGCAGAAAAGGCGGCAGCAATGTTGGCGCGCGAGCCGGCGTCCGCGATTCTTGCCGCAGACACCGCTGTCGCCTGCGGGCGGCGCATCCTGCCGAAGGCGGACGATGAAGCGGCGGCGCGCCGCTGCCTCGAACTTTTGTCGGGCCGCGCGCACCGCGTCTTCACCGGCGTTGCGCTCGCGGCGCCCGGGACGAGCGTGCGATTGCGCATTGTTGAATCGCGGGTGCGGGTGTCGCGCCTGACCGGGGCGGAAATCGCCGACTATCTCGCGTCCGGCGAATGGCGCGGCAAGGCGGGCGGCTACGCCATACAAGGGCGCTTTGCGCGCCATGTTGAATCGATCATTGGCTCACACACGAACATCGTCGGGCTGCCCGCGCGCGAGACTTACAATCTCCTCAAAGGCGCGGGTCTGCTGAACAGATGATGCGCACTTTGCTGATCGATGCCGGCGCCGCGGAAACCTTGGGTGCGCTTCGCGTTGGCGGCGAGATCGTCAAATTCTGGTTTTTGCCTGGGCGGGGCGATGAAGCGCGCCAGCGCGCGGTTGAGGCTGGCGATATCGTCCTGGGGCGGATCAAGACCGCAGCGCCAAGCCTTGGCGGCGCCTTTGTAGACATTGGCGCCTCGGAGGATGTGTTCCTACGATTTCGCGCTGGAAGCCTGATAACAGAAGGGTCGCTGCATACCTTGCGCGTTGTCCGTCCAGCGATCGGCGCCAAAGCGGCGGTGCTGGATGCGGAGTGGAAGGCGTCAATCGCCGTCGACGGCATTGATGCCGGTTCCGCGCAAGCGGGCTGCGGTCCGCCGCGGATTTTGACACCTGTGCGCGATGCTGCAGTGTCTGTGGCGCACCGGGCAAGCGCGTTCGCTCCGGGTGATATTGTCGTCAACCGGCCGGAGGCGGCGCGTGCGCTCGCTGCGGCCGGCTATGCGGCGCGGATCGACGAGCGGGCGGTCAATGACGGCGCGATTGCCGACGCGCTCGACGCGGCGCTCGAACACCATGTCCCGATTGGCGATGGCGGCGCCATGATTTTCGACGAGACCGAGGGCGGGGTTATCATCGACATTGACGCGGGCGCTGCGGCGAACGCCTCGCGTGCGCCGAACGATCGCGTCAACGAGCGCGCGGCGACCGTGATTTTTCGCGAGCTGTCGCGGCGCGCCATCGGCGGGCGTGTCATGATCGATTTCCTGCCGCCGTCCTCGCCGTCGGCGCGCAAGCGCCTTCTGGACACAATCAGCGCACAGGACCACGATCTCTACGAACGCCGAATCGGCAAGCTTGCCCCCGATGGACTTCTCGACATGACGGCGCCCCGCCGCGATCGCTCGCTGCTTGAACGCGCGAGTGAAGCGGCCGGTGACGGATGGCTGCGGCAAGGGCGGCGCCTGTCGCTGGACTGGATAGCGCGGCGCGCGATCAGCGCCGCTGAATATCGCCTCGCGCGCGCGCCCCGCGCGCAGCTGGTGCTTGATGCCGGAAGCGATCTCGTGCGCTATCTTGACGAGCGCGCGGAATGGATTGATCGCCTGCGCGAGCGCTACGGCAATCGCCTGTCGCTCAACGCGGCGGCGCCCGGCGGCGAACGGAGGTATGATGTCAGGGAAATCAGGCCAGCGTGACAGCGCGACGGCTCAATCGGCGGCTCAATCGGGCACGGGCGCGCCTTGCCCGATCTGCCAGTCGCATGCAGCCGCAGCCTATGCGCCGTTTTGTTCAAAGCGTTGCGCAGACATCGACCTTCATCGCTGGCTGTCAGGCGGGTACGCGATCCCTGCTGTCGAAGTTGATGACGACGTGACGGACGCGGAAGACAACCAATAAATAGGCCCGCCTCTTGTCCCGGAGGCGGGCCATTGCCGCAGCCTACGCGGGGGGGCTCAGGCGCGCGGCAGGGTCTTTTAGTTGATCTGCGGCTCTGGCTTGGGCGCCACGATCAGGGAGGCGAACACCTGGCGTTCGCTATCGCTCAGCGCTTTGTTGAGGTCTGCGTCCGCCGCGTCAAAGCTTGCGGCTCGTGCAGCTGCGAGTTCTTCTTTAGAAACCTTGCTGTCTTCGCCCGCGATCAGGTCAAACATGCTGGCTGGCGGAGCGCCCGCAGTAACAGCCGAAGCGCCGGCGGGCTTTAAGAGCATCGTTTCAAGCTTGATAAACTCGGCCTCATTCAGAAAGGCGTTCGCGTCCGCATCCGCCAGTACAAACTCGGCCTCACCAAGTCTTGCCGCATCATCGCGCGTTTTAACGCTCTCGGGCGTTATCGTTGCGCGCGCTTCGGATTTGAACTTGACGGCGCCTTTATCAGGCGCTTGTCCTGCGTGTGCGGTCGTCGCGAAAGCAAGAGCGCTGGCGGCAGTCAGTAGTATACGGATCATTGTCAATCTCCTTCACTCATCTGGCGGCGCGTTCAGCGTCGCCCTGAGTTCCCGATATTGGGATGCCTTGATCAGATCGCCAGTTAAGCCTGCGTCATGACAGTCTTGTCATCCCCTTTTTTCCGCCCTGCGGTCGCTCAAAGCCGCGAAATCCGCGGGGTTTCGGCGCCGAGACTGAAGAAACTTTCATCAACGGCGATTGTTGTTCATGCGCCCGCGCCTATTTCGCGACCCAGCCGCCGTCGATCTGCAGCGCCGCGCCCGTGATTGACGCCGCCATGTCGCCTGCAAGGAAGACAGTCAGTGCGCCGACTTCTTCGACGGTGACAAATTTCTTCGTGGGTTGCGCTTCCAGGATCACTTTCTGGATGACCTCCGCTTCGGTCATGCCGCGCGCCTTGGCGGTGTCGGGTATCTGCTTTTCAACCAGCGGCGTCTTCACATAGCCGGGGCAGATCGCATTGCAGGTGACGCCGAATTCCGCGCCTTCAAGCGCAATGGTTTTGGTGAAGCCAAGGACGCCGTGCTTGGCCGTCACATAGGCGGATTTGAACGGCGAGGCGACCAGCGCATGCGCGGAGGCAATGTTGATGATGCGCCCATGCCCGCGATCCTTCATGCCCTTGAAGAGCGCTTTTGTCAGATGAAAGGTCGCGGAAAGATTGATGGCGATGATCGCGTCCCACTTTTCTTCCGGAAACTCTTCCACCGGCGCGACGTGCTGGATGCCGGCGTTGTTGACCAGAATGTCGACCTTGCCGAACGCCGCGACAGCGCTGGCGGCAAGCGCGCGGACCTCAGCGGGCTTTGACATGTCGGCGCCGTTATAGAGGACGCGCACGCCAAAGCGCGTCGCCATCGCCGCGCGCGTGCGCTCGATCTCGCCCGCGTCGCCAAAACCGTTCAGCATGATGTCGACGCCGTCGCCAGCGAGCGCTTCGGCAACGCCAAGCCCGATGCCGCTGGTCGATCCGGTAACGATCGCTGATCGTGCGTGTGCCATGGTGGTCTCCTCTGAGGGTTGTTTGCGGTGCAGCATAAGCGCGACAAACCAGCACCTCAACATCGCGCTGGCGATAAACCCGGTGCAGGCGTAGTTTACAGTCACG
This sequence comes from Parvularculaceae bacterium, assembly GCA_046154725.1. Classification (GTDB taxonomy): domain Bacteria; phylum Pseudomonadota; class Alphaproteobacteria; order Caulobacterales; family Parvularculaceae; genus Amphiplicatus. The sequence goes on along the minus strand of JBJXFO010000101.1, from coordinate 2,262 downwards.
TTTCCATCATCGAGGCGCTTATGCGTTATCTGATCGCTCTTGCCGTCGTGGCGCTCGCCAGCGCCAACGCCCATGCCCAGCTCGCCATCACCACGTTCGGCGCGACCGAGGCGCAGGCGTGTTACGATGATGCGCGCAGCGACAGCGTGACTTCGATTGACAATTGCGACGCCGCGCTCGGCGGTCAGGCGCTGACCAAGCGCGACCGGCTTGCAACGCTCGTCAATCGCGGCATCATCCATAATCGCGCCGGTCGCCTCACCGACGCGCTCGCGGATTTCAATACGGCAATCGATGCGGACGCCTCGCTCGGCGAGGCATATCTCAATCGCGGCAATGCGCGCTTTCTCGCCGGGCAATATGACCTGGCGGTTGCCGATTATGAGACGTCGATCGATACGGAGATCTCAAAGCCCTGGGTCGCGTGGTACAATATCGGCCTTGCGCGGGAAGCGCAGAAAGACGCGCGCGCCGCACGCACCGCTTATGAGCGCTCTCTCGAAATCAATCCCGAATTCGGTCCGGCGAAGAAAAAGCTTGGCCTCCCCTGACGGCGCGCCGGATAAGCGGGGCCATGACATCCTTCGTCACTCATCTTGAATGTTCGTTGACCGGCGCGATCTATCCGGCGCGCGAAGTCCACGGCCTGTCAAAAGCGGGGCGCCCGCTGCTCGTGCGCTACGATCTTGATGCGCTCCGAAAGGCGGTCTCGCGTGACAGCCTTCGTCAGCGGACGGAGGGGTTCTGGCGCTATCGCGAATTCCTGCCCGTCGAAATGGACAAGAACCGCATCTCGCTTGGCGAGGTGGTGACGCCCCTGATCCGCGCGCCGCGCCTTGAAGCGCTGCGCGGCGGCGGCAATATTTACATCAAGGATGAAGGCCGCTTGCCGACGGGCTCGTTCAAGGCGCGCGGCCTCGCGCTCGCCGTCAGCATGGCGAAGGAATTGCGCTTGAAGCATCTCGCGATGCCGACCAATGGCAATGCCGGCGCCGCACTCGCGGCATACGCAAGCCGCGCTGGTTTGCGCGCAACGGTCTTTTGCCCGGACGACACACCGCCCATCAATGTCGAGGAGATCGCGCTGCAAGGCGCAGACGGCTACCGCGTCAACGGCCTCATCAACGACTGCGGCAAGATCGTCGGCGAGGGCAAAGAAAAAGCCGGCTGGTTCGACGTCTCGACCCTGAAAGAGCCCTATCGGATCGAAGGCAAGAAGACGATGGGGCTTGAGCTTGCCGAACAATTTGAATGGGACCTGCCGGACTGGATCTTCTACCCGACCGGCGGCGGCACGGGTCTTATCGGCATGTGGAAGGCGTTCGACGAACTGGAGAAGGTCGGCTGGATTGGTAGTAAACGCCCGAAGATGGTCGCGGTGCAGGCGACGGGCTGCGCGCCTATCGTGCGCGCGTGGGAGCGGGGCGAAGAACACGCGCCGTTGTGGGAGAATGCGTCAACCTATGCGGCGGGCATCCGCGTGCCCATCGCTGTCGGCGATTTTCTCATCATCCGCGCGGTGCGCGCGTCTGACGGCTATTGCGTCGCCGTCGATGACGACGACATCCGCGACGCCTTGAATGAGGCCGCGCGCGAGGAGGGATTGCTGCTCTGCCCCGAAGGCGCCGCAACCTACGCCGCCTATCGGCATGCGGTCGCCGGGCGGCGGATCAAGCGCACCGACCGCGTCGTTCTCTTCAACTGCGCGACGGGTCTCAAATATCCAATGCCGGCTGTCACGGCGTTCATCGACCGGACCAAGCCGATCGACTATGCGCAATTCGGCGCGCCAATAAAGGGGGACGATTGATGCGCATTCTCGCCGCGCTGGCGATTGTTATTGTCGCGGGGCTCCACGCCGGTTTCCTGATGCTCGAAATGTTTTATTGGGACCACCCGGTTGGGCGGCAAATTTTCGGCATGACGCCGGAGCAATCGGCGGGAACGGCGGTCCTTGCCGCCAATCAGGGGCTCTATAACGGCTTCATAGCCGCCGGGTTGATCTGGGGCCTCGTCGCGGGCAAACGCGACTTCCAGATATTTTTTCTGCTCTGCGTGATCGTTGCCGGCCTCTTCGGCGGCTTCACCGCAAAGCCGACAATCTACGTGACGCAAGCGCTGCCAGGCGTGGTCGCGTTGTTATTGGTGATGGTGTCGCGTCCAGCGAAGACCAAGTAGGGTGCATTGAGCGAAGCGAAATGCACGCCTTTCGTGCGGCGCCAAAGGAAGACGTGCATTTCGCTTCGCTCAATGCAGATCGGA
>JBJXFO010000095.1:0-44969 GCA_046154725.1 Parvularculaceae bacterium | reverse complement strand
GGCTGGACAAACCGGCAAGTTTCATTGCCGCGCGATAGGCAAGGATTGCAGCGCGGTCGCGCAAGGGCCGCATTCCCGGCGCCGGCGGCGCGCCGCCGCGCGCGCGCGCCCAGCGATTGGCGAGACGCAAAGACGCCTCATCGAGCGACAGACGGCTGCGCCAGGTGATCGAAAACGATACCGAAGGCGCCGGGCCGTTTTCGACCCAGTGCGGCGCCTTCACGGGCACATACAGCGCATCGCCGGGGTGCAGGACATGGGTCGCGGCGAGCGCTTCAAACTCCGGCCGGTGCGGAAGGTTCCGGTGCGCGTCGCCGGCGTGATAATCTTCATGCTGAAGATCGCTGACAATGCCGGCAACAGCCGGATAGACGCGCATGGTTTTGCGCCCGCTGATCTGCATGAGAATGTTGTGTTCGGGGTCCATGTGAAAGGGCGTCACGGCGCCCGGCGACGAGATGAAGATAAAGCCGATCTTTTTTGCCATCGACCCTGTTGCCGGGGCCGCGACCGGCGCGATGTCAGCGAGGCATTCGTCCATCGCGCTGCGATAGGCGCTGTCCGCTTCGACATTTTTCAGCACCATCCACGAGCGGCAGGTCTCGATGCGCCGGATCGTCTCTTCAGGCGACAGGCCGTTTGACGGCGTCTGCGCCGGGTCCTGCCCGACGCCGAGATCGCCAGCATTATACTCGATCGACGAGGCGGGAAGGCGCCTGCTAAGCGCGACCAGCGCCGCAAGCGTAAAGCGCGGATCGCCTGAAAGCCAGTGCCGCAATCGGGCGGGCGCGTGCGGATAATTGCCGGCGAGCGCTGCGGCGGGATCGTCAAAGATCGTCATCGCTGTCCTTCGGGATTTGGGCTTTTCGCGTTTGGGCCTTGCGCTTCCTGGCCGCCTCGCTGGCGCGCTCCAGCGTCATTAAAACATGGAACATCGCTTTTGACGGCGCGTCGCGGCGGCTGATGTTGAGCGCCGAGAGTGTGCGCCGTTCCCGCCAGAGCCGGTCAATCATCGGATGGTCCGCCTGCGCACAACTGTCGATGAAGGAAATCCCGCCTTCGGCTTCCAGCGCCTTCATCATCTCGATCTCGATCATCACGCCGGGCGAAAAGCGCGCATAGGTTTCATCATGCGCGATCTTGAACGAGAAGCCCTGCCCTTGCTCAATAAAATTGACGATCATGGCGAGGGTCGCCGCGCCCGCGCTCAGCCGGTGAAACCGCAAAGCCCCGGCGTCATGGGCGCCGGCGATTGCGTCGCGGAAGAACGCCGCGCTCGGCCCCTCGCTTGCGAGTGCCGTTCCCTCGCGGCCTTTCCAGCCCGCAGCTTCAAGCGCCAGAAAATCGTCAATCCACCGCGCCACATCGGCCGTTGCGGCAAGTGTTTCAAAGCGAACGGGTCCGATCTCTTCGAGGCGATTGCGCAGGCGCCGAAGCTCTTTGCGTTTCTTGCCATCGAGCGAGCCTTCAAGATAGGCGTCCGTCCGCCACCCGCTGCCGAGCATGGCGCGTCCGTAACGGGCCGACGCGGAGGCAAGCCGCCCCGTCTCATGGACCGCGCTGATCGCTGCGGCGAAAAGCAGACCGTCCGAATCGAGATGGCGCAACCGCAGAAATGCGCCCTTGTCATCGAGCAGCGCGTAAAGGCGGCGAAAAAATTCAGGCTCATAGCCGCTTCGCACTATTGGCGCTGCGAAAAAGCAATGCGGGTGCATCCACGTCGCCATGTACCGCACCGGCAAGCGCGAATAGCCCCGCAGCGGCGCGACGGGCGCAAGGCCGATCAGAAGGCCGCCTTCGTTGCGAATGACTGCAACGCGAGGATCGTCGTCCGGGAAGTGTGCGAGCGCGGGGAGAAGCAGCGCTGGAGAATAAAACGGGTTCGCTTCGACGGCGTTTTCCGCAAGGTCACGCCATTCGCCGGTCAGATGTAAAGCGTCTGCGGGCGTCACCAGCGCGTCGCCGTGCGACGGCGCGCGCCTTGCTGAATGGACGCCTTGCGCCCCGTCGCCCTGCATCAAGTCGTTCCCCGCACTTAGCCTGAAGCGCTACCGCCGCCACCTGATACCGAGGCGCCGCGCTTGGCAAAAGTGGGCGGCATTCAAGCCGCGTCTTCGCCCGCGATGATTTCTCGTTTGCCGGCGTGGTTCGCGGTGCCGACAACGCCTTCCTGCTCCATGCGCTCGATCAGGGTCGCCGCGCGGTTGTAGCCGATCTGCAAGCGGCGCTGGATATAGGAGGTCGAGGCCTTGCGGTCGCGCAGGACGATCGCCACCGCTTTGTCGTAGAGCGCATCGCCCGACGAGGTGTTGCCGCCAATGTCGAGGCCGTCAAAGGCGCCGTCGTCGTCTTCATCGCGCAGCTCGGTAACTTCCTGCACGTAATCGGGCTTGCCCTGGCTTTTCAGGAACGCGACGATCTTGACGACTTCCTCGTCAGAAACGAACGCGCCGTGCACGCGGCGGATGCGCCCGCCGCCCGCCATGTGCAGCATGTCGCCCATGCCGAGCAATTGTTCAGCCCCTTGTTCGCCGAGGATTGTGCGGCTGTCGATCTTGGAGGTGACCTGAAAACTGATCCGTGTCGGGAAGTTCGCCTTGATCGTGCCGGTGATGACATCGACCGAGGGGCGCTGTGTCGCCATGATGAGGTGAATGCCGGCCGCGCGCGCCATTTGCGCGAGGCGCTGCACCATGCCCTCGATATCCTTGCCAGCAACCATCATCAGGTCGGCAACCTCGTCGATGACGACGACGATGAACGGCATCGCGGCGTAGTCGAGCTGTTCGGTCTCGTAGATCGGCTCGCCGCTATCCTCGTCATAGCCGGTGTGGACGCGCCGCGTCAGGGTTTCACCCGCTTTTGCGGCGTCGGCAATGCGCTGGTTAAAGCCTTCGATGTTGCGCACGCCGACCTTCGACATGCGGCGGTAGCGCTCCTCCATCTCGCGCACAGTCCACTTCAGCGCGACGACGGCTTTCTTCGAGTCGGTGACGACGGGGGCGAGAAGATGCGGGATGCCTTCATAAACGGACAGCTCCAGCATTTTCGGGTCGATCATGATCAATTTGCAATCGTCCGGAGACAGACGATAGAGCAGCGAGAGGATCATCGTATTGATGCCGACCGACTTGCCGGAACCTGTCGTGCCCGCAATCAGAAGATGCGGCATGCGCGCAAGATCGGCATAGACCGGCTCGCCGCCGATCGACTTGCCAAGCGCCAAGGTCAGATCCCCGCGGCTGTTCTCGTATTCCTCGGCCCCGAGAAGCTCGCGGATATAGACCGTCTCGCGGTCCTGGTTGGGAAGCTCGATGCCGATGACATTGCGGCCCGGCACAACGGCAACGCGCGCGGCAACCGCACTCATCGAGCGGGCGATATCGTCGGCAAGACCAATGACGCGGGAGGATTTGACGCCGGCCGCCGGCTCCAGCTCGTACAGCGTGACGACGGGACCGGGGCGAACATTGATGATCTCGCCCTTGACGCCGAAATCAGACAGGACGTTTTCCAGCATGCGGGCGTTCTGTTCGAGCGCTTCATCGGAGATGACCCTCGTCTTCTGCACGACAGGCTTGCCCAGAAGGGCCAGCGCCGGCAGCTCGTAGGAGCCGGGCTTGAAGACCGCGAGTTCCGGCTGGATTTCACGCGCTTCGCGCTTGCCGGGTTTCTTGGCCGTTTCCTTTTCACGGATGATGTTGCGGCGCTTGGGCGCAACGAGCGGCCGCTCGCGATCCGCTATTTCTTCGGGTTCATCCGGCTGCTGATCGTCGTCTGTCTCGATTGCAAGATCGCCTTCGTCGCGGCCGGCGTCCTGGCGCGACATCGCATCAAACCGCGCGGCAATGACATTGCGCAGACTGAGCGCCAGCGCTTCGGCCTCGAAGGCCGCCGCCTCAAGGCGGGCGGGCGTCAGGCCGCAGACCACTCCGTACACAAAGACCCCCGGCAGCGCGAGGATCAGCGCGGCAAAAACCCCTGGCGAGGGCGCGCCGAGCGCTGCCAGACCGCCCTTGAGGCCAAGGCCGCCAGCATCGCCCACAAGCCCGCCAAGGCCTGCTGCGAAGGGCCACGTCGCCGGGGTCGGGGCGAGCGCCAAAGCGCCGGCGACAAGCGCGAAGGCGATGGGCCCGAGCGCAAAGCGAAGCGCAACGTCGAGCGGCGTTTTCTCCGATGGCACGGCGCCCGCCCCGCGAATGGCGGCGACAGCGCCCCAGATCATCAGCGGCGGGATCGCGAGCAGTGCGGCGCCGCCAAAGAATTGCAGAAGGAGATCGGCGAGAACGGCGCCGGGCGCGCCCATCCAGTTTTGCGCCGCGCGCGCGGTTGCGGTGTTGAAACTCGGGTCGCTGATCGAAAAGCTCGCGAGCGCCAGCGCCAGCCAAAGCCCCAGCAGCGCCGTCGCCGCGCCGCCAGAGCGCGCAACGGCTTCGCGCCGCCAGAGATCAAGGCGCTCGAAGAAAGTCGGCTGGCGTCGCTTGCGGGGCATCAAACTCGCGAGGCTTCAAACACGGGGCGGGAGGCGGATCGTTTCTGATAGCGGTTTTGGCGCGGGCAGCGCCTGCCGGATACAATGCCATGGCGATTATTGAAGTGGGTTAACGCGGATTAACCATTTCGGCTCGGATCAGGACCGCACGAATTCCGGATAGGCCTCCAAGCCAAGTTCGGCCTTGTCGAGGCCCATCGCCTCAGCCTCCGCACTGACGCGGGCGCCGATTGAATATTTGATCGCCACCCAGAACAGCGCGCTGACGCCGAACGCGAAGACTGCAACCATTGCGACGCCGACAAGCTGGCCAAGAAGCGTCGCATCGGGATTTGTCCAAGGCACGACGAGCGTGCCCCATAGCCCGCAAAAAAGATGCGCCGGAATCGCGCCGACGACGTCGTCGATCTTGAGCCTGTCGAGCAGCGGCACGCCGACGGTGACAAGGACACCGCCAAACGCGCCGATGAAGATCGCTTGCCAGATCGCCGGCGTGAGCGGCTCGGCGGTAATGGCGACAAGGCCGCCGATCGCGGCGTTCAGAACGATCGTGATGTCGATCTTCTTGTAGATCAGCGACGTCATGACGAGCGCTGCAACGACACCGCCCGCCGCCGCCATATTGGTGTTGACGATGACCTTCGCGACCGCCAGCGCGTCCGTGACGGACGCAAGCGCCAATTGCGAGCCGCCGTTAAAAGCAAACCAGCCAAGCCACAAAATAAAAACGCCAAGCGCGGCGAGCGGCAGGTTAGACCCCGGCATCGGCGTCACGCGCTTGCCCTGGTATTTGCCGCGGCGAGGTCCGACGATCAGCGCGCCCGCAAGCGCCGCCCAGCCGCCAACGGAATGCACGATTGTTGAGCCGGCGAAATCGGCAAAACCCCATTCCGCGTCGAGATAGCCCCCTCCCCACTCCCACGAGGCAACAATCGGATAGATGAGACCCGTCAGCCCGACGGTAAAAATCATCAGCGCCCAGAACTTCACGCGCTCGGCAAGCGCGCCGGAGACGATCGAGGCCGACGTCGCGACGAACACCGCCTGAAAGAACCAGAACGCCGACGATGCACGCCCCGCGCCGACGGGGTCGGCATCGTCCGGCGACCACAGCCCGAAGACGCCGAGCAGGCCGCCTTTCTCGATGCCGAAGATGAGATTGTAGCCGGTGAGCCAGACCATCAGGCTGGCGATCGCATAGATCGCAACGTTCTTCAGCGAAATCGCCGCGGCGTTCTTGGCGCGCACGAGGCCCGTTTCGACGAGGCAAAAGCCCGCCGACATGAACATCACCATCATGCCGCTCATCAGAAAGAAGAGCGTATTGAAGACGACGACCGATGTCTCGCTCGGCGGCCCTGCATCCTGCGCGGCGGCCGGAGAGACGAGGGCGCAAGCGATCGATACCGCCCCGATCCAGAGTTTCATGACGCCGCTCCACTGTCGCGCTAGGGTTCGAGCGTCATAAGGCGCTTTGCGCTTCTGGCGACAGAAAACAGAAGCGCCATAGCCTCAATGATGATAAGCGCGCTCGCCGTGCTCGATCAGGTCGAGACCTTCGAGTTCGGTCTCCTTGTGGACGCGCCCGCCAATGAACAATCGCAGGAATGTAAAGACCGCAAGGCTGCCAACGCCGGACCAGGCGAGCGTAACGAGTACCGCCTTGGTCTGCGCGATCAATTGCGTCGTCATCGCGTAAACTGCCGTGTCGCACGTCGAGATATCGCCGTCTGCTGCGCATGTCGTGTAATCGACAATGCCTGCGCCGCCCCACTCCGGATTGACGACAAGGCCCGTGCCGATCGCCCCGACAATGCCGCCAATGCAGTGAATGCCAAAGGCATCAAGGCTGTCGTCGTAGCCAAGGAGGTTTTTGACCCATGAACAGAAGATGAGGCAGATCGGGCTGACAGCGAGACCCAGAAGAATAGCGCCCATGGGCCCGGCAAAACCCGCCGCAGGCGTAATCGCGACAAGACCCGCGACCGCGCCGGAGGCAAGCCCGAGGAGGCTCGGCTTGCCCTTGGCGCGCCATTCAACCAGCATCCACGACACGGCAGCAGCCGCGGTTGCGAAAAACGTATTCGCCATTGCGAGCGCGGCGTAGCCGTTGGCTTCGAGGTTGGAGCCGGCGTTAAAGCCGAACCAGCCGACCCAGAGCAGTCCCGCGCCGACGAGCGTCAGCGTCATCGAATGCGGCGGCATCGGCTCTTGCCGGTAGCCGGTGCGCTTGCCGAGGACGAGCGCGCCGATCAGCGCGGCGAACCCGGCATTGATATGAACGACCGTGCCGCCGGCAAAGTCGATCGCGCCAAAGCCCCAGATCAGCCCCGCGCGGATTGGCGCCTCCGGCGCTGCGGCAATCGCGTCCGGCCCCGGCCACCACCAGACCATGTGCGCTAGCGGATAATAGACGAGCGTCGGCCACAAAATTGCAAACAGCACCACGGCCGAGAACCGCATGCGCTCGGCAACGCCGCCCAGTACAAGCGCGGTAGTAATGCAGGCAAACGTCGCCTGAAACACGATGAACGAAAACTCCGGGATGTAAACGCCGGTCGAGAACGTCGCGACGACGCTAGACGGCGTCACACCGTTGAGAAACAGACGGCTGGCGCCGCCAACAAAAAGGTCAAGCGGGCCGCCGTCAGTGAACGCGAGACTGTAACCCCAAAGGGCCCAGACGACGAGGCCAATCGCGGTGACGGCCGTCACTTGCGACAACATCGACACCATATTCTTGGTGCGGACGAGCCCGCCATAAAAGAGCGCAAGACCCGGCAAAATCATCAACAGCACAAGAATTGTCGACACCATCATCCAGGCGGTGTCGCCTTTGTCGACGCTCTGCGTTTGCGCAAATGCCGGCGTCGCGGCTGCGGCCGCCAAGGCGACAGCAATCGCCGCCGCTCTAAATAGGTGACCGGACATGCGCATTTCCCCCGCTGAACCTCTAAATGGCATCGCTTCCGTCCTCTCCTGTTCGCACACGAATGATGTTGTCGAGGTCGAAAACGAAGATCTTGCCGTCGCCGATCGCACCGGTGTGCGCCGCCGCCCTGATGGCTTCAACGACGCCTGCAACATTTCCGGCGGCGACGGCGACCTCGATTTTCACCTTGGGGCGGAAATCGACGGCATATTCAGCGCCGCGATAAACCTCCGTATGCCCCTTCTGGCGGCCGTAACCGCGCACATCCGTGACCGTCATGCCGGCAATACCGATCGCCGTGAGGCTGGCGCGCACCTCGTCGAGCTTTTGCGGCTTGATCACGGCTGAGATGAACTTCATCGGCCGGCTCCCTTGGAAAATAGGACGCAGCCGGACGAATCGGCCACGCATTAACCGTAATCGCCAATTTTTGCTTTGCAACAAAATTGTTGCGTTGCGGTGCAACTTTTAGCGTCTTTGCGACGCAATGATCTGCTAAAGTAGCTGTATATGCCGATTTCAGTCAGCATGCTAATATAATGTGCTATATATGTCACTTTTGTAAAAACAATGTCTGCTGCGCCGCATAACTCATTGTGCGTCGCAAAAAACCTTCCGTACGGTGATAATCACTGGGAGAAACGCGGATCGGCGAACGCCGGCGAGAGGGAAACGGTTCAGCAGCCCGCTGCGCAAGGAGGATTTCGCCATGCGGATCACCAGAGATAGCCTCGCCTTTATTGCCTGTGTCGCGTCGCCGTTCTTCATTCCCGTCGCTGCCGCGCAAGACGATCCGGGCACGGATGGGCCTGAAGCCGAGGGGCCCGTGACGTTCTCGGCGACCGTCGCGCTCGCCACCGATTACCGGTTTCGCGGCATTTCGCAGACCGAGAATGACCTCGCGCTGCAAGGCGGTTTCAAAGCCAGTCATGCGCGCGGTTTCTATGTTGGCGCGTGGGCCTCGAACCTGTCGGGGTGGGGAACCTTCGGCGGCGCCAACCTCGAGCTTGACCTTTACGGCGGCTATTCGACCGCCGTTGGGTCGGTCACCGTTGACGGCGGCGTCATCTGGTACGTGTTTCCGCAAGGCTCCGACAATACGAGCTATGGCGAGTTCTACGGCTCGCTTGCGCGCCCCTTCGGCCCGGCGACGGTCACGCTCGGCGCCAATTATGCCTTCAAGCAGTCGGCATTGTCGCTGGCTGGCGAGAAGGAAGACAATATGTACGTCTTCGCGAAAGCCGGCGCTGCGATTGAGAACTCGCCGTTGAGCTTCAGCGCACAGATCGGCTATTCCGACGGCAATGGCGGCGCAGGGCCGAACGGATGGGTCGCCTCGCCAACGGGTCATTATCTCGACTGGTCGGCCGGCGTGACGGTGAAGCTTCCCTGGGGGCCGCTGTCGATGTCGGCGACCTATGTCGACACGGACATTTCGCGGTCCGAAGCGGCGGCATTTCAGCTGATCAATTCCGGATATCGCTACGGCATTGGTGCGGCGACCGGCGTCTTTGCCATCACTGCTGCTTTCTGATGGCGGCGGCGGCGCTTCGACGCAAGCGCCGCCTGCCTGCTTTACGAAGTCCGCGCCGACGCCGATGCTGCGCCGATGGAGCGGGTTGATGCAATCATCGTCGGTGGCGGGCTTGCGGGCGGGCTTGCCGCGCTGGCGCTTGCCGGCGAGCGGCTGGGCATCGCGCTCATCGATTCGGAAGCGCTGGCGCACGTTCGGGACGCGGCCTTTGACGGCCGCACGACAGCCATCGCCTATGCCAGCGCGCGCGTCTTTCGCCGCCTCGGACTATGGCCTGCGATAGAGCCTTACGCCGAGCCCATCCGCGATATTCTGGTCGCGGACGGACGGGCCCCGGCGCTCGGCCGGGCAGGCGCGTCGTCAGCCTTTCATCTTCATTTCGACAGCCGCGCGCTGAAGAGCGGCGAGCCGCTCGGATTCATTGTCGAGAACCGCATCCTGCGCAGCGCCATCTATGACGCGATTGGCGCAGAGCCCTCGATCCGGCTGATCGCGCCGTCACGCGCCAGCGACCCGGACTTCGGCGCGGGGCACGCCAGCATCGCGCTCGACGATGGCCAGCGCATCGAGGCGGCATTGATTATTGCCGCCGACGGCAAGAAGTCGCCCTTGCGCGCGGCAGCCGGCATTCGGGTCAACGCGTTCGATTATCCGCAGACGGCGATTGTGACGACGGTGCGCCATGAGCGCCCGCACAACGGCGTCGCGCAGGAATTGTTCCTGCCGTCCGGCCCGTTCGCGATTCTGCCGATGACGGATGATCGCGTGTCGATTGTCTGGACGGAAAAGAAGGCCGCCGCCCCCGCCTTCCTCGGGCTCAGCGATGAAGGTTTCCTCGCCGAACTTTCTGCGCGGATGGGCGATTATCTGGGACCCCTGTCGCTTGCCGGTCCGCGTTTCAGCTATCCCCTCGCCTTACACCTCGCGCAGTCCTTCGCGGCCCCTCGCCTCGCACTCATTGGCGACGCGGCGCACGCCATTCATCCGATTGCCGGACAAGGATACAATCTCGCGGTGAAAGATATCGCCGCGCTTGCCGAAACGCTTGGCGATGCGGCAGGCATTGGTCTCGACATCGGCTCGATGGCGGTTCTGACCCGCTATCAGCGCTGGCGCCGGTTTGACAGCGCGATTCTGGCGTTCGGCACCGACACGCTCAATCGTCTTTACTCCAACGATTTTCCGCCATTGCGCCTTGCCCGCGATCTGGGGATGGGCGCTGTAAATGCGATCGGTCCGTTGCGCCAGTTCTTCATGCGTCAGGCCGGCGCGGATCTTGGGCGGTTGCCTGCCCTGATGTTGCCGTAAGATTTCGGCTTGATGCACGATTGCCGCTTCTTCGCCACACCCGGAATTGGTATTCTTGCCAGTCGGATGGCCGGGGAGAAAATCGCGAATGTCCTGCGCAGTCGAATTTGACCTGATTGAATCAGGGTTTCGCCACTGGGGCTTTCAGTCTTCACCACTTATTTTTGTTGTGATCGGAGCTGGATTGCTCGTCTGGGGGAGCCCTATACGAGTCAAGATACTAGGATTATTTTATATAACATTTAGCTTGTTTTTTGTTTACGTAGACGGCTCGAGTTACAATAATTACCTTCAATATGTTCAGGCCTACGAGTCCGGTGATTTTGAAATCGTTGAAGGTCGCGTAGAGGAGTATCGCGAAGAAGGGGAAGGGGCGCGAAAGGTAAAGTTCGGAACCGTTGGCGGGCAACAGTTCGTCGTTCACAGCTCGGCGTACCTCACGAACGGCTATACTGAGGCGCCTAGCAAGCCCGCTCCCTTTCGGGCAGGCCGCTTTCTCAGGATTTCGCATGTCGATGGCGACATCATCCGGTTGGAGTCGTGCGCCTAGAATCAAGGGCGTTTATTCCGACGCCCGCCGCGAAATGGACGAAGGTTTTCAACCGCGCAACACCAACTCGCGCCCGCGCGCTTCGATGCTCTCGAGGCGCGACAGGAAGCTCATGCCGAGCAGGTTCATACCGAGCTGATTGTCGGGCAGGATGAAGGCGGTGACGTTCTCGACACGGATCGTGTCGATCTCGATCACGTCAAGATCGACCCTTGCGGCCTTGGTGTCGCCGTTGGCCGTACGGACGGGATGCTTATAGTCCGCCCACGACACATAGATGTTCGCCGCCCGCGCGTCGCTTTCGCGCAAGGCGACAAAACTTGCCCCGGTATCGACAAGGAACGCTGACGGGCGCCCGTTGACCGCCGCGGTGACGAAGAACTGATGGTCGGCGCCCGCGGCAAGCCGCACCTCGCCCGGCAATCGCGGCGCACCGATCGCGGCCGCGAGCGCGGGCGGGTTGCCTGTTGGCGCCGCATCTGTCTCGCCGCCGCGCTCGAACAGGCGAACGCCGATCACCGAAGCGGCGACGCAAACGGCGGCGATGACGGCGATTTCCCGCATGGACCCTGCCCACAAATCAAAGGTGAGCGTGGCGCCGGAAGGTTAAGGTTTGACGGGAAAGCTCGGTTAACCGATGGCTAAAGATCGAGGACGTCGGCCATCGAATAAAGGCCTGGCGGCTTGTTCGCGACCCAGCGCGCCGCCGCGATTGCGCCTTTGGCAAACAGGCTGCGGTCCAGCGCGCGGTGCGACAGCGTGACGATCTCGGCGAAGCCGGCAAACATCACGTCATGATCGCCAATGACGCCGCCGCCCCGAATGACGGCAACGCCGATTGCGCCGTGCGCACGCGCGCCGCCGCGCGCCGTGACCAGTGCGTCGTCGAGACGAACGCCGCGCCCCTCAGCGGCGGCGGACGCCAGCATCAGCGCGGTTCCCGACGGCGCATCGATTTTTGCGCGGTGGTGCGCGTCGACAATCTCGATGTCGTAGTCAGCCCCGAGGATCGCGGCGGCCTTCTTCGCCATCGCCGCCAGAAGATTGACGCCAAGAGACATGTTGCCAGATTTGACGATGGCGGCGCGGCTCGCGAGGCTGGCGATGTCGGCGTCGCCGGCTGCGGAAAACCCTGTCGTGCCAATGACGAGCGGATGGCCGGCGCCGGCCCAGAAGCGCGCGAGCGCGAGCGAGGCGGCAGGCGTCGTGAAGTCGATCATCACACCGCCGCCGGCGACGAGCGCGTCAAGACGATCCGACACCTCGACGCCCGGCACGCAGGGCGGGCAGCTTCCGACGAGGGCGTGGCCGCTTTGCTCGATGGCGCCGGCGATCGCGACGCCGGCAGATCCCTGAGCTTCGCGGAGGATCGATTGTCCCATGCGTCCGCCTGCGCCTGAGACGACCAGCCGGAGTTCCGTCATCAACGACCCCCTTAACTGACGCGGCGCGCAGCGGCCGCGTCGCGGTCGAGCGCTTCCTCAGCCTCAAGCGCCGCCACCGTTTCCCGCACGCCGTTAGACACGCCGTCAGGCAGGGAAAGCGGCGTTGGCGCGGGAGTCAGGGCCTCCTGCGGCGACGGAGCAACAGGCTCTCGCGATGCGGTCGCACGCGCGTCGTCTGTTTCGGGTTCCGGGTCAACGCCCCCGGCCCGCTGCGGCGCGGGCCCGGGCGCAAACAAGGCGACTACATCGTCCCTGTCGAGAAGGCGCGCCGCCTTGAGAGAGAGGGAGCGCGCGCGCGCATCCTTGCCGGCGCCAAGCGCTGCCGCCGCTTCTACCAGCGCATCGACCCCCCTGTTGCGCCGCTTGATGATCTGGCGCAACGCGGAGCGGCGGCAGATCGCGGTTATATCCTTCACGATACTGACGATCACTGCAACGGCGCCGAAGAGAAGCGCGGCAAACGCCCCGGCGATGCCGGCCGGAGCGTCAGCCTTCCAGCCGAACGCCTCAACCCGAACGGTGTCGCCAAGGCTGAAAAGGAGTGTCGCGGCGGCGGCAAAGAAGACAACCGCAAAAATAAATATCAGCAAACGGATCATCGGCCGGGCGGTCCGCCGCTAAACGCCGCGTCAAGCGACGCGTAGAGCGCCTGTTCGCGGGCCGCGAGGGCCTCTTCCAGCGTCAATCGAATCATTGTGTCGCTCATCCACGGCGCAAGCGCGGCGGCGGCGTCAGCGTTGAGCGTTGTCAACTCGGCAAGCGCGCCGGCAAGGTTGCCCAAGGCAAGCGCGCCTTCCGCGCGCGACAAGATGGCGGCGCTTGTGGACCCGGGCAATGGCCGCGCCGGGCGCAAATTCACGAGCGAGGCAAGGCTTGCCGCAAGGCGCGCGGCCGGACCTTTCGCTTCGGCGCGGCGCCCCGCCGCCAGCGCCTTGTTGCGATAGCCCGGAAACCGGGCCGACAGCGTTGCCAGGGTTGAAATTCCTGCTGGCGCCCGCGCCGCAATCGCCGCTGAAAGCGGCGCATCGAGGTCGTTCGACAGATAGACGCCGAGTTCAGCGGCGAAAGGCTCGCCCGAGCGGGCCTTGGCGGCAAGCGCCGCAAACGCAAGCGCGCGTTTCGCGTCATTCCGGAGAGTTGCGAGTGCAGGAGCCCCAAAGTCTGACAGGTACGCTTCCGGATCGAGCAGCCGGGCGTCCGGCGCCGGATCTTGCTCCGCCTGCGGATCATCTGCCGGGGGCGCGCGCGACGCGGCTTTTGCGGCATTGCGCAAGGCGTCATTGGCGCTGGCGCCGTCAGGCAGCGCATGCGGTGCAGGCGGCAGGTCTGGTATCGTCCCGTCCGGCAACGCGCGCGCCGGACCTGTGGATGACAGGCTTTCCTTGAACGAGCCTGCGTCGTTGAAGATCTTCTCGGGCGAGGGATTTGCGATCCCGGAACTATCAGCAGACGGCGCATCATGCGCGCCAGCCGCCGCGGGCTGCTGCTGGCTTCCCGGCACTTCGATCGTGATTGGCGCGACGCCGTTGCTCGCAGCGCCGGTGCCCGTTGCGGCATCGCCCGGCGCTGGCGTGCGCGTGCGGGAAAAATAGAGTGCGCTCGCGATAGCCAGAAGCGCCGCAAAAAGCGCAAGCATGATCATGCCCGGTGAGCGCGGCGCGGAAGCGGCCGGCGCCGCTGGCGGACGCGCGTTCGGCTCGCTCTCCAGAGTTTGCACGGCTGTGCCGACGGTTTCCGCCTCGATCTCCGGCGGGCCGGGCGGAAGCGTTGCTGGCAAGTTGGCGTTGTCGTTTGTCATGGGCCTCCGGGGCGAAGCGCACTACTATACCGCCAAAGCGATCAGAACGAAGGCTTGCGCAAGGTCGCGACGAGGCTTGTCATCGCTTCGACCGAGCGTTGCGACGCTAGTTTGATCGCCGCCCAACGGTCAGCGCCTGCCGCAACAACGACCGCCTCGCTGAGCGCTAGAGCCGTTGCCCGCAAAAGCGCGCCTTCAACGCCGGCTCGCGCCGCCTGGGCCAAAAACAAGGTCGCCGAGCGCGGCGAGAACAGCGCTACCGCGCAATTTTCAGGCTCTGCCTCGATCGCGGCGCGCGCTGCAGGCGCAAATTCGGGCAATGGCGCTGCCTCGTAAATCACCAGCCGGCGCGCCGGGACGCCTCGCAACGCCAGCGCTGCGACAAGATCGCCAGCGCGGTCGCTACCGGCAAGATGCACTATTCCTCTAGGCGGTTGCGCTGTCGAAATGAGGTCAGCAAGGCTGTCGACGTCGCCGTCAGCGGCAGCGACGCTCAGAAAGCCAGCGCGCCGCGCTTCCTGCGCCGTCGCCTCGCCCACCGCATAAACTGGTGGCGTCCTGTCATGACTGGCACGCGCAAAAGCGCGCACGCCGTTCGCGGAGGTAAAGGCCAGAGCCTCGCCGGGCGCCGCCGCGACTGTCCCCGCCAGAAAGCGTATGGCCATGACGGGCGAGACGATTGCTTCTGCGCCAGCGCCGCGCACGAGACTGGCAAAGACTGCGGCGTCCGGTTCCGGGCGGGTGATGATGACCTTCATACGGCAACGATAGCTGATTTGCGGGCTGGCGGTGCGCCTCTGGCGGGACTACCTGCTGAGGCGAAGTTCAGAACCCCGCCCCCCGTGATCGAGACGCTAGCGCTTGGCATTGAATCGAGCTGCGACGACACCGCCGCAGCAGTCGTACGGCGCGGGGCCGATGGGGATTGCCGTGTCCTTTCGAACATCACGCTTGCGCAATTCGACCAGCATGCCGCTTTTGGCGGGGTCGTACCGGAAATCGCCGCGCGGGCGCATGTTGAGCGGATCGACGGCGTCATCGCGCAAGCGCTTTCTGAGGCCGGTATTGCGCCGGAGCGTCTCGATCTGATTGCCGCGACGGCGGGACCCGGCCTTATCGGCGGGGTTATTGTCGGCCTTACCGCGGCCAAAGCGATGGCAATTGCCCATGGTTGCCTGCTCATCCCGGTCAACCACCTTGAAGCCCATGCGCTGTCGGTACGGCTGACCGAACCCGTTGTTTTCCCCTATCTTCTGCTGCTGATTTCCGGGGGCCATACGCAGCTGATCGAGGTTGCGGGCGTCGGGCAATACCGCCGGCTTGGGACAACGATCGATGACGCTGCCGGTGAGGCGTTTGACAAGTCCGCAAAACTGTTGGGCCTTGGGCAGCCTGGCGGCCCGATGATCGAAGCGGCGGCGACCGGCGGGCGCGCCAACCGGTATGACTTTCCGAGGCCCCTCGCAAACCGCGAGGGGTGCGACTTTTCCCTCTCTGGCATGAAGACCGCGTTACGGCTCGCCGCCGAGGCGCTTTCACAGCCGACCGGTCAGGACATCGCCGACCTGGCGGCCTCGTTTCAGGCTGCAATCGCTGCCCATCTTGCAGACCGTACGGAGCGGGCGATGGCGCAGCTGGAAGCCAAGCGGGGCGCATCGACCCTCGTCGTCGCTGGCGGGGTTGCCTCCAATTGTACGATCAAGAGCCGGCTCAAGGCTCTCGCCGCTTTGCGCGGCTGGCTGCTGTCTGTTCCGCCGCCGAAATACTGCACCGACAATGGCGCGATGGTCGCGTTCGCCGGGATCGAACGGCTGGATGCCGGTCTTGCGCCGTCAATCGCGGAAGCGCTGAGCTTTGCGCCGCGCGCCCGCTGGCCGCTCGCCGAACCCATTGCCGGACGGGAGCATGGCGGCGGCAAAAGAGGGCCAAAGGCGTAAGGCAGCCCAAAAAAACGCGGAAGCCGGGAGGGTGGCTTCCGCGTTCTTGGAACTCGCAAGGCTGGGGGGTGGGGGGTCCCGGTCAGAAGGGGCGTTCGGGCCGGGTTGGCCTTGCGAGCGGGGGGTCGAGTGATGACGCTTGGGTCAACTGGAAGTTTGTCTAGGCGATAAAGCCGGGGCTCAAATAGCCGATGGCGGACAAATACCCGCCGGCGATGATTGCCGAGACGAGGAGGGCGACGAGGAAGCGAACGCCGGCGGCGCGCGAATTACTGGTGATCATGGCTGTTTCTCTTAGTCTTTTTGTCCGCTTCGTCAGGCCTTGCCGGATCGATTTGGCGTCGGCGGAAGCGGTAGACGATATCTAGGAGCGAGAGTGATTTCTGTCAATGAATAAATCTGAAAATCTTCAATCTTCAATTGTCAGCATTTTTACAGAGCCTTATAGTGCGTCTCAGGCGCCGCGGACGAGCCCGGAATGGCGCCAGGCAAAAGCGTCGAGAACAAGGTCCATCACAGCGTCAAGCTCGCCCACGAGTCCCTCATAGTCGCCTTCAAAAAAGATTGCCGAGGTCGTGAACCGGAAAAAGACGTCCTGGAGGAGGCGGGCAAGCCGCGCGCGGTCCGGCAGGTTGAGATCGCCAGCGGCAGCACCCCGGCTCAGAATATCTTCGATGATCCGGGCCTCCGCAGCCTCCCACTCGGTCGCAAACGACGCCCGCTCCTTCAGGATTTCCTGAGACAATTCATAGGCTTTCGGCCTGTCATGGAAACGGTCGTAGGCGAGACGCAGTTTGGTCCGGAAATAGGTCCGCAGCCGCTCGGGCGTCGACAGGCCGGCGGGCAGGGCCGCCGCCCGCAATTCGGCAAGATGGTCGGACCGCAGGCGCCGGACAAACCCTTCGGCGATATCAAGTTTCGACGGGTAATAGCGGTAGAGGTTGCCCGGCGACATGTTGCAGTCGGCAGCGATCTCCGACATGGTCGTTTTATTGTAGCCATAGTGAAGAAAGCGGCGGCTGGCCGCGTCGAGGATTGCCGTGGCGGACGCGTCGGGGACGGTCGGGTCTGGGACGGCCGGGTCGGCAATCAGCGCTTGACCCGCGTCTGTGGAATCGGTGGTCATCCTGAACACTTTCACATTTGTTCACCCTTAAGCAATGCATATGACGGCTGAGACGGCACCCTTTCCTTCGGCCGCCGTAATTGGCGGCGGCGCATGGGGCACTGCGCTTGGCCATCTGATGGCGCTCAAGGGCGTCGATACGATGATTTGGGCGCTGGAGCCCGCGACCGCCGCATCGATCAATGAGCGCGGCGTGAACGAGCCGTTTTTGCCGGGCGTCCGGCTAGCTTCGGGCTTGCGCGCTACGGACAACCTTGGCGCTACGGGGGGGCGCGACGCATATGTGTTCGCCGCTCCGGCCCAGCATGCGCGCGCAGTGATGACCCAGCTAAAGGAGACTGCGCCGGCCACTGCGCCGGTATTGCTCTGTGCCAAAGGGATCGAGCGTGGCACGGGTCTGATGCTGACCGAAGTCCTTGCCGAGGTATGGCCGCGCGCTGCCGCCGCCGTCCTTTCCGGGCCAAGCTTTGCGCGCGATGTTGCGGAAGGTCTGCCCACGGCGGTGACGCTTGCGTCCGCTGACGCCGGTCTTGCCCGGCGTTGGGCCGCAAGCCTTAGCGCGCCGCATTTCCGGCCCTACCTCAGCGACGATCCTGTCGGTGCCGAGCTTGGCGGCGCGGTGAAGAACGTGCTGGCAATCGCCGCCGGTGCGGTTGTCGGCCGGGGTCTCGGTGACAGCGCGCGCGCCGCGCTGATTGCGCGCGGGTTTGCCGAGTTCTCGCGCCTCGCTCTGGCGCGCGGCGCCAAGGTGGAGACCCTGTCGGGTCTGTCAGGCCTTGGCGATCTGATCCTCACCGCAACGTCGCCGCAGTCGCGGAACTACTCGCTGGGGCTGGAGCTTGGACGGGGGGGACGCCTCGATGACGTGCTCGGCGGACGCAATTCGGTAACCGAGGGCGTCGCCACCGCGCCGGCCGTACTCGCCATGGCAAAAGCGGCCGGGATCGAGATGCCGGTGTGTGCGGCTGTTGCGGCGCTAGTGTCCGGCGCGCGCGGACTTGATGAGATTATCGCCAGCCTGCTGGCGCGGCCGCTGAAGGCGGAAATTGAGCCGGCGGCGCGCCACTGACCCTCGCCTTCTTCTTTAGCTTACATAACGATCCGGGGGCCAATTGCAGACGGGCGTGGTCCCGCCAAGATGCGTTTCGCTTCCGACTTTAAGCGCCGATAATTCAGCCTTTACATCAATATGATCGCACGTTAATCTTTAGAAAATTTATATCTACGGGGAGATCTTGTGCATAAAAAGCTCTTGGGGCTTTCGATCGCTGCGGCGCTAGTTAGCAGCGCGGCAAACGCGACGACCGTCACTTACAACGACATAGTTCTCGGCAGCGGCCTGACGGTTGTCACTGACGGCGTGACGTTGGCCGCGACGACGAATGACGGAAGCCTCGGAAATATTTCTGCCGGAACTTTCGCCGGGCTTTACATTGGCCAGGCGATTTCCTCTCTCGGAACCTATTCCCTGACATTCTCCGAGGCGATCACCTCAATACTCGTCGAGTTTGACGCTTTGAGCAGCGTCGGCGGAGACCCGGCAGAAACGCTCTTCGGCTTTTCGACGAATAACGGGCCGATATCGATATCCTATACAAACCAGGACGGCACGACCTTTGACGGATCGACGATTACGTCAACAACGAATGACGGCCAAGGTATTATCGAGTTTGTAGGCGCGGCGTTTACGCAGTTTATTTTTACGCATGCGCAAAACCCTTCTCAGAACGGATTTGTGATCGAGCGGATTGTAATTAACACGGCGGACAGTGGACCTGTCGTACCGCTGCCTCCTGCTCTGGCCCTGTTCCTGACAGGTGCGGCTGCGCTGGCAGCGAAAGGGCGCAAGCGTAAACTTGGAAACGCGTAACCTTCGCGTCACCCGCCCGGCGACGGTTGCAGCGCGCCGCCGAATAGCGCTTGCGAGCACAACAATCCAACGCTGGCGCGATTAACGCCTCGGGCGCTTGCGCTGGAAACCGGCAGCGCCTCTATACTCGATCTAACCGCTCCGCCTGCCGCTTAATGCAAGTGCGTCACATTCAGTTTGGCGCGGAAGCATGCGTCAAAGCCATACGAACCGACGCGCTGCGCTGGTTCCACTCAAAAAACGTCCAAAGCCTTCGTCGTCCGACGTGCGCGTTCTACGGCTTACGCCCCGCGGCCGTTTTTCCATGCCCGGCAGGACGCTTGAAAGGGTTTGGCCGACAGCCGCGAGTTCCAGCCTGCGGTCCAGGCGTCGCCCCCGCGCGCCTCGCCGATCGCGCGGCAGCTTTCAAAGCCGGTGCGGTATTGCGACGACATCACCCCGACATCCTTGCCGGCTAGCGCAAAGCCCTGATCGAAACACTGGCACTCGATATCGCCCGCCGACGCATCGACAATCGCGCCCTGGTCATACGGATAATCCGAGCCCGGGCCCGGCAAGGGCCGCGGATTGTTCCAGGTATTGCCAGCGACCATGAAGATCGCCGCGCCAAGCACAACCAGCGCCAAAATCCCGCCAAAAACCGCTTCAATGTTCTTCATGACGACCCTCGATCCACTAAGCCTACGCAACCAAGTCTCGATTATAGACAAAAATAGGGCCGGTAGGATAGCGGCGAGTTTCGCCTCGCCCGCACAACTTTAGAGGGCAGGGCCGCACGTCATCGCATATTCCGCCGCGCGAGCAATTTCAGCCGCAGCGCGTTCAGCTTGATGAAGCCTTCGGCGTCTTTCTGGTCGTAGACCGCGTCTTCCTCGAACGTCACATGCGCCATCGAATAGAGCGACTTCGCCGATGCGCGGGCGATGACATTGGCCGAGCCTTTGTAAAGCTTCAGCGTCACCGTTCCCTCGACATGCTCCTGGCTCTTGTCGACGAGGGCTTGCAGCATGTCGCGCTCGGGCGCGAACCAGAAGCCGTTGTAAATGAGTTCGGCATAGCGCGGCATCAACTCGTCTTTCAAATGCCCCGCGCCGCGGTCGAGCGTGATCTGTTCGATGCCGCGATGCGCGGCGAGGAGGATCGCCCCGCCCGGCGTTTCATAGACGCCGCGCGACTTCATGCCGACGAAGCGGTTCTCGACAAAATCGAGCCGCCCGATCCCGTGCGTCTTGCCCAAATCGTTCAGCGCGGCAAGGAGGCTTGCAGGCGACAGCGCCTTGCCGTTCACCGAAACAGCGTCGCCGCGCTTGAACCCAACCTCGATGATTTCAGCCGTGTCGGGCGCGCTCTCGGGATCGTTCGTGCGCTGATAGACGTAATCGGGCGCGATGACGCCGGGGTCTTCCAGCACCTTGCCCTCGGAAGACGTATGCAGAAGATTGGCGTCGACCGAGAACGGCGCTTCGCCGCGCTTGTCTTTCGGGATCTCGACCTGATGGGCTTCGGCCCATTCGATGAGCTTGGTCCGGCTCGTCAGATCCCATTCGCGCCACGGCGCGATCACCTTGATGTCGGGGTTGAGGGCATAGGCCGACAATTCAAAGCGCACCTGATCGTTGCCCTTGCCGGTCGCGCCGTGCGCGACAGCATCGGCCCCGGTTTCCTTCGCGATCTCGACGAGGCGCTTGGCAATCAGGGGGCGCGCGATCGACGTTCCGAGCTGGTACTGGCCCTCATAAAGCGCGTTCGCCCGCATCATCGGGAAAACGAAGTCGCGCACGAATTCCTCGCGCACGTCTTCGATGTAGATTTCCTTCACGCCGTTGCGTTCGGCCTTGCGGCGCACGGGCTCGAGTTCGTCCCCTTGTCCAAGATCCGCGGTAAAGGTCACAACTTCGCAGCCGTACTCAACCTGCAGCCATTTGAGGATCACCGAAGTGTCGAGCCCGCCGGAATAGGCGAGAACGACCTTCTTGACGCCCTTCAGCTTCGCCATGGCGGAACCCTTCTCAACGCTTGCGGCGCTCCGCATAGCGGAAAGGAGCGGAGCGGCGAAGCAGTTTTTTGCCGAGACGCTAGTCCTCCCCGCGCACGCGGCCGCGGCCTTGCTTGATTTCGCTTCGGCGCACTTTGGACTCGAGCCGCTTTTTCTTCTGCGATTTCGGCGTCTTCGTCGCGATGCGGGGCCTCGGCGGCGTCGCGGCTTTGTCGAGCAAGGCTTGCAGGCGCGCGCGGGCGTCGGCGCGGTTGCGCTCTTGCGTGCGGAAGCGGTCGGCAAAAAGAACGATGATGCCGTCTTTGGTCGCCCGCTGTCCCGCCAGTTTTAAAAGCCGCGCGCGCATGCCCTCGCCCATCGACGCCGCCATCACGTCGTAGCGCAGCTCGACCGCGGTCGAGACCTTGTTGACGTTTTGGCCGCCGGGACCGGACGCGCGCACGAATTTTTCGACAAGCGCGGCTTCGTCAATTTTCATCAGGTCAACGGCGCCGTGCGCCGTTCCCTCAGCCGCTCGCTCGCCCTTGCCTTCACGCTTTCCGACTTCAACTGCCCGCACGCCGCGGCGATGTCGCGCCCGCGCGGGGTTCGGATTGGCGAGGCGTAGCCGGCCTTGTTGACGATCTCGGCAAAGGCCTCGATCCGCTCCCAGTCGGAGCACTCATAGGGCGCGCCGGGCCACGGGTTGAACGGAATAAGGTTGATCTTGGCGTGAATATTCTTCAGCAGGCGGACGAGCGCGTGGGCTTCCGCGTCCGTGTCGTTGACGCCCTTCAGCATCACATATTCAAACGTAATGCGTTTGGAGTTGTTTGCCGGCGGATAGGCGCGGCAGGCTTCAAGCAGCGCATCGATCGGATATTTGCGGTTGATCGGCACCAACACGTCGCGGAGTGCATCGTTTGTCGCGTGCAACGAAATCGCCAGCATGGCGCCCGTCTCGGCGCCGAGCCGCACGATTTCCGGCACGACGCCCGACGTCGAGACCGTGATGCGCCGGCGCGATATGCCGATGCCGTCGCCGTCGGCAATCGTCTCGATCGCGCGCGCGACGTTACCGAAATTGAAGAGCGGCTCGCCCATGCCCATGAAGACGATGTTGGAAAGCCGCCGGTCATCCCCGCCGGACGGCCATTCGCCAAGGTCATCCTTGACCGCCATCACCTGCGCGACGATTTCGCCAGCAGTGAGGTTACGCACCAGCGCTTGCGTCCCCGTATGGCAGAACGTGCAGGTGAGCGTGCAGCCGACCTGGGACGAAACACAGAGCGCGCCCGCACGCCCGACATCGGGAATATAGACGCACTCGATCTCGGCGCCCTTTGACACCTCTATGAGATATTTGCGCGTGCCGTCAGTGGAAATCTGCCGCTCCACCACGCGCGGCCTCGCCAGGGAGAAAAGGCGCGCAAGGCCCGTCCGCGCCTCCTTGCCGATATCGGTCATCGCCTCGAAATTGGTGAGCCCATAATGATAGGCCCAGCGCCAAACCTGACCCGCGCGCATCTTCGCTTTTCTGGCGTCAAGCGACAGCCCTGCGCTGATCGCCGCCGCCATCTCCGCGCGCGACAGTGCGAAGACGGAGACGCGAGCCGTCTCCGCCGCCAGATGATTCACGCTGAGATCGAGCGCCGTCATGCGGGGCGATATAGGCGTGCGGTCCGGCGGCGTACAGACGATGCGCAATTGCATCGGCAAAGAGACCTTTGCGGTCCGTGGACTGACCCGAGGGGCGGCTTACAAATTCGGCGGCGGGTATCGACCGGCGACGATCCCTTGAATAGAAACAGGCGAGGGTCCGACAGGTCCTTCGTTGCCAAGCTGGCCGATGATCGGAGGACCATGGACGCGAACAAGGAAGGCCCGGGGGGTTTTCACGACATGCCGCAGCTTGCCGGCGCACTCGAAAGTAACCGGTTCAAGCGGTTTCTCGACCACCTGCCGTTCGTTGTCGTCGTCTCGGAACTTGAGCCGGCCGAGCGCATCACCTACGCAAACCCGGAACTGGAGCGGCTGACCGGATTGGCCCCGGCGGCTGTCGTCGGGAAGGCGTGGGATGCGCTGCCCCCTGGCGTCGTCCCCGACGGCGACGTGTCGCTGAGCGACGCGATTGTCAGCGGGACCGACTATCTCGGCGTCTTCTCCTTCGCCGATGGCGAGCGCGTCGTCGATGCCTGGTCCAATATCATTGAGGCGGAGGACGGGACGCCGGTGTTCAGGCTGGTGGCGCTGTCAAAGACCGACGCCCGCATACCGGAAGCGGCGGACGCGGACGACCGCGTTCGAGAAAAGGACGTCCAGCTGCGCGAACTCCAGCATCGGGTGAAAAACAATCTGCAGATGATCACGACGTTGATCCGCCTTGAGGCGAGGAACGTCGCCGACAACGCAACAGGCGACCGGTTCGACCGCCTGGCCGGGCGCGTCGGCTCGCTGGCGATCCTCTACGATGCGTTGTCGGCGGACGGGGGATCGACCGACACCGTCGATCTCGGCGTCTATCTCAGCCAGATCGCCACGGCGGTCATGCAAGCCCACGCTGTCGAGGGCATTCGCCTTGACCTGACGGTCGATGCGTGGCCGGTGTCGATCAACGTCGCCATGCCGACCGGCCTCGTCGTCAATGAGCTCATCACCAACTCGCTCAAACACGCGTTTGCAGGCCGTGAGGGGGGAACGGTGTTCTTGCACAGCCTCGTCGACGAGCAGGAGTGCCGGGTGATGGTCGGCGACGACGGCAACGGCTTTGCCGACGGCGTCACCTGGCCGCAGAAAGGCAAACTCGGCGCGATGATCGTCGAATCGCTGAAAATCAACGCGAAAGCGCGCATCGCAGTTGAATCGAACAAAAATAAAGGCGTTCGCGTAACGATCGCCTTCGCCCGGCCCGACGCACCAAATAGGGCGCATTGAGCGAAGCGAAATGCACGGCCACGATTCGCCGGGATCGAGCAGGCTACATGCGCGGGACCGTTCGTTAACGGCGCGCGCCTAATCCTCATGCCGGATCGGGCGGCCGTCATCCTCGAAATTGAGGATGTCGCCGGGCTGGCAGTTCAACTCCTTGCAGATCGCTTCCAGCGTTGAGAAGCGGATCGCTTTGGCCTTGCCGGTTTTGAGGATTGAGAGATTGGCGATTGTCACGCCGACGCGCTCGGACAGCTCCGTCAGCGACATCGAGCGGTCGAGCAGGACGCGGTCGAGTTTGACGGAAATCGACATCAGACGGTGAGGTCCTGCTCTTCCTTCATGCGCGCCCCTTCGCGGAAAACCTCCGACAGCACAAAAACTGCGGCAATCGCGATGAGCGTGATGCCGTCGAGGCTGATCGGAATGTCGGCATCGACGATGGCGGCGAGAATGCCGATCACGATCTTCGATCCTTCGCCGATCAGCAGCGCCCAGCCGACGCGGCGGAAGCGCACGGCGTTCTCGGCGACGAAGGGCGAACCGAAGCGCAGCGTCTTCAACAGTTCCAGCAGGCGCTCGACGACATAAAGAAGAACGCCGAAGGTGATGAAGTGCTTCAGCACCTCAACGAAGTCGCCGGCGTCAACGCCGATGTCGCCGGTAATCCTTGCGCCATCGGCGCCGGCGAGGAAGGTCGCGACCGCCGGAATGAAGGGGATTGCCACGACCGCGGCGGAGAGCCCCGCGAACGCGATCCAGACGACGACGCGAACGACATGCAACCCGACCGCCAGAATGGAGGCGAGCGACCCTTTGCCAATGGCCCTGATCATAGTCGGCTCCCTTGAAACGCGGCGGGTTACCGCCGCCGGAGGAAGGCTGGTCTAAAAAAAGATGACGCCGCACAGCGTTTCGGCGCAAAGGCGGCGCGCCGCGCCCCCCGGATCCTCGCCCGAGCGGGCGAGCGCCGCGGTAAACGCGATCGCGGCGAGCGCCATTGCTGCCGCGATCAGAAGGGTGAGGGCCTTTGTCATCAAATGCTTCCTTTCGGCCGTTCAGGCTTCAGGCTTCAGGCGACCGCGAGTTGTCCGAGGGCGCTGAAATAGGCGCCGCCCATCAGCGCGACGGACACGAAGACGACAGCGCTGTTGACAAAGCGGGTGACAGTGGCAAATGTGAAGACGGCGTGACTGCGTAACATCAGAATTTCCTTTCGTTGGTGCGCGAGCGCGTTTTGGCTGTTTTTCCTGAGCGGCGTGGGTGAATGCCCCGCCGCTCTTTTTTGTTTGAAGGCCCATCTTTGTTTGAAAGCACGTCTTTGTTTGAAGGCACGTCGATTTGGCCGTTTCCGATCTTCCCGCCGGGGGCGGAGCGTTTCTCCGTCTTGTTGAATAACGATATACACTTATCGAAAAACGATGCAAGCGGATTTCGTCGAAAAACGATAATTTTTTTCCGATGAGCGATATGGGCGGATTAGAGGCGCATCGAAAACTCGGACCCGGAACCCTGGTCATCGCCAGCCATAACGCTGGAAAAGTGAAAGAAATCAACGCATTGATTGTACCGTTCGGACTGGAAGCAATCCCGGCCGCAGCGCTTGGCTTGCCCGTGCCCGAGGAGACGGAAAACACCTTTGCGGGCAATGCGGCGATCAAGGCGCTGGCGGCGGCGCGCGCCGCGGGGCTTGCCGCGCTTGCCGACGATTCCGGCCTTGAGGTCGCGGCGCTTGGCGGCGCGCCGGGGGTCTGGACCGCCGATTGGGCGGAAGCACCGGGGGGCCGGGATTTCGGACGGGCCATGGAGCGGGTGCGGCTTGAAATGGCGAAAACGGGGTCGCCGGACCGCTCTGCGCGCTTTGTCTGCTGCCTCTGCCTTGCCTGGCCCGATGGGCATCGCGAAACATTTACCGGCATCGTCGAAGGGGCGCTCGACTTTCCGCCGCGCGGGGAGATGGGATTTGGATTCGACCCGGTGTTCGTGCCGCGCGGCTATGAGCTGACTTTCGCCGAACTCGATCCGGAAACGAAACACGCTATGTCCCACCGGGCCGACGCCTTCCGGCAGCTGATAACGGCGTGTTTGCAGGGTTGACCCGGTGCGCGCCAATGAACCGCCTGACGCCGACATCGCTGTCTATGTCCACTGGCCGTTTTGCGCGCGCATTTGCCCCTATTGCGATTTCAATGTGCACAAGGACCGAAGGCTCGATGCCGCGCGCTGGACCGCCGCGCTGGTGCGCGAGCTGTCGCATTGGGCGGCGCTGACGCCAGGGCGCCGCGTGGCGAGCCTCTATTTTGGCGGCGGCACGCCGAGCCTTGCGCCGCCAGCCGTCATCGGCGGCGTCATCGAGGCGGCAGAGCGGCTGTGGGGGTTTGCTGACGATCCCGAGATCACGCTGGAAGCGAACCCTTCGGACGCCGGGGCGGACGCCGGGACCGCGCGGCTTGAAAGCTTTCGCGCCTCCGGCGTCAACCGTCTGTCGCTCGGCGTGCAGTCTTTCGATGATGCGGCGCTGAAATTTCTCGGCCGCGACCATGACGGGGCGGACGCCCGCGGCGCGATCGATGCGGCATTGTCCCTGTTCCCGAGGGCGAGCGCCGATTTCATCTACGGCCTGCCGGGCCAGACGGCCGATCAGTGGGCGGACGAGTTGCGCGCCGCCCTCGCAACCGGGCTTGGCCATTTGTCGCTTTATCAGCTGACGGTCGAGCCTGGCACGGCGTTTGACCGGCAAGTTGCAAAGGGACGCTGGGCCGCGCCCGGCGACGCGCTGTCGGCCGACCTCTTCGACCTCGCGCAGGAGATGACGGCGGCCGCGGGCATTCCCGCCTATGAGATCTCGAACCACGCCCGCGCGGGGGATCGCTCGCGCCACAACAGCGCCTATTGGCGCGGCGGGGACTATGTCGGCGTCGGCCCCGGCGCGCATGGGCGCGTAACGCTCGGGGCAGCGCGGCATGCAACGGAAACGGCGCGCGCGCCGGCCGGGTATCTGACGCGCGTCGAGGCGGCCGGCCACGCCCTCATCCTCGATGATCCGCTGACGGAGGAAGAAGCGCGGGTCGAAAAATTCGCGATGGGCCTCCGGACCGTTGACGGCGTCAGCCTCAACGCGGGCGACCTTGCCGCACTGTCCGGGAAAATCGCGCCGCTGGTCGAAGACGGCGCACTCGTTCAGAATGGCCATCATCTCGCCGCGACCGCCGACGGCCGGCGCGTTCTCAACGCTGTGCTGGCGCGGCTGTTGGCTTGAAGGCAATAGTGGCAATAGTCCGCGGTGCCGTCACTCAAGGATTTATCGAAGTGCCGCACCGTTTCGTCTGATTTGCCAACGCATGAAGAATCGCAAATACGGCTCAGCGACGTTCACTTCGCGCTTCGATTCATCCCAGTCGATGGCTGTTTCCGCGCCGATTTCGCGTGAAATCCGGGCCAGGTGCTTGAGGGCTGACGTGATTTCATTCTTTTGCGGAACCATTTCGGTCAGCAGCCTCGCCAGCGCTGCGCGCAATTCGTCATAGGGCACGACAGACTTCGGACCTGTTTCAGCAAGCGCCAACAAGATAGCCTCATAAATGTCGGCGTCCCTCCCACTCGCCATCGGTCGTTTGGCCCTTGCTTTCCGGCTCTGCGGCCCCGCCGCCAACTTCTGGTAGATGGGCAGTCCCGCATCTTTGGCGATGAGCCGGTACATCGACTTTAAATCGATTTCAGCGGGCACCTTCTTGGTAGTGAGGGACCAAGACTCAATCCGGCAATCGAAACAAATCTGCCAGCAGAACATTTGCATCAGAAATGGGCTTTCCTGAGCTTCCTCGCACAACCGCTCGACGATCGCCGTCGGACATTCAACATTGAGTGCCGCAAACCCTTTTTGCGGGATCAGTCGAAGATCGTCAGCCGACCAGTGGGGCAAAGAAATCGCTGTAAAGCGGCCAGTCAACTCGGATTCCGATTTAAGCGCGTCGAAGACGCGGTGGGTGACTGAAAGAAGGATGACCTTAAGGCCGTTAAATACGGCGCCCTTAATCCCGCGCAGGAGATCGGTTCGGGAGGCCTCCGGGATATAGTGAAAGTCGTCGATAACGAGAATCGCCTTCGCCTTTTGCATCTGCGCGATCGCTGCGGCGGGCGTTGAGGCGTTGCGCCGCTCGACGAGCGAGGATGAAAGCAGCTTCGATCCCTTCGCGGTGACAACCCACGGCAACTCGCCCCCAACCTCAAGCGCCGTCTCGCTAGCTTTTGTGATTTCTGTCGTGTCGGGCAAAGAAAGCTCGCCACAGACAAGTGTCCAGAACGCATCAATACTTTTTACTTGGCCGCCATCCACCCATATGTATTGCCGTTGTTCCAAAATGTTTTTGCATAAAACTGTCTTGCCCGTCTTCGTCGGGCCCGCGAGGGATACAATTTGGTTGGGCGTGGCGATCGCCCGCGCGAGGGACCGTTCGACCGCCTCTCCTGACCTTTCGACGTAGGTGTGCGTCGGCTGGCCACCTGCTACGAAGACTTCGTCCCTGTTTAAAAACAAATTCATGGCGCCGGTATAAACGCGCGCGGCGCGCGACGCTACCGTTTTCTGCGCCGCGGTCTGTTTATTTGCGCTCCGCTTGGTATTTCTGCGCTCGGCAAGGTTTTTGCGCGCGCCGCGCGCGCCGCTCTATTTGACGGCCCGCGGGCCAGCATCGACTGCCTCGTATTCCGAATAGGCAAGGCGCGCCTTTGAGGCGAAGGCCTTGAACATCGCGCTTCCTTCGGCGTCCGCTTCCGAGGCATGCATAAGAACCGGCCCGCCCGGCGCGATTGGCCGATAGACCTGCAACTGGCGCATTGACTTGATCTTGGCGACCGAGGCCGGCTTGAACGGTTTGATCGAGCGGATTTCAACAGCGGCGACATGGCCGCCCTTACGGTCGAGAGTTGCTTGTGCAGTCAGGGCTTCGGCAACCGCCGCCGGCGTCTCGGGGTCGGCAATCGGGATCGAAAAGACCGCCTGCGCCGCGTTGACGGACACAACCTTGGCGCCAGAGAGCGATTGGGCGAGCCCTTCGTAGACAAGCGCATCGTCCGCGTCATCATTGGCGGTCATGCGCTTGAACGCCTTCTTTTCCTCGGCCCCGTATTGATCCGCGCGCGGTTCAATTGCCGACCAGCGCGCGCCCGCCGGCTTTCGCGGATCAAAGCGCACACGAAAGACGCGGGCGTCGCTGCCCGAGACGTCGCGGTATTCGAGCGTAAAGGCCCAGCGCTGCGCGCTGGCCCGTGTCGCGACATCGACCGCTGAGCGCAATTCGGCCAATGCGGCGGCGCTATCATCGGCGATTGCCGGCGCGGCCTGCGTGAAGAAAAGCGTGGCGGCAACCGCCAACACACGGAAAAGCGCGCGCAGCATTGCCTAGCTTCCGGCAATAAAGGATTTAGGCGCCGGGTCGATGACGCGGATGCCGCCCGGCTGGATTTCGAGGATTGCAAGGCCCCGCTCGATTGTGCCGTCCGGCGTGAAGCGGAAGAGGCCGTCGGCGCCGAAATAGCCGCTGCGGCTGGCGATGAGACGCGTGTCAAACCGGTCGCGCCGGCGCGGCGCCTGGCCAAGCCGCGCGGCAAGCAGCGTTGCGTCATAGGCAAGAGAGGCGAGCCGCGGCGGGCTCTCGCCGAAGGCGGCGCGGAAGCGGTCTTCAAAGTCGCGGGTGATCGCGGGGTCGGGCGCGGCGAACCAGCCGCCTTTCAGCGCCGGCTCTCGCGTCAGGCGCGGATTGTTCCACCCCGAAACGCCGAGCAGTTTCACCTCGTTGATGTTGACGTTGTAATAGGGAAGCAGCGGCGCGAGCGCCCGCAGAAGCGTGCCTTGCTCGGGCATCAGGACCGCTTGCAGCCCGCCGCCGGCCCCGCGCGAATATGCGGCGAGGCGCTTTGCCGGCGCCAGCATCGCGTCGGGGCTTTGCTCGTAGCGTTCCTCATGGACGAGCGTGCCGCCGCGCAATGCGATCTCCCGCGAGAACGCGGTCGAGACGCGCTGTCCGTAATCATTGGCCGGCGCAAGGAGGCCAAAGCGCGCCTTGCCATTCTGCATCGCGTAGTCGGTGACGCGCGCAATCTCGATTTCGGGCGGAAAGCTGAGGAGGAAAACGCCGGCGCCCGCCGACTGAACGTCCGACGAAAACGCGATCAGCGGCGCGCCAGCGGCCTTGGCAACCGGCGCGGCGGCGGCGGCCTCTTCCGAAAACAGCGGTCCGAGAATGATCTCGGCGCCATCGGCGAGCGCCGAACGCGCGGCGGCGGCGGCGCCTTCGGGCGTGCCGCGCGTGTCCTTGGGGATCAGGAGAAAGCGATCGTCGCCCGCTTCGAATGCCGCGAGTTGCGCCGCGTCGAACATCGAGGACGCAACCTGTTGCACAGCGTCGGTCGCGCCGGTGAACGGGAGGAGCAGCCCGACGCGGACCGGCTCTGAGTTTTGCAGGTGCAACGGATTAACAAAGCGCCGCTCGTCATAGCGCGAGCGCTCGCGCCCGTCAGGGGGCGCGGCGCGCGGATCAAGCGGCGCAGGCCGTTCCTCGCGCGCAACGACCGGCCCGGATTGAGGGCTCGATGCGCATGCGGCAATGGCGAGCAACGCAGCGCCAATAATAAACCGGCCGAAGAACCCTCTACGCATGAATACCCCAGACGCTCGATTGCGGCCGCACCCTATCGCCTGCCGGCGAGGGCGTAAACTCCGCGCCAATGGTTGACGCTTTGCGACAATAACCGGATTGCTGCCTGATGACCCGCGATTCCAAGCCCCAATCGTTCCGTGTATTGGCTCCCGGCCTTTATGTGGCGGCAACGCCGATCGGCAATCTTGGCGACGTCACCTATCGCGTCATCGAGGCCCTGAAGGGCGCGGACAAGATCCTTTGCGAGGACACGCGCCAGACCGCCAAACTGCTCGCCGCCTATGGCATCGATACGCCGATGAGCCCCTATCACGACCACAATGCGAGCCTTGTGCGCCCCGGCATTATCGCCGCGCTGCATGGGGGCGCGCGCTATATGCTGGTCAGCGATGCGGGAACGCCGCTGATCTCCGACCCCGGCGCGAAACTGGTTCGCGAGGCGCGCGCCGCTGGCGTCGCTGTCATTCCCTTGCCCGGGCCGTCGGCCTTTGTCGCAGCGCTGTCGGCGGCCGGCGTCAGGACGGACCGCTTTCTATTTGCCGGGTTCCCGCCGCCGAAAGCGGAGGCGCGTCGCACTTTTTTCCGCGAGCTTGTCAGCGTCAAGGCGAGCCTCGTCTTTTATGAAGGCCCATCGCGGCTGGGCGAAAGCCTTGCCGCGATGGCCGAAGTGTTCGGGCCGCGCCGCGCCGTCGTCGCGCGCGAATTGACGAAAATTTATGAGGAATTCGTCGAGGCCGATTTGCCAGCCCTTGCCGCGCGGTATGCGCTACAGGATCCGAAGGGCGAGATCGTCGTGATCGTCGATCCGCCTGCGGAGGAAGCCGCGCCCTTGCCCGCCGAGATTGACGCATTCCTCGTTGCGGCGTTGCAAACCCAACCCCTGAAAGCGGCAGCGGCGGCGGCGGCGGACGCCTTTTCCATTCCGAGGAAAGAAGCTTACGCGCGCGCGCTAGTCCTGAAAGCCGGCGCATGAGCGCGTCGCCCAAGCGCGTCAGGGCCGAACAATCGGGGCGATTGGCCGAGCGCCTCGCCGAGATCGCCTATCGCTTGCGCGGGTTCGACATTCTCGACAGGCGCTTCAAGGCGGCCGGCGGCGAGATCGATCTCGTGGCGCGCAAAGGCGGGCTGCTGGTATTCATCGAAGTCAAACGCCGCGCCGCGATCGAGGCGGCGATCTTTGCGGTTACCGCAACCAACCGGCGCCGCCTTGAACAGGCGGGGCGCAGCTGGGTGTCGCGCCATCCGGTCTTTGCTCGCGCGGACTTGCGCTACGACATCGCCGCCGTCGCGGGCTGGCGGGTAGAGATCATTGCCGACGCGTGGCGGGAGGGACGGTAGGGAACAGGCATCGCGGACTGCGCCTGCCTATCTGCCCACTGCCTACTGCCTATCCCCCGCTTCCTGCTTCTCCAGATGCTTCGACAGGAACGGCGCCTGCGCGAGGGCGAAGGCGATATTGACGCCTGTAAAGCCCCAGATCTTCAGATTGACCCACGCCGCTTCGCCAGCGCACACGGCCCCGATGGCGCCAACATCGCACTCGCGCGTCAGCCAGCGCCACGCGATCTCGTTCGCCATCGCCAGCACCGCAAAGAAAACGGCATAGCGCTGCGTCAGCGTGCGCCAGGCCGCGTCAGGCAAATGCAGCGCGCCATCGAAGAGCGTTTTCAGAAAATTGCGCCCGCTCATCAACCCGCCGAGAAGCGTCACCGCAAACAGCGCGTAGACGATCGTCGGCTTCATGTAGAAGAACGTCTTGTTGTGAAAAATGAGCGTCAACCCGCCAAGGACGCCAACAGCAAGGCCCGACACCAGCAGCATTGGCGCAATGCGCCGCTCGCGCCAGACGCTGTAGGCAAAAGCGATCGCGAACGCCGGCAGGAACAGCGCGACCGACACGAACAATTCCTCCCCCGGCGCAATCGTCCGCCCGAAGACGGGCGCAAGGCGCGCGCCAAAGAAATAAGCGACGAAGAAGACGAGCAAAGGCCCGTAATCGACGAAGGCTTTGGCGCGGCCGGAAAGGCGCGTCGGGGGCGTAGGTGAGGTCATGAGGGGAAGGAGGTTGTGGGTTGTAGGTGGTAGGTTGTGACGTTGCGGGAGCCGCGCCCCCTTACAGCCTACCACCTACACCCTACAACCTCTCCAGACCCGCCAGCGCTCTGGCAAAGCTGCGCGCGTCGAAATCCTGCAGATCGCCGACCCCCTCGCCGACGCCGATGAACTGAATGGGCAAGGGATGGCGATCGGCGAGCGCGATGAGCACGCCGCCGCGCGCCGTACCGTCGAGCTTGGTCATGACGAGACCCGTAACGCCGGCAATCTCGCGAAAGACACTCGCTTGCGCGAGCGCGTTCTGGCCAACCGTCGCATCAAGGACCAGCAGCGTGTCGTGCGGCGCCGCGGGGTCGAGCTTTTTGATGACACGGACGATCTTGGCGAGCTCGTCCATCAGTTCCTTGCGGTTCTGCAAGCGCCCGGCAGTGTCGATCAGCAAGACATCGGCGCCGGTTAGCCGCGCGTTTGTCAGCGCTTCATAGGCGAGCGCTGCTGCATCGGCCCCGGTCTCCTTGGAAAAAAACGACGCCCCCGTGCGCGTTGCCCACACTTGCAGTTGCTCGACAGCGGCAGCGCGAAAGGTGTCGCCGGCGGCAAGCGCGACCTTGTGCCCTTCGTGCGCAAAGCGCGCCGCAAGCTTGCCGATCGTCGTCGTCTTGCCGCCGCCATTGACGCCGACGACCAGAATGACGTGCGGCGCCCGGCCAGCATCGATAACAAGCGGCTTTTGCCGGCTGGCAAGGACGCCCGCGAGGTGACCCGCCAGCGCTTCTTTCACTTCGGCGTCGGTGACCTCGCGATCGAAGCGGCCTTTGGCAATTGCCGCAGCGGCGAGCCTTGCGCCCTCAACGCCGAGGTCGGAGGCGATTAAAAGCTCTTCGAGCTCGGCGAGCGTTTCGGCGTCGAGTTTCCTCTTGGTAAAGATCGCCGTGACGCCGTCGGAGAGCTTTTGCGAGGAGCGGGAAAGCCCGCTGGCGAGGCGCTGGAAGATGTTGGGTTTTGCAGCATTTACCGGCGTTTTCTGGTCGTCCCGCGCATCGCGCTCTTGCGCGAAACTGTCCGTAGGCGGGCTAATTCCAGGCGCCGCCGCGCCAGGCTCCTGCCCGTCGCCGGACGGCTTTTTGCCGAACAGCCCGCTTAGAAAATTTCGTGTGTTTGTCATTTTTTGCTTGCCAGAAATCGCGGAGCAGCAACTTGTTTCACGACGGCTGAAGTATGTCAGCCTTTTTCATGGAGAAGTGCATGGCGATGGCCAAGAAAAAAGCCGCCAAACCCGCTGCGAAGCGTGCAGCGAAAAAGACGGCGAAGAAAACCGTCAAAAAGGCTGCAAAGCCGGCGGCGAAGAAAAAGCGCGTCAAGCGCGCGAAGGCGAAAGCGGCTTAAGGCTTTCGGCTATAAATGTTGCAAAGCCGCGCCGGTGGTTACGCAAACCCCGGCGCGGCTTTTTTGTGCGCGCGCCCGGCCGGCCCTCGCCTATATCGTATGACCCAGCAGCATCTCGCCCTCGCGCGCTGTCAGCCTGACGCGGAGAACTTCGCCCGCCTTGGCCGGTTCGCCGCCGAGCCGCACGCTCGCGAAATTGCCAAGCCTTGCGCGTCCGCCGCTTTCAACGACAGCCTCGTCTTCGCGCCCGATCAGCGTATCGAGAAACCGCGCCGTCGCTTGCGCCCCCTTGTCGCGCAAGGCTTTTGCGCGGGCGGCAACGACCGGCCCGGCCAGCGCCGGCATACGCGCGGCCGGCGTCCCGTCGCGGGCGGAGAACGGAAAAGCATGGACGAAATTGACGCCGGCCTCGTCGATGAGGCTCAGCGTTTCGTCAAACATGTTGCCGGTTTCGGTTGGAAATCCGGCGATAAAATCGGCCCCGATTGCGATCTCCGGGCGCCGGGCGCGCAAGGCGCGCGTCAGCGCAATGGCGTCCTCGCGCGTGTGGCGGCGTTTCATCCGCTTGAGGATGAGGGCCGAGCCCGCCTGCAAGGAGAGATGGAGATAGGGCGCAACGCGCGGCTCGCCCGTCAGGGCATCGAACAGGCGATCGTCGATTTCCGCGCAATCGACCGAGGACAGGCGCAGGCGGTAGAGATCCGGCACAGCGCCGAGGATCGCGTCCACGAGATCGCCAAGGCGCGATCCGTCGCCGAGGTCCGCGCCCCACGACGTCATGTCGACGCCGGTTAGCACAACCTCCTTATGGCCCGCCGCAACGAGACGGGTGACGCCCGCGACAGCGTCAGCAACCGTCACCGAACGCGAGCGGCCGCGGCCATACGGAATGATGCAGAACGTACAGCGGTGGTCGCAGCCGTTCTGCACTTGCAGGAAAGCACGCGCGCGGTCGCCATAGCCGTCAATCAAATGCGCGGCGTTCTCGCGCACGTCCATGATGTCGTTGACGAGAACCCGAGGCGTCTCGCGCCGCGCAAGCTTAGCCCACGTCCCGGCTTCGAGTTTTTCGGCGTTGCCGATCACGGCGTCGACTTCCGTCATGCCCGCGAAGGCGTCCGGATCGATCTGCGCGGCGCAGCCCGTAACGATCACCTGCGCGTGCGGATTGTCGCGCCGCGCGCGGCGGATCTTCTGCCGGGTGTCGCGCACTGCCTCATTGGTGACGGCGCAGGAATTGATGACGACGGCATCGGCAAGCCCCGCCGTCTCGGCAAGCCGGCGCATCGCCTCGCCTTCGGCGAGGTTCAGGCGGCAGCCGAGAGAGAGGACGGTTGGGGACATGGGGAACTAGGGACTAGGGATTAGGGGTTAGGGATTAGAAGGACGGAGGGTCTCTTAAACTCCCTAGTCCCTAATCCCTAGTCCCCAATCCCTAGCTTCAGTTCTCCATCGCCAACAGCATGGCAAAGCCAATGACGAGGAAGAGCGCGAACGGGAAGAAGGCGCCGAGCATTGGCGGCACTGCGCCGAGCTTGCCGATCGCCAGCATCAGATTCTCCGCGACGAAATATAGAAACCCGAGCGCACCGCCGGCCGCCGCGCGGACCAGCTGATTGCCCTGGCGGCTGACGCCAAAGCCGGCGATCGCTCCGAGGAGGGGCATTACGAGGGTCGCCATCGGCTTTGAAAAGCGGCTGAGGAGTGAAGTTGTTGCAGCGCCCGTGTCCGCGCCGTCGCGGCTCAGCTGGCTGATCTGGCGCCCGAGCGTTGCCATGCCGGCGCGGTCCGGATTGAGCGACAGGGCAAACAGCGTTTCGGGATTGAGCGAGGTTGCCCACGGCATCGACGCAACGAGAGCGCCGGCGCGGTCGGGGCCCGGCGCGCGCGCGTCGAGGAGCCGCCAGCCGTCAGCGCCAAACAGGGCGGCGCGCGCCTCGATCACGCTTTGCGCAAGGCCCCCGGCGTCAAGGTCGTAGATCACCACATTGGACAGCCTGACGCCCTCTGCGGTGCGCGATGCGCTTGCCGCCGAGACGATCTCCTGATCGAGGTGGAGGCGCAAATTGGTGCGCGTCGAGGCGTCGTGTTTGAGCCCCACCTCGAACTTGTTGGCTTCCCAATATTCAAGCTCGGCCGCCGCATCGACGACGACCGTCTCGTGAAAGATGAAATGCGCCAGCGCAACGGCAAGGCACGCCGCGCCAATCGGGCGCAACACGCGGTGGATCGACATGCCGGCCGCGCGCATGACAACGATTTCGCTGGAAAGATTGAGCGAGGACAACGTCACGACAATCGCGAGCAGCGCGGCAAACGGCGCGAACTGACTGGCGATCTGCGGCGCGCGCAGCGACACATAGCGGACGATCGAATCTGTGCCCGCGCCCGCCGCCGCACTGATCGCCTCCGACCGGTTCAGGAGATCGAGCATCTGCAGAACGATGACGAAAAAGAGCAGAAACCCGGCGAAGCGGACAACGAAAAGCTGTCCGACATAGCGGGTGAACGCGCCATCAAGGCCCATCATTGCGCAGCGCCGCGCTGAAGCGCGCTTTCGCCCGTACGGGCCGGCGCCGGCAGGCGCACAGTGTCGTCATCGCGCCGCGCCATGACTTTTGCCGTGCGCGCGCGGTCGATCGAGCCGCGATAGAGCCAGACGCTGACGCCGATAAAGATCGCCAGCAGGCCCCACATCGAGACATAGGGCGACACCTGACCAAGGCTCGCGGTCACGAGGCCCCATTCCTCCAGCATCTCGTGATAGATAATGAGGATCGCGATGCCGGCGACCGGCTTCAAATTCGACCCCTGCCGGCGCGCGGAAACGCCCATCGCCACCGCAAGAATGGGCAGCGTCAAAAACGTCAAGGGATGGAGGATTGTCCAATGCAGCTGCGCGCGCCACGCATGCCATTGCCTGGTCCCGCGCGTCGCCGGATCGTTCAGCAAGCTGAGGATTTCGCTAAACGTCGCCTCATCCGCCTTGCCGCCATAGCCGCGCGCGCGGAACCGCGCGATTGCCGGAAGGCCGACCTCGAGATCGAAGCTGTCAAAATCGAGGCTTTGCGTGCGCTCGCCCGCCGCATCGATAAAGAGCTGGCGGCCTTTCGCCATTTTGAGGAGCAGGCTTGAGATGTCCGGCGTTGTCGAGATGCCGCCCGACTGCGCGGTGATGATCGTGCGCCGTCCGTCGTCTTCGCGCAGTTCAAGGAAAATATCCTCGGCCCGCCGCGTCGCCGGATTGATGCGCCCGAGGCGGATCGTCGCCTCATCCGTGATGTCGATGAACTCGCCTTGCGGAATTTTGATGCCGAGCGCGCCCGACGTCACGTCGAAGCGGATCTTGTCATATTCATAGCGCGCATAGGGCTTCAGATACCCGACCAGCAGGAAATCGAACGCCGCCAGCACAGCAAGCAGCGCCACAACCGGACGGATCAGCCGCCCATAAGACGCGCCGCTCGAATTCATCGCGTCAAGCTCGCTCGACATCGACAAGGTGCGGAAGGCCAGCATGACGCCAAGAAAGGCGCCGAGCGGTAGCGCAAGGCTGAGATAATGGGGCACGAGGTTCGCCAGCATCCGCCAGACGACATCGACCGGCCCCTGTTCGGCGAGCACGAAATCAAACAGACGCAGCATTTGCTCGATCATGAGCAGCATGGCGGCGACACAAAGCGCGAGCGCCAGGGGCGTTGCGACCGATCGCAGGATGTAACGGTCCAGAAGACCCATGGATGAGTATCGTTGCTCAGGGTGTCCGGCGGCGCCGGAGCGAAGGCGAGCCGCAAGTCTGTAGCCAATTCCGGCGCGGGGTGAAAGCGAAGGCAATCGCGGCTTGCGGGCAGCGGCGCGCCGGCCTCTGCGCGCCCCTCCGGCCTTAATCGAAGCCCATTGACCACATTGTGGCCCGCCGCCAGCCTACGGCATTCTAGAACTCGATAATCGGAAGGCCTTGATCAACTGATAGTTTTGCTGCCTGAAGCACATCCATGCCAATTACCGCCTTAAACGTCCGTTCGGTCAGGTCGAATGACAAAACTTCCAGCCAATCTTTCCATTCATGAACTTTGGCGCCGTCGCTGTAATGATCGAAAAAATGCAGGCCGCAAGTGTAAGTCGGATGAAATTCAATTGTACCCATGTTCGGGAAAAGGACGGGCTTTGACCCTTGTTGCAGCAACATGAGTTCAACTTGGATCTGCCGATCGATCACAGAATGCGTTGCACCGGTGTCAACAAGGGCCCAGACGTCGCAGGCTATCTCCGCCGCGGGGCCGATGCTCAATTCTTCGCCAACATAGTGGGGAATCGCATTGGACAGCCGGACTTTTACGAGCGGCTGCCGGCGCTCGTAGTATTTACCGCGGATAATCGGCACGATCTATGAAGCCTACGTCGACCGGCTGCGGTTCAATTCTCTGAACGGAGAATTGACCAAGCACATAGTTGGAGCGCGCCGCCAAAATCGCTTCGCGATTGGTCTTGTGATAGCTGCTCACCGACCCGGCCACCAATACCGCAAACTCACCACGATGCGTTTCAAATTCACCCTTTGGCAACTCTGAAATAGCCCTGCTATTTTTGCGATGCTCCAGATCTAGATTGCTCATGGTTTGCGTCCTCCCGCCGGCGAACAACAAAGGTCGCCGCTATCCGATGCCAGACTTTTTTTAGTCCTGTAAAAAAATTGTTAACTGGCGTTGAGGTTACTCGTCAATTGAAGGCGTTTGCTCGGTCGCGTTTGCTGCGCAGCGCCTCTCTCAAGACCGGCCCTCGCCCTTGGGAACCGCATGGTGGGCTGTTGCGGCAAATAGCGC
The DNA here is from genome assembly GCA_046154725.1 of Parvularculaceae bacterium. Taxonomy (GTDB): domain Bacteria; phylum Pseudomonadota; class Alphaproteobacteria; order Caulobacterales; family Parvularculaceae; genus Amphiplicatus. The sequence continues at coordinate 6,151 of JBJXFO010000095.1, read as the reverse complement.
GAGATTGAAAATCTGCGAGAGCCCCGCCTCGGCGAGGAGCATGCCGGCAATAGCGGCTTCGGGCGCATCGATGACGGCCGCAAGCGAGGGGGCTGCGGTCAGGAATACGATGTCCTGATTGGGCACGAAGGGGAGGCGCGAAAGCACGAGTTGCAAGGCGATGAACATCAGCCATGCCGCGAGGGGTGGGCCCGGAATGGCGGACGCATAGAGCAGCGCATGCAGGCCCATGATAACCGCAATGCGCACCGCGTTAATGATAGCGATCCGGCGTGTCATGCCGCGCGGCAGCTGGATCAGCTTGCGGCGGAACATCACAACAGCGATGGCAAGGCTTGTCGCTGACGCAAACGCAAGGCCAAAGAGCGCCGCCCCGCCGGGGATCGCATCAAGCTCGCGCTCGAGATCGCCGATGAAAAACAGCGCCGCGACAACAATCGCCGTCGCCGCGTTCGAGACCAGCGCCGAGATGAGGTTGTTGTCCTTGACGCCGACAAGGATATCGCGATCCGAAAGCGTCAGGTTGCGCCGCGCCCAAAGCGTGAAGAACGCCTCGCCCGAATAGCCCATCACGGCGAAGTTGTAGACACGCTTGCGCAGGAACGCCGTCCAGTGACGCCAGAGCGGCGTCCTCCACACCATCTCGTAGGCGGGAATTTCCGACAAAGGCTGCAGGAAATAGCGGACCGTGAAGATCAGATAGAACCACGGGCCTTCAGGGAACGCTTCAAAAACGTCCCGCCAGCCGACCGCGCTCAGGCGGACCAGGAGATAGACAACAACGCCAAGAAACAGCGCTGCTTGCGCAATAGCGAGCGCGCGCTTGACAACGGGCTGCGCGACAACGCCGCGCGCGCGCTCAATCAACAGGGCGATGGTCAACCCGAACCCCTTTTCCCGCGCCGCCTTCTAGGCTGGCCCGGCGCCGGCCGCCAGTAAGGGGAGGGATTGGGGGATTGAAAGACAGTATTCCCTAATCCCTAATCCTGTTGCACCCGCCAGCCTCCGCTGCGATAGGCGTTTGATGCGCGATCCTTTTGCCATCGTCCTGCCGTTCTTTAACGAAGAGCGTTTTCTTGGCGCGACGCTCGCCTCGCTCGCCGCCCAGACGCGCGCGCCAAATCGCATCATCCTTGTCGATAACGCCTCGAGCGATGCGTCGCCGGAAATCGCGCGCGCGTTCGCGGCCGCCAACGGCGCTCTCAATGTCGAGGTGCGGCGCGAGGCGCAGCCGGGCAAAGCGTCCGCGCTTGCCTGCGGGCTCGCCGGCGTGACGGGGGGCCTTGTCGCAACATGCGATGCCGACACGCACTATCCGCCGCACTATCTCGATCGCGCGGAGCGTCTGTTTGCCGAACGGCCGGAAATTGCCGCCGTGATCGCGTTCGGCGTGGCGTCACCCGATCCAGAGGCGAGCGTGGCTGTTCGCGCAAAGGGTCGCGCGATGGCGCTCCTTGCGCCGCGCCAGACGCATGGCGGCGGTTATGGCGAGGCGTTCAGGGCGGACGCCTTGCATGCCGCAGGCGGGTTTTCGCCAGCGCGCTGGCCCTATTGTCTGATGGATCACGAGATCATGCACCGGATCGTGCGTGACGGCGGCGCGCTCGGCTATGCGTTCGACCATTGGTGCGTGCCCTCAGCCCGGCGCGGCGACAGGAAGCGCGTGCGGTGGACGCTGGGCGAGCGGCTTTTTTATCACGTCGTGCCGCTCTCGCGCCGCGACTGGTTCTTCTATGACTTTCTCGCGCCCCGCTTTGCGAGGCGCCGTCTTGGCGAGCTTGCCTTGCGCGAGCAGCCGTGGAGCACGCCGGAAACCAACTCCCCGGGATAAGGCGCTACGCCGCGAGGCGCTCGCGGCGGGATACCGTCAGCGCGCCGTATACGGATACACGCGGCGCGAAGGGATCGGCCGGCGCGCCACCCCGCGCGCCGCCGGCCCGCGCCGCAGCGCCGAGCGCGCGCCGGTCGCGCGCAACGATACGCGTCATCGCGGCGCTGAGCGCGTCCGCGTCGCCCGCGCGATAGGATTCGGCATAAGTTGGATGCGCAAACTCCGACGCGCCGCCGAGATCGGGCGCAATGATCGGGACGCCCGAACAGAGCGCCTCGGCAACGACGAGGCCATAGGTTTCGGCAGCGCCCGCGTGGACGAAATAATCGGCGCTCGCGAGCTTGGCCGCAATCATGTCCCGATCGGTGACGGGCCCCGCGACGGCGACGCCCTTGATCTTGGCGCCTTGCGCCTTGACCGATCGCCAGAGCGGTCCGTCTCCGATCAGATAGAGCGCCGCGGGCCTCGTCGCCGAAAACCGCTCAAACGCGCGCATCATCATCGGCAGGCGCTTTTCGGGATGGTGACGGCTGACCGCGACGAAGAGGGGCGCGGCCGGATCCTTGACGCCGCACTCGGCAAGCATCTTCAGGCGCAGCGCGTCATTGCGGCGGTCGGCGCCAAACAGCGTGCGGTCAACGCCGAGCGGACACGCAACCGCGCGCTTGACGCCGTAGCGTTCAAGCCGGCGGGCAAACACCGCGCTCGGCGCGATCGTCGCGTCAAACCCGGCGGACAGCCGCGCGAGATACCGCCAGAACCCGGCGAAGATCTGATCGACGCGGTCGGTCTTCAACGCTGGACTAAGGAACGAGTGCGGATAAACGGCAACGGGATCTTGATGGAGAAACAGCGCGCGCGCCGCCGCGCCTTGCCAGCTGCGCGCAATCCATGCGCCGCGCCATGTCGATGAGCCTTCGACGATATCGGGGGCAATCTCGTCGAGGAGATCGTGAATAGGCCTGCCCCGGGCAAACAGATGATAGCGATGGTCGAACGGCAAAACCGGCGAGCGCACCCAGATGATTTCGCCGCCAAGCCGCTTCTCGCGGCGATCGGCCGGACCCGGGGCAATGATGAACGGCTCTACGCCCGCCTTCGACAGCGCTTCCAGTTTTTGGTGCACATAGGTGCGCACGCCGCCGCCGAAATCGCTGAAGAACTCCGAAATATCCGCAATGCGCATGCCCCGCCCCGCCCCTAATTGCGACCCCGGCCCTGACCCGACTATGGTCTGATAAAAGCCCTTACATCGTTTGGGAGCGGATAATGCAGAATTGTGACAGCCGGGTCATCAAATCGACCGGCAGTCGTTCACGGTGTGCTGCGCTTCATTACCTCGCGATAGTCCGCAGTCAGCCCGTCAAGTATGGCATCCCAATCGTAAGTGAGCGCCGCGCGGTAGCCGGCAATGCCCATTTGCCGGCGCAAATCGTCATCGGCGGCAAGACGCGTGAGCGCACTGGCGAACGCGGCCGGCGCGAGGGCGTCGTCGATCAGCATCCCCGTCTCGCCATGGGCAATGAGGGACCGGCTTCCCGAGGCGGCGGCGGCAACGGCCGGCAAGCCTGACGCCATCGCCTCCAGCGTGACGTTGCCGAAGGTCTCGGTAATGCTGGGGTTGAGGAAGATATCGGCGCTAGCGTAGGCACGCGCCAGCGCCTCGCCGTCGAGATGGCCGGCAAAATGCGCCCGCGACAGCAACCCCTCAAAATGCGCCCGCGCCGGCCCGTCGCCGACGATCAGTGCACGGACCTTCGGATTGTCCGCCTGCGCCGCGTTCACGGCGCCGGCGAAAACATCGATGCCCTTTTCAAGGACAAGCCGCCCGACAAAGGCGATCACCACATCGTCATCGGCAAATCCGCCGCGCTGGCGCCAGGCCGGATCGCGCCGCTTCGGGTTGAACAGCGCGTGGTCGACGCCGCGCGCCCACAAGCGGATATCGCGTCCGATCTTGTCGCGCTGCAATTCTTCGACCATCGACGGCGACGGCGCATAGACGCGCGCACAGCGCGCATAGAAATATTGCAGATAACGCGTCACAATCCATTCGAACGCGCCGAACCCGTAATAGCGCGGATAGGTGTCAAAGCGCGTATGGAACGAGGCGACAGCGGGAATGCCGCGCGCGCGCGCGTAATTGAGAGCCGCAAGCCCCAGCCAGTCGGGCGCGGCAACATGCACAAGCGTCGGCGCAAAGGCGTCGAGCCGGCGCTTTGCCGCTGCATTCAGGCCAAGGCCGAGCCGGTATTCATTGCGCGAGCCGGGGAGCGCAACAGACGGGATCGAGACGAGCTCGCCCGAATGGCGAAACGCCGGGGTGTTCGTCGTCGGCGCAAACACAAGCGCGCGGTCGCCGCGCCGCTCCAGGTGCGCCACGAGCCGGTTCAGCGCCTTGACCGGGCCATCGACGACGTAGTTGTAATTGCCGGAAAAGAGCGCCACGCGAACGCTCGACAGCGGCTCAACGTCCGGCGCGCGCGCGACGGCCGCAGGGGCATGGGCAGCGGAATGCATGGAGTGCGCCATAGCCGCCGACTGTGCCAACATTTCTGCGGGTGCGAAAGCCGTCCGACTTTTTACGGCATTCACCTTATAATTCCAATACTAGCGTGACCGGCGCATGGTCCGAGGGCCGCTCCCACCCGCGGCAGCGGTCGTGGATGGCAAAGCCGGCGCGGCCGCCGGAAAGGGCCGCCTTTTTGAGCGAGGGACTGACCCAGATATGATCGAGGCGGCGCCCGCGGTTCGACTGGCGCCAGTCCGCCGCGCGGTAGGACCACCACGTATAGAGCTTTTCGGGTTCGGGGATCAGCGCGCGCGCCACATCCGTCCAGCCGCCGGCGTGAACCGCCGTGTCGAGGAGATCGACCTCAACCGGCGTGTGCGAGACGACGCTGAGGAGCTGCTTGTGCGACCACACGTCATGCTCGCGCGGCGCAACGTTGAGATCGCCCACCAGCACGTTCTTCGTTTTCGATTTGCCGCTTCCGCCGAAGCGGCCTTCAAGCTCCTTCAGGAAAGCGAGCTTGTGCGCGAACTTGTCATTTTCGTCCGGGTCCGGAACATCGCCGCCGGCGGGGACGTAGAAGTTGTGTAGCGTTAGCCCGCCGGGCAGCACTGCCGAGATATGGCGGCAGTCGTCCTTGCCGCAGAACTTTTCCGCAGCGGCGTCCTTGAGCGGGAGCCTCGAGACAATCGCGACGCCGTGAAAGCCTAGTTGGCCAGACACCGCCTGATGCGCATAGCCCGCCGCGGCCAAGGCCTTCGCCGGAAACTGGTCGTTCCGGCATTTGATTTCCTGCAAGCACAGGGCGTCCGGCGCCTCTTCTTCAAGAAAGCGCAGGACCTGATCGATCCGGAGGCGCACGGAGTTGATGTTCCAGGTGGCGATTTTCATGTGTCGGTGGTCAGTGGTCAGTGTTCGGTGATTGGCAAGTTGCGCAGGATCGCGCAATACGCAATGCCTTTCCCTGACCACTGACCACTGACGCATGTCTCCTGACGCCCTTCTCCCCGACGACCTCGGCCCCCTCGCCGCCCTTGCCGTCATAGCCGCAAGCTTTTTAACCTCCGCCCTGACTGCCGCGTTCGGCCTTGGCGGGGGGCTGGCGCTGCTCGCCGTCATGAGCGCGCTCTTCCCGCCCGCCGCCGTCATCCCGGTGCATGGGCTCGCGCAGCTTGGCTCCAACGCCGGGCGATTTTATCTGCAGCGCGCTTCGGTCGTCTGGCCCATCGCCTTATGGTTTGCCCTCGGATCATTGGCCGGGACGATTGTCGGCGCGCGTCTATATGTCGAGATCCCTGAGCGCCTGTTGCAGGCCCTTGTCGGCGTCTTTGTGCTCGTGACCGTCTGGGGCCCCAAGCCGAAGGGATTTTCACCCGGCGCAACAACCTATGCGCTGACGGGCGCCGGCAGCGCCGTCATTTCCATGTTCGTTGGCGCGACAGGGCCAATAGCCGCCGCGATGGTCGGGGCCGCCAAGCTCGACAAACTTAAAACAACGGCGACGCACGCGGCATCGATGAGCGCACAGCACGCGCTGAAGGCGCTCGCTTTCGGTTTTGTCGGCTTTGCCTATGCCGAATGGGCCGTCTTGATTGTCGCGATTGTCGCTGCGGGCTTTGCGGGAACCACAATCGGAACCAAAGCGCTGATCGCGATGCCCGAGGAGCAATTCCGCAAAGGTTTCACGCTAATCCTGACATTTTTCGGCGCGTATCTGATCGGCGCAGCGGTGCTGGGGTGAGCCGTAGGGTGCATTGAGCGAAGCGAAATGCACGTCTTCCTTTGGCGCCGCAAGAAAGACGTGCATT